>CAYGZV010000102.1:6918-9461 GCA_964354425.1 uncultured Rhodoplanes sp. | reverse complement strand
CGTGCGCGGCCGGACGCGGCAGACCACCGCACGCTGAAGGATCATCTGCGATCGGGCGCATGACGCCGGTCAGCCGCGCGCTCGACCCAGCGGTCGATCGTCATGCTCCGCGCAAGCCGGGCATCCAGTCATCCATGTCGCGCTGGCGTGAACGCGTCGATGCAGCGGTTACTCGATCATCCGCTTGCGCTTGCGCGGATGATGACGACGAGACGGATGCGTGTTCGTGCCTCCGTCCACGGCTTGGAACGTCAGCCGGCAAAGCGATTGGGTCACGACCGGCTGAGGTCCAAAAATGCAAAGAGCCCCGCTCGCGAAACGGGGCTCTTTGGGGAGTCGCGCTGGCCGCAGGCCGGGCTTATCCGCTGGGTGGTCAACGTCGCAGCCCGTTTATTGTTCCAAGGTCGAGACACGCTTCCCGGCTTGAGTTAGTAGATTTATGATGACGTACTCGAGGAAATGAAAATCGACCTCCAAGGGACATCATAAAGAAAGCCGCCAACTGAGGCGGCCTAAAAAGACAAAGAGCCCCGCTCGCGAAATGGGGCTCTCTGGGGCTTGCCCGTGAAAGTAGCAGAGGGTGTGGGGCTCTGGCCGCTGTAAGGAGAAGCAATAAACAATAACGAATAATCATTCTGGTCAAATCAGGACACTCTGAAAATAAATTAGGACACTTGGGGTCGAATTAGGACAGCACCCCACCTCGTCAAAGAACATATTGCGAACAGTGAACAAAGCGTGTACATTGTCTGCAGGTAAGAGGATCGCAGGCGGCGGCGCTCGCAGCAGGGAATATGCGCTGCGCGCCTGAGCGTCCTCGCCCCGGGGCGTTTTGCGCGTGATCGCCATCGTTGTCGCGCACGATCGTCGTCATTGTTGCCCGAGGCGTGCGTTCGCGTGCCCTGCGTGTTGTCCGCGTTATGCGCCGCGTATCCTGCGTGTTGCGCCGGCGTCGCGTCCCGAGTGGTCGTGAGTGCCGTCGCCGCCGGTGTTGTTGTCCCGAGTGGTCGTGCGTGTCGTCGCCCGCGTCATTGCTGCGTGTGTTTCGCGCGGCCGCCCGCGTTGTCGGTCGGCCAAATCTTTGGTCTATAGGAGGAACGAATGGTCCAGCCCGCGCTCCGTGTCGTTGAAGGTTCCTCCATGGACAAGTCGAAGGCGCTCGACGCCGCCCTCACGCAGATCGAGCGGGCGTTCGGCAAAGGCTCGATCATGCGGCTCGGCAAGTCGGCCAAGCCGATCGAGGTGGAGACCATTTCGACCGGCTCGCTCGGCCTCGACATCGCGCTCGGCATCGGCGGCCTGCCGCGCGGGCGCGTGGTCGAGATTTTCGGCCCGGAATCCTCCGGCAAGACCACGCTCGCGCTCCACTGCGTCGCCGAGGCGCAGAAGAAGGGCGGCATCTGCGCCTTCATCGACGCCGAGCACGCGCTCGATTCGATCTATGCGCGCAAGCTCGGGATCAATCTCGAGGACCTGCTGATTTCGCAGCCGGACACCGGCGAGCAGGCGCTCGAAATCGCCGACACGCTGGTGCGCTCGGGCGCCATCGACGTGCTGGTGATCGATTCGGTCGCAGCCCTCGTGCCGCGCGCCGAGCTCGAAGGCGAGATGGGCGACGTCCAGCCCGGCATGCAGGCGCGCCTGATGAGCCAGGCGCTGCGCAAGCTCACCGCCTCGATCAGCCGCTCCAACACGATGGTGATCTTCATCAACCAGATCCGCATGAAGATCGGCGTGATGTACGGCTCGCCGGAAACCACGACCGGCGGCAATGCGCTGAAATTCTACGCCTCCGTGCGCCTCGACATCCGCCGCATCGGCGCGATCAAGGAGCGCGACGAGGTGACCGGCAACCAGACCCGCGTGAAGGTGGTGAAGAACAAGCTCGCGCCCCCGTTCAAGCAGGTCGAGTTCGACATCATGTATGGCGAGGGCGTCTCCAAGCTGGGCGAGATCATCGATCTCGGCGTGAAGGCGGGCATCGTCGAGAAATCGGGCGCCTGGTTCTCCTATGACAGCCAGCGCATCGGCCAGGGCCGGGAAAACGCCAAGGCCTTTCTGCGCGCGAACCCCGAAATCGCGGGCAAGATCGAGGCGGCCGTGCGCCAGAATGCGGGCCTCATCGCCGACCAGATCCTCGCCGCCGACGGCGAGGCGGAGGAGGACGACGCCGAGTGATCACGCGCGCCCCCCTCCCCATCCCTCCCCCGCGAGCGGGGGTGATTGCGCGCAATGCAGCGGGTGGGGGCGTACGCCGCGGCGAAGTGATTTCTGGGTGTTCAGGCGGAGGTGAGGCGCGGTTCGGATATGGCTCGCTTGCCCCCTCCCCATCTCTCCCCCGCAAGCGCGGGAGGGGGTTGCGCGCAGCGCAACGGCGGGCAGACACGCAGCGCAACGGCGGGCAGACACGTAGCGCAACGCGTGGGGCAGACACGTAGCGCAACGGGCGGAGCGGACGCCGGCGCGGCTCTGCCGGCGCGGCCGCCGCCCGCGGCCGACCCGCCGCTTTCCTGGACAGCGTGCAAGCCCGTCGTTACATAAGC
>CAYGZV010000102.1:2193-6818 GCA_964354425.1 uncultured Rhodoplanes sp. | reverse complement strand
CCGCGGCCGACCCGCCGCTTTCCTGGACAGCGTGCAAGCCCGTCGTTACATAAGCCCCGAGACAAGTTTCGGGTCCGGGCGGACGCTCCGCGCGCGGGCCAGGTTTTCAGGCCAAGCGAGAGGCGATGAGCGGCGTCAACGACATCAGGTCGGCATTCCTGAACTATTTCCACAAGAACGGGCACGAGATCGTGCCCTCCTCCCCGCTCGTGCCGCGCAACGACCCGACCCTGATGTTCACCAATGCCGGCATGGTGCAGTTCAAGAACGTCTTCACCGGACTGGAGAAGCGCCCCTATGCGCGCGCCGTCTCCGCGCAGAAATGCGTGCGCGCCGGCGGCAAGCACAACGATCTCGACAATGTCGGCTACACCGCGCGCCACCACACCTTCTTCGAGATGCTGGGGAACTTCTCCTTCGGCGACTATTTCAAGGAGCGCGCGATCGAGCTCGCCTGGGAGCTGATCACCAAGGAGTTCGGGCTTCCGGCGGAACGGCTGGTCATCACCGTCTTCGCCGAGGACGACCAGGCCTTCGACCTGTGGAAGAAGATCGCCGGCCTGCCCGACCGGCGCATCATCCGCATCGCGTCGTCCGATAATTTCTGGGCGATGGGCGACACCGGCCCGTGCGGTCCCTGCTCGGAGATTTTCTACGACCACGGCGAACACATCGCCGGCGGCCCGCCGGGCTCGGCGGACGCCGACGGCGACCGCTTCATCGAGATCTGGAACCTCGTATTCATGCAGTACGAGCAGCTCGCCGAAGGCCGGCGGCTCGAACTGCCCAAGCCCTCGATCGACACCGGCATGGGCCTCGAACGCATGGCCGCGGTGCTGCAGGGCACGCACGACAATTACGCGATCGACCTGTTCGGCGCGCTCATCCAGGCGGTGGTCGACAAGACCGGCGTCGAGGCGGACGGGCCGCTGAAGGCCTCGCACCGGGTCATCGCCGACCATCTGCGCGCGAGCGCCTTCCTGATCGCCGATGGGGTGCTGCCCTCCAACGAGGGGCGCGGCTATGTGCTGCGCCGGATCATGCGGCGCGCGATGCGCCATGCCGAGCTGCTCGGCGCGCGCGAACCGCTGATGTGGAAGCTCGTGCCGACGCTCGCGCGCGAGATGGGCCAGGCCTATCCCGAGCTTCTCCGCGCCGAGGCGCTGATCGCCGAGACGCTGAAGCTGGAGGAGACGCGGTTCCGCAAGACGCTGGAGCGCGGCCTCGCGATCCTCGAGGAGGAGAGCCGCGAGCTCGCGCATGGCGACAGGCTCAAGGGCGAGGTCGCCTTCACGCTATATGACACCTTCGGCTTTCCGCTCGACCTCACCCAGGACGCGCTGCGCCTGCGCGGCATCGAGGTCGATGTGGGGGCGTTCGATTCCGCCATGGAGCGCCAGCGCGAAATGGCGCGGGCGTCCTGGTCGGGCTCGGGCGAAGCCGCCACGGAGGCGCTGTGGTTCGGCCTGCGCGAGAAGGTCGGGCCGACCGAGTTCCTCGGCTACGACACTGAAAGCGCGGAGGGCGTCGTTCTCGCGCTCGTGCGCGACGGCCGCGAGGTCAAGGGCCTGAAGCAGGGCGAGACCGGCGCGGTCGTTCTCAACCAGACCCCGTTCTACGGCGAGTCGGGCGGCCAGATCGGCGACACGGGACTGATGACGACCGACGGCGTGCGCTTCCGGGTCACCGACACGCACAAAAAGGCGGGCGGCGTCTTCGTGCATACCGGGGTGGTCGAGGAAGGCGCGTTGCGGCGCGATCTCGCGCTCACGCTTGATGTCGACCATGCCCGGCGCACCGATATCCGCCGCAACCATTCGGCCACCCACCTTCTGCACGAGGCGCTGCGGCAGGTGCTGGGCGATCACGTGGCGCAGAAGGGCTCGCTGGTTGCGCCCGACCGGCTGCGCTTCGACTTCTCGCATCCCAAGCCGATTTCCGGCGACGAGCTGGAACGGGTCGAAGACATCGCCAACGACATGGTGCTGCAGAATTCCGACGTCACCACCCATTTGATGACGGTGGACGACGCGATCGGGTCCGGGGCGCGCGCGCTGTTCGGCGAGAAATACGGCGACGAGGTGCGCGTCGTCGCCATGGGCGAGACCGGCGGCAACGCCATGGGCTGGTCGGTCGAATTGTGCGGCGGCACGCATGTGCGGCGCACCGGCGATATCGGCGTCATCTCGGTCGTGACCGAGAGCGCGGTCGCAGCCGGCGTGCGGCGCATCGAGGCGCTGACCGGGCGCGCCGCCCGCAAGCACGGCAACGCCGTCGCCCAGCTCGCGAAGGCCGTCTCGGCCGAGCTCAAGGCCCCGCTCGAAGAGACGCCCGAGCGGGTCGGCGCGCTCATCGAGGACCGCAAGCGGCTGGAACGGGAGCTGTCCGACGCCAAGCGCCGGCTCGCGATGGGCGGCGGCGCGAGCGCGGGCGCCGCCGACGGCGTCCGCACGGTCGGCGATGTCAAGCTGTTCGCCCGCGCAGTGTCCGGCATCGACATCAAGGACTTGAAGAGCCTCGCCGACGAAGGCAAGAAGCAGGTGGGTTCGGGCGTCGTCGCGATCGTCGGCGTCACCGGCGAGGGCAAGGCGGGCGTCGTGGTCGGGGTGACCAGCGACCTCACCGCACGGTTCAACGCGGTCGATCTCGTGCGCAAGGGCGCGGAGGCGCTCGGCGGCAAAGGCGGCGGCGGCCGCCCGGACATGGCGCAGGCGGGCGGTCCGGACGGCTCCAAGGCCGACGCCGCGCTCGAAGCCATTGCGAGCGCGATCGGCGAAGGGTGACGCCTCGTTCCGCTCGCCCGCAGGATCAACGCTCCGGAAGGAGGGAGCGAACCATGCGCGGGCACGCCAAGCGCGCTCTCGAATTGCGGCGTCGCCTCTGCGAGCTCCTGGAGTATGGGACGGCCTCCGATCGCGCGAGCCTGACCATCGACCGGTTCCTGATCCTCCTCATCATCATCAATCTGGTCGCGGTGATCCTCGAATCCGTGCCGGCGCTCGCCCAATCCTACCGGCCGCTATTCCGATTCGTGGAGCTGTTTTCGCTCGCGGTGTTCTCGACCGAGTATTTCCTCAGAATCTGGGTGGCCCCGGACCACGCCCTCTACCGCAAGCTCTCCCCCATGCAGGCGCGCTGGAGGTTCATCACGAGCCCGGTCGGGATCATCGACCTGCTCGCGGTGCTGCCGTTCTGGTTCGCCTTCGCGGTGCCGGAAGACCTGCGTGTCGTCCTCGTGTTCCGGATCGTGCGTTTCTTCAAGCTCGCGCGCTATTCGCCCGGCATGCGTTCGCTCGGCGACGCGCTCTATGCCGAGCGGCGCGCCCTGCTCGCCTGCCTCGTGATCTTCTTGGGCGCGACGCTGTTCTCCGCGGCGCTTATGCATCTCGCCGAGCGCCACGTGCAGCCGGACAAGCTCGGCACTCTGCCCGACGCGATCTGGTGGGCGTTCGTGACGCTCGGCACGATCGGCTATGGCGACGTCGTGCCGGTGACCGTGCTCGGCAAGATGATCGCGAGCGTCACCATCCTCGCCGCGATCGTGATGATCGCGCTTCCGGTCGGCATCATCGCGACCGCCTTCGCCGAGGAAATCCACCGCCGCGATTTCGTCGTCACCTGGGGCATGGTGGCGCGCGTTCCGCTGTTCGCCGAACTGGACGCCGCCGAAATCGCCGGCATCATGCGGCTGTTGCGCGCCCAGGTGGTCGAGCCCGGGTCCATCGTGGTGCGGCGTGGCGAGCCGGCGCATTCCATGTATTTCATCGCGCGCGGGGCGGTCGACATCGACCTCAAGAATCGGCGCGTGACGCTCGGCCCGGGCCATTTCTTCGGCGAGATCGCGGTGCTGCGGCGCTCGCGCCGATCGGCCACCGTCACCGCGCTTACCCGCGTCAATCTGCTCGTGCTCGACGGCGGCGACCTGCACGGGTTGATGGAGCGGAATCCGCACATCGCCGACAGCGTCCATGCCGTGGTGCGCGAACGCATCGGCGCGGACATCTTCTCCCGCAAGGGCGACATGGTGGCGGAAGAGCTTGCCCAGGGCACCGAGCAGCCGCCGGAGTGAGCGGCGCTCGATCAAACTGCGCGCCGCGCCTCACGAGCCCTTGCGCAGAAAAACATAGTCCGCCGTATACGCCGACCCCTGCACGGCGCCCGCCTGCTCGCACGGGCCCTGCAGCGCGCCGCCTTGCGTATTGATGCGCTGGACCGTCGTGACCTCCGAAAGCACGCCCGTGCCGCGCTTGTCCACGACCTCCGCCTTGAGCCAGGGAATGCTCTTGCCGTCGGGCGACGGCATGCTTGCGATCGGCTTGATCACGACCGCGCCGCCGTCGATGTGCTCGAAGGTCGGACCGCGGTAATGCCGGCCGATGGTATTGCCCTCGATCATCAAGGTCGCGACCGGCTCGCGGAACGTCCAGGCGAGCTTGCCGTCGGCGTCGGCTTTGCACTCGTAGACCTGCGCGCCCGCGGCATGCAGTTTCAACACGGGCGCTTCTCCCGGCGCGTCGAGCGCCGCGGAAAGCTGGGCGAGCGCCGCGCCGGCAAGCACAGACGCGAGTAATGGGACGGCAAAGGCGAGACGAAACGAGGCGCGCATGATGTCCTCCCCAGTTTAT
>CAYGZV010000102.1:0-2093 GCA_964354425.1 uncultured Rhodoplanes sp. | reverse complement strand
CGCTAGGCCATCGCCTTCTGCAGGTTCTCGTCGATCTTGTCGAGGAAACCCGTGGTCGAGAGAAATTTCTGCTCGGGCCCGATCAGCAGCGCGAGGTCCTTCGTCATGTCGCCCGCCTCCACCGTGTCGACGCAGACCTTCTCGAGCGTCGCGGCGAAGCGGGCGAGATCCGCATTGTCGTCGAGCTTGGCGCGGTGCGCGAGCCCGCGCGTCCAGGCGAAGATCGACGCGATCGAATTGGTCGAGGTCTCCTGCCCCTTTTCGTGCTGGCGATAGTGGCGCGTGACGGTGCCGTGCGCGGCCTCCGCCTCGACGATCTGGCCGTCCGGCGTCATCAGCACCGAGGTCATCAGGCCGAGCGAGCCGAAGCCCTGCGCCACGGTGTCCGACTGCACGTCGCCATCGTAGTTCTTGCACGCCCACACATAGCCGCCGGGCCATTTCAGCGCGCTTGCGACCATGTCGTCGATCAGCCGATGCTCGTAGGTGAGCTTGTGCTGGTCGAACGCCGCCTTGAACTCCGTTTCGAACACCTCCTGGAAAATATCCTTGAAGCGGCCGTCATAGACTTTGAGGATCGTATTCTTGGTCGACAGGTAGACGGGATAGTTGCGCGCAAGCCCGTAATTCAACGAGGCGCGGGCGAAGTCGCGGATCGAGTCGTCGAGATTGTACATCGCCATGGCGACGCCCGAATCCGGGAACTCGAACACCTCGTGCTTCGTCTCCTTGCCGTTCACCACATAGCTCAGCGTGAGCTTGGCCCCGGCCGGCACTCTGATGTCGGTAGCGCGGTACTGATCGCCATAGGCGTGGCGGCCGATGATGATGGGCTGCGTCCAGCTCGGCACCAGCCGCGGCACGTTCCGGCAGATGATCGGCTCGCGGAAGATCACGCCGCCGAGAATGTTGCGGATGGTGCCGTTGGGCGAGCGGTACATCGCCTTCAGCTTGAACTCCTTCACCCGGGCCTCGTCCGGCGTGATGGTCGCGCATTTCACCCCGACGCCGACCTTCTTGATCATCTCGGCGGCGTCCACCGTCACCCGGTCGTCGGTCGCGTCGCGGTGCTCGATGCCGAGATCGTAGTAGAGAAGCTCGACGTCGAGATACGGGTGGATCAGCTTGTCCTTGATCAGCTTCCAGATGATGCGGGTCATCTCGTCGCCGTCGAGCTCGACGACGGGGTTCTTCACCTTGATCTTCGCCATGAGATGAATGCTCCGCTTGCGTCTGGTGGAGACAGGCCGATGTCAGGGGGGCCCGGTTGCCGGGCGGGGGTCGTATAGCATCGCCCCGGGCCGCGGCAAAGCCGCGGGGAACCCGACCTTCGGATGACGCTCCCGCCCTGCGCCCGCCCGGCTGCCACGCGACTCCCCAACCCCGCGCGGGAGGGGGCAGCGCGAAGCAATCAAGCGAAGGACGGCGTCAGAGCGGCCTTGCCCAAGCCGGCGCAGCATCGCCGGCCCGCTTGATCCCGAGATAGTAGATGCGGCCATCCGCGGTGCGCTCGGGGCAGCCGCCCTGCACGAACAGGATTTCGAGGCCCGCCTGCTCGACCATGCCGCGGAACGTCTCCGCCGTGGAGCCGGCATTGTTCTCCTGCAGAATGATCACCCCGCCCGTGCCGAGAAAGGGCGCGACCGTGGCGAAGAACTCCCGATGAATGCGCCAATCCGGATCATGCGCGCGCCGGTCGCCGCGATATTCGTCGGTGCGTTCGCCGAGAATATAGTCGTCGGCGAAGTGCGGCGGGTTGGACACGACGAGGTCCCAGCGCTCGCTCGCCGGAATGTCCTTGAGATTGTCGGACTGATAGACCGAGACGCGGTCGGACAGCCGGTTGGCCTCGACCGTGCTTCGGCAGGCCGCGACCGCTTCCGGATTGATGTCGGCGAGGCAGAGGGTCTCGCACAGGTCGTGCGCGAGCAGGGAGAAGCCGATGAAGCCCGGGCCGGCGCACCACTCGAACACACGCCGCTGTTTCGGCATGCCGCGGCTCTGCAGGAACGGAATGAAGCCCTGGCCTATACCCCTCCCGCCCCCGTCGAGATGTTTCTTGTAATGGACCGTGATGGCGGCGAACCTGTTTT
>CAYGZV010000101.1:4996-9560 GCA_964354425.1 uncultured Rhodoplanes sp. | reverse complement strand
AGGGCTATGAGTTCCAGCGCCTGCACGGGATGGGCGAGCGGCTGTTCATGGCGCTGCGCGCCGAAGAGCCGCAGGCGGCCTGCCGCATCTATGCGCCGGTCGGCGGCCATCGCGATCTCCTCGCCTATCTGGTGCGGCGCTTGCTGGAAAACGGCGCGAACACCTCCTTCGTGTCGGTCGCCGCCGATCCGGACGTGCCCATCGCGAGGATTCTCGAGCGGCCGCAGGTGACGCTGCGATCGCCGGACGCCGCCCGCCACGCCAAAATCCCGCTGCCGGCTCACATCTACAAGGATCGGCGCAACTCGCTGGGCGTCGAGTTCGGGCACGCGGCAAGCCTCGATGCGCTGCTCGCCGAAATCCGCCTGCCGGAACCGGCGGCCGCTCCGCTCGTCGACGGCGTCGCGCTTCCCGGACATTTGCGGAGCATGTTTTCTCCGATCGACGGCGCGCCCCTCGGTTCCGTAATCGAAGGCGACGAGGCGATCGTCATTTCCGCTATGGCCGCGGCGCAGGCGGGCCTTGCGGCGTGGAGCGCGACGCCCGTCGGGGAGCGGGCGGAGGCGATCGAGCGCGCGGCGGACGCGATCGAGGCGGACCGGGGCGCGTTGATCGCGCTCCTGCAGGCCGAGGGCGGCAAGACGCTTGATGATTGCGTGGCGGAGGTGCGCGAAGCGGCGGATTTCTGCCGCTATTACGCGGCCGAGGCGCGGCGGAGCTTGATGCCGGAAGCGATGCCGGGGCCGACCGGGGAGAACAACGAGCTGCGTTATCGCGCCCGCGGAGTCTTCGTCTGCATCAGTCCGTGGAATTTTCCGCTTGCGATCTTCACGGGCGAGATCGCGGCGGCGCTCGTCGCCGGCAACGCCGTGGTGGCGAAACCGGCCGAGCAGACGCCGTTTGTCGCGGCCGCCGCCGTGCGGCTTTTCCACGCAGCGGGCGTGCCGGCGAGCGCGCTCCATCTCGTGCCGGGGGATGGCCGCATCGGCGACCTGCTCGTGCGCGATCCGCGCGCCGCGGGCGTCGTCTTCACCGGCTCGACCGAGACGGCGCGCAAGATCAACCGGGCGCTCGCCGAAAGGGACGGGCCGATCGTCCCGCTCATCGCCGAGACCGGCGGCATCAACGCGATGATCGCCGATGCGAGCGCGCTTCCCGAGCAATTGACCGACGACGTCCTTGCATCCGCCTTCAGGTCGGCCGGCCAGCGCTGCTCGGCGTTGCGGCTTCTGTGCCTGCAGGACGATATCGCGACCTCGGTGATCGACATGATCGCCGGCGCCGCGCGCGAGTTGCGGATCGGCGATCCGCGCGAGGTTGCAACCCATGTCGGGCCGGTGATCGATGCGGACGCGAAAGCAAGGCTCGATCGCTGGATCGCCGAGATGGACGGACAAGGCCGGGTGCTGTTTCGCGCCGATCGGGTGCGGCCCTTGCCGACCGCCGGAACCTTCGCGCCGCCCACGATCATCGACCTTGACCGCGCGCGCGACCTGAAGGAGGAAGTGTTCGGACCGGTCTTGCACATTGTGCGCTATCGCGCCGACGCGCTCGACGAGGTCTTGGCCGATCTTGCCGCGAACGGCTACGCTCTCACGCTCGGGGTTCATTCGCGCATCGGCGCGACGATCGACCACATCATTGCGCGCCTTCCGCATGGCAACGTGTATGTGAACCGAAACATGATCGGCGCGGTGGTCGGCGTCCAGCCATTCGGCGGCGGCGGACTGTCGGGCACCGGGCCGAAGGCCGGCGGCCCGAACTATCTGCGGCGGTTCGTGCTCGAGCAGACCGTGACCGTCAACACCGCAGCGGCGGGGGGGAACGCCAGCCTCTTCGCCGTGACCGAGTTGTAACGCGATGGTGAGCGGCGTGAACGCGCAGAATCGCGCTTCGGCGCGCGAAAACGCCGCACCATGATCCGAATCACATACTCACGCAGCGACACACCGGCGTGATGGCCTGGTCCAAGGGCTGGAAACAAGGGCGGCGGCAACGTATCGTCGGCCTCGGAAACCCGTTATAGGCCCACCTGTCGCGTCAGTCGCCGGCGGCGAGCTATCGTTTGTATGCGTAGCGTTCGGCGGCTCGGATCGATCCGTCTCACCCATGTGCTTTGCGAACTCACGGGACGACAACAGATGCCCCGCAAGACCGAACGCGCTCGCGATAGCAAGGCCAAGAAAGTCAACCCGGCCGAGCGGCCCGGCAGCCACGCGGCGCCGCTGGAGACGAACGCCGCGGCGGAAATCAAAGTCTCGCCGAGACTGCGAACCTCGATCCCCATCGTGGCGATCGGCGCCTCGGCCGGCGGGCTCGAGGCGCTGGAGCTGTTCTTCGAGGCGATGGGGCCCGAAAGCGGGGCCGCCTTCGTCATCATCCAGCATCTGTCGCCGGATTTCCCGTCCGTGATGGACGAACTGCTCGCCCGCCGCACGCGCATGCGTATCCGCGCTGCAAAGGGCGGACTCGCGGTTGAGCCGAATGTGGTCTACCTGCGGCCGGCGCAGCAGACGCTGATCATCCAGCAAGGTCTTCTGCTCCTGAAACAGGAGGACAAGAAGACTCATCTGAACTTCCCGATCGACGCCTTCCTGAAGTCGCTTGCGCGCGACCAGACCGACAAGGCGATCGCCGTCATCCTCTCCGGCACCGGCACCGACGGAACCCTGGGGGCCGCGGCGATCCGCGACGCAGGCGGCATGGTGCTCGCGCAGGACCCGGCGACGGCGCGGTTCGACAGCATGCCGCGATCGCTCATCGAGCGGAATCTCGCGAGTTCGTCCGCGCCGCCTAAGCAATTGCCGCGTCTCGTCCAGCGCATTCTCAACGGCGACACGCTGCCCCTTGCCGACGAGCCGGTCGACGACGGCCGCTTGGTCGATCCCGAGCGTCAGATTCTGCAACTGCTGCAGCGGCGGTGCGGCACCGATTTCGGCTACTACAAGAAATCGACGGTCGGGCGTCGGATCCGCCGCCGCGCGGAGATGGCGCATATCGACGATCTTGCGACCTACGCGGCGAAGCTGGCGCGGGAGCCGGACGAAATCGACCTCCTGAGCAAGGATCTGTTGATCGGGGTCACGTCTTATTTCCGCGATCCCGAGGCCTTCAGCGTGCTTGCGGAAAAAGCGCTTCCCAAGATCATGGCGAACATGTCGGCGAAGCGCCAGGTGCGAGTTTGGGTGCCCGGCTGCGCGACGGGCGAGGAAGCCTATTCGATCGCGATCTCGCTGAAGGAATATGCGCGCAAGGAACGCATCGAACTCAACGCCAAGGTGTTTGCGACCGACATCTACCGTCCCGCCCTCGAGCGGGCCGGCCGCGGCGTCTATGGCGAGGCGATCGCCGAATCGCTCGATCCGGAATTGCTGGAGCGCTATTTCGACTTCAATGGCGGCCAATATCAGGTCAAGCCGCAGCTGAGGCGCTTCGTGGTCTTCAGCGCGCACAACCTGCTCAAGGATCCGCCCTTCACCCGGATGGACCTGGTCAGCTGCCGCAACCTGCTGATCTATTTCGACGAGGTGGCGCAGCGCATGGCGCTGATGCTGTTCCATTTCGCGCTCGATCGGAATGGAATTCTGTTTCTCGGGCCGAGCGAGACCGTGGGCGAGCTGAGCGACGAGTTCGGCGCGGTCGACCAGCACTGGCGCATTTTCCGCAAGCTGCGCGATGTGCGCCTGCGCGAATCGCTGCGATTGTTGCCGTCCGCCCCGCTGCGCGACGAGCCGGCGCTGAACCCGGACCTGCCGTTTCCGTTGGCGCCCAGCCGCGCGGCCGGCCCAGCCAAAGGCGCGCCGCCGCGGCGCGGGCTCGCCAAGGCCTATGACGCGATCCTCGATCGGTTCGCGCCGGCCGGGGTGCTTGTCGCGCGCGACGGCACGATCCTGCATGTGTTCGGCGACGCAAACAAATACCTGGAATTCAAGGGCGGGCGCTTCTCCCCGCTCATTACCAATGCCGCAGCCGAGGAGCTGCGCCACACGATCAGCACCGGGCTGGAGCGCATGCGCGGGCGCAACACGGCGCCATTCGTTCGCCGCGTCAATTGCCGGCTGGGCCAGGAGGGCGAGAAGACGTTCAAGGTGACGGTGGAGCGGCTCGATACGTCCGACTGGCAGGACGAAGAGTATTGCATGGTCACCTTTGCCGAGATCGCCGGGCCTAAGGAAGGCGCCAGCAAGAAGACCAAAGCGAGAATGGAGTCGATCGGCACGATCGAGCTCTACAAGGAGCGCATCCGCGATCTGGAGAACGAGCTGCGCGTGACCGAGGAAAGCCTGCAGTCGACCATCGAGGAGATGGAGACGACCAACGAGGAACTACAGGCGACCAACGAAGAGCTGATGTCGGCCAATGAGGAGCTGCAATCGACCAACGAAGAGCTGAACTCGGTGAATGAAGAACTGCTTACGGTGAGCGCCGAGCATCAGCGCAAGATCGACGAGCTGGTGGAAGTCACGATGGACATGAACCACCTGCTCATGAGCACCGATATCGGCGTGATCTATCTCGATCACGACCTGCGGGTGCGGCGGCTCACTCCGGCCATCGCCAAGAC
>CAYGZV010000101.1:3557-4896 GCA_964354425.1 uncultured Rhodoplanes sp. | reverse complement strand
TCGTCCAATCGTTCAATCCGTCGGCCGAACGGATCTTCGGCTACCGCCGCGACGAGGTGATCGGCAAGAACCTCGGCATTCTGATGCCCGAGCCCGTGCAATCGGGTCACGACGCCTATATCACGTCCTATCTCGCGACCGGCGTGGGCAAGGTGATCAATACCGGCCGTGAGGTCGAGGGGCGGCGCAAGGATGGAACGCTGGTGGCGCTCGACCTCGCGCTGACGGAATGGTCGGTCGAGGGGCGGCGCTACTTCACCGGCATCATGCGCGACATCACCGCGCGCAAGGAGCGCGAGCGCCATATCCGCCTCATCATGCGCGAGCTGTCGCACCGCACCAAGAACGTTCTCGCCGTCGTCCAGGCGATGGCGTGGCAGACGTCGCGCACCACCACCGACGCCGAGGAGTTCCAGGAACGGCTCTCGCAGCGCGTCGACGGCCTCGGCCGTTCGATCGACCTGCTGGTCAGGCGCGAGTGGGAGGGCGTGGATCTCGAAGACCTGATCCGCGATCAGTTGGAGCCGTTTCTCGACCATGCCGACGCCCGCCTGGAGCTGAGCGGGCCGTCGCTCATGCTCAAGCCGAACGGGGCGCAGGATCTCGGGCTCGTGCTGCACGAGCTCGCGACCAACGCCTCGAAATACGGGGCGCTGTCGACGCCGACCGGGCGCATCCTGGTCGACTGGAGCGTCATGATCGGGCCGAACGCGACGGCGATCTTTCAGATGAGCTGGAGGGAGCAGGGCGGACCGCCCGTCGTGATGCCGACCCGCATGGGCTTCGGCGCCACCGTGATCCGGGAAATGATGACAAAGACCCACAAGGGCAAGATAAGTTCGGATTTCGCGCTGGAAGGATTCATGTGGCGGCTGGAGATGGAGGCGCAGCGACTCGTCCGCGCGTTCCCGCGTCCGGATGAGGCGACGGCCCCGCAATGACCGACAAGCCGCTGCGCGGCCTGCGCATCCTCGTCGTCGAGGACAATGCGCTGCTCGCCATGACCGTCGACAGTATCCTGCAGAATGCCGGGGCCGAAGTGGCGGGGCCGGTGGGGACGTTGAGCGAGGCCGAGCAGGTCGCCGCGGCTGAGCCCTTGTCGGGCGCTCTGTTGGATATCAAACTGAACTCCGACGAGATCTGGTCGGTCGCCCGCATTCTCATCGACCGCGGCGTGCCCTTTATACTCTGCTCGGGACATTTCGATGGCGAAAGCCTTCCGAACGAGTGGTCGACCTTTCCCATTCTCACCAAGCCGGCTCGCGCGCGCCAGATCGTCGAGCGATTGGCGGGCGTGATCTGCGCGAAGAGCTGAGCCCGCTCATCCGGCGCGATCTCG
>CAYGZV010000101.1:0-3457 GCA_964354425.1 uncultured Rhodoplanes sp. | reverse complement strand
TCCGGCTTTTCGCAATCGATTCGCCGTTCGTACTGGATCGCCTGCCGCGCGATGCGGTCGCCGACAAAGCGGGGCAGCCGCAGATTGGCCATGCCGGGAATGATGCCTTCCTTGCGCGCGGGCAAGGTCAGGAATGCGGCTCGTTCGGCGATGATGTAATCCGCCACCAGCAGCAATTGGCAGTGGCCGCCGATGGCGAAACCCTCGACGGCGGCGATCCACGGCTTTTCGAGCGTCTCGCCGCTCACATCGTCGGGCGGAATCTCCGGGTCGGCGAGACCGCGATAAATCTTGTGCACGTAGCCGAGATCGCGCTCGATATACCAGAGAAAAGGAATCCTCCCCCGATAGAGATGGGTCAGATTGATGCCGGCGCCGAAGATGCGGCGGTCCCCGTCTCGCGCATGCTGAACCCGTCCGCCGCGCAGCACGACGACGCTGGTCGAACCATCGAGCAGCGCGAGGTCGACGCAGGTCGCCATGGCGGACAGCGTCGTCTCATCCTCCGCGTTCAGGTGGCGCGGATTGCGCATCGTGACGACGCTGGCCTCGCCGTGTCGTGCGACCGACGCGCCTCCGAGGTCGATGATGCCGTCGCGGGCGAGCGGGGGCACGAGCTCGACGGCCTCGCGGAGCGGCAGCAGCATGGCATGGCAGAGATGGCGGCCGTGTCGCTCGGAGGCGAGCACGGCGGAGAGGAACAGGCCCTGGTCGATCTCCACCCCGTTCTTGTCGCGCAGCGGGAGCCTGCCTTCCGCCTCCATCTCCTTCGCGCTCGGCACGAGCCCGGGCGCCGCAAGCGCCGCTGCGGCGACGAGCTCATGGATCCGCAGGAAGCGCGATCGTCCGTCGGTCAAGCCGTCATAGAGTTCTCCGGCGTGGGCGGCGAGAAACGCCGTTCGCGCTTGCCGCGCCTGCAGGCCGATCAACTCGGCCGCCGCGCGTTCGGCCGCGTTGCGCCGCGATTTGTCAGGAAGCCGCGCAAGCAGCCCGGCCGAGCGATTCCAGAATTCCGCGAAGGCGGGAGTATCCTCGGCGAACGCCGTACTGACGTGCGGCCGCGCGCGCGCCCACGCCGCGACGTCGTCCGAATCGAGGCCCGCGGCGCGCAAGGGCTCGGCCGAGAGATCGCCAATTGCCGGCTTCCTCATGAGGGCGCTTCAACCGTGGATAGCCAACGATACAAACAACAAAGTAGCGGTGACGGCGCGTCGCGCCAGCGTCACCGCACTGACGCCTGGACGTCGCGGTCCGTTTTTTCCGCACGCGACTCCGCCCTATCCGAGCGCGACTTCGACACACCGTTCTTGTGCGGAGCGCCGGATGCGCCCGACGAGCGCCGTGACTCGGATCGACCGAGCGGATGCTCGATCGACTCGAGATAGGCGGCGAGTCCGCGCTCCATCCGCCGAACTTTGCGGTAGGGGACGAAGTCCTTTTCGCGGTAGGGAAATTTCGAGCTGCCGACAAAGACGCGGACTCCGGTTTCGGTGACCACGATGTCGTTCGGGGCGAGCGTCGGATCGTCCTGCAATGCCGCGATTGCGGTCCGCGCCTGGTCTCCGCACGTGCAGCCCTGCTTGAGGCTCGTGCGGTACGCAAACGCGGCCGGCAGCGAAGAGTAGGGCTTTCCTTTTCTTGTCACCGCATTGTCGATCTCGTCGTCATCCTTGGCGAGACGATACGCTTCGGTCTCGGTTGCCGGGCACAGTGTAGCGCAGATCTTGCCGTCGTCGGCCGTGCTCGCGCTCGCGGTCGCCGGAAAATAGAAGCCGTCGCAGGTTCTGACGCAGTACAGGCTGCCCCCGCTCGCACGCCCGCGTCCGCGCCGCGAAGACTCATCCCGGCTTGCTTCCCTGCGCTTGATTGATTCAGGACGCGTGCTCGTTTCCGGCCGTTTCGGCCAGACCGTCAGCTTGGTGCGTGTGGTGGGCCTTTGTGCTTCGTAGCTGCGCGGCTGCGAAGGAATTGGCGCAGCGCTCGCCCGACTGCGACGCTGATACTCATCACGCCAGAAATCCATCACTTCGTTCGCGCGGAGAGCCGCGACGCAGACGGCGACGCTCGCTGTCGCGACGCATAAGGCAACAAACACGCGTAAAGACGGCATGCTCACACCGGCCGCAAGCAATGAAAAAATCGCGGCCGCGCCGTATGGCTGTGGCCCAGTCAAGTCGCATGTCGCCAACTCGACGGGCACAGCCTTGTTCCGGCCGGTACGTCAGCACCGACCGCGGGCTTCCGCCAAGGGCTGCACCGGGAGGGTGGCCGTTAAAAATGCCGGCAAGAGCTAATAAAAAAAAGCGAATCCCCATCCATCGGATCGGAATTCGCTTGAATGAAGGTGATCGTGCCTGGAGTGACGCGCCCCGCACGACAAGAGCGCTGGCGCATTCGTCACTCGGGCTGGAAGTTCATCGCAACGCCGTTGATGCAATAGCGCTGGTGCGTCGGCGGCGGGCCGTCATCGAAGACGTGGCCGAGATGGCTGCCGCATCTGCTACAATGCACCTCGGTGCGGACCATTCCATAGGTCCGGTCCTCGGAGGTCTCGGTCGAACCCGCGACCGGCTGATTGAAGCTCGGCCAGCCGGTGCCGCTCTCGAACTTGGTCTTCGAGACGAACAGCGGCTGTCCGCAGCCGGCGCAAGAAAAGGCGCCGGCCCGCTTCTCGAAGTTCAGCGCGCAGCTTCCCGGCCGCTCGGTGCCATGGCCGCGCATGACGGCATACTGCTCAGACGTGAGCAGGCGGCGCCACTCCTCTTCGCTGCGGGTGACTTCGAAGGTCTTTGCGTCCATTCTGTCTCTCCTCGACGCGCCGCTGCCGGCACTGATGTGAGCGATCGTCGGCCATTATTACGCAGGCGCGGTCCGCCCGTTACCGCGATCACCGGGATGTGACGCTCGTGTCCGACGGATTTCACCGCCGGAATGCGGCGCGAAGCGGAGCCGTCACGCCGACGGGTCGTCCCGGCCTTCGTTAGGATCCCGAGCGCTTCTCCCGTCAAACGCATCGCGCCGCTTGCGACGAAGCATGCGGCGGACTTTCGCCGGATCCGCGGCGCATGCATGCGCCACCTTGTCGAGCACGCGCAATGCATCGAGTATGTCGTCGATCGGGACCGCGCGCGAACCGCCGGGCGCCTGACGAAGGGCGGGGACCGCCTCGACCGCGCAGGCGTCCGACGCCCATGCGGCGAGGATCGCCCGTTTCTCGTTTAGCGTCAGATCGGCGTCCTGGACCACGTTCAGAGGGTGCTCGAAGGCCTGCGCCGGATGCAGCAGCGCATCGAGATCGAAATCGAACCGCTTTCGTTCCGGGTGGGAAGAGTCGAAGCTTTTCATAGCCACATTCTCCTGCAAGAGCACATGGATACGAATGGCGCCAGGGCCAGCCAGCCGGGCGCTCTGCAACGTGCGACATAGGCGAACCGGCCGGGCGTTCAAGGCACGGTCC
>CAYGZV010000100.1:4001-9571 GCA_964354425.1 uncultured Rhodoplanes sp. | reverse complement strand
ATGTCGCCCTGGCGCAGGTCGGCGCGTTGCGCCGGCCCGCCATCGGCAAGCCCGACAATGACGACCCTGTCCTCGATCTCGGCTGCATAAACCCCGAGCCAGGGCCGCGGCGGCCGATTGGGCCGTCCATAGGCGAGGAGATCATCGAGAACGGGCTTCAGTGAATCGACCGGCACGATCATGTTGATGTGCTGAACGACGTCGGGTGCGCGCCGCTGCTCGAGCTGCAGCGAGCCGACGCCGAGGAGATCGCCCTTGGGCCCGATCAGCGCCGCGCCGCCCCAGTGCGGATGGGTCGGCGCAGTGAAGATCGCGTCGTCGAGAACGTATTCCCAATAGCCGGCGAATTCCTGCTTGGCGACGATCCGCGCCGCGACCGAGCGCTGCGGTCCTCCCGCGCCGCCGACCACGACATATTCGCCGACCGACGCCTCGCCCGAACGGCCGAGCGGGAGCGGCGGCACGTCGAGCGGGGCGAGCGCCTGCACGAGGCCGAACCCGGTCTCCTGGTCGTAAGCGAGCGCATGTCCGGGGATGGTGCGCTTATCGCCCGTCTGCAGCCATACCGACTCCGCCTCGGTAATTAGATATCCGATCGTCAGCACCAGGCCGTTCGCCCGGATGACGACGCCGTTGCCCGCGCGCTCGGTACCGAGCACGCCGGCCGTGAACGCATCCGGGGGGACATGAGCGCGGAGCGCGACGATCGACGACAACGCGGCGTCGAGATCATAATCATAGTCGTCGGCGTTCGGTCGCACCGCAGACGGCACTTTCCAGTCGCTCAGCGATGACATCGGCATCTCCGAGTAGCATCGTCAAGGTGGCGCTCGAGCAAAGCGGCTCGATACGAGAGCATCCCGCGCGCCCCTGATCTAGAGACGAGGCCCGCGTCCGGCAACGGCCGGCTGCGCGCGAAGCTCCAGCCCTCGCCCAAATGATCACTCGCGGCTCAGGATCTCAGCCATTGCCTTGATCCGGTTGCGCGCATAATTGGGCAGACCGGCGCTGATCGAGTTCCCGGTGTTGAACGAGCTGTTCCCCGAGAGAACCTGCGCGGGCACCATGTTCCGCAGCACAGGGACGCCCTCGAATTCCTTGCGCTTCTCGAACAGGTCGGACTCCACCGCAAGCGCGACAAAGGCGGTCGCGACGGTATGGCTCGGATCGCCCGGCTTGGCCTGCAGCACCGCGAGGAACTTGCCGAACTGCATCACCTGGTTGACGTGGACGATGTTCTGTTCCAGCGCAGCCGTGACGGGGGTGTCGATCCCGGTCAACTGGGCGAGCCCGGCCTGATCGATCGCAGCCGCGGGTATGATCCGCAGTTCGCTTTCGAACTCGATGAAGTCGGCGATTTGTTTGCCGCTCTCGCGCAGCTTGTTCAGGAGGGAAATGGCGCTGGGGAGCTTGCCTTCGAACTGGTAGCGCGACTTGATGCAGATGACGCCGACGCCGCCCTCGCACCAGCGCCGGGTCGGATGCTTGTTCGCGAGCCGCGCGTCATTGTTCGGCGTGACGTCGCCCGCGCTGATGAGCCGATGCTTGATCGCCGGGTCCATCCGCTCGAGAAAGGCGAGGCTCACATAGCGCGTGAGGTCGATCGCGTTCGGCGCCCGGGCGAGCTCGAAGCGCGCTTCGGCGACATAGATGTGCAGCCGGCGCTTGAGCGTCTTGGTCGCGCCGCCGATCGTAGAGGTGATGTTCGGCTCCTCGAAGTTCGGATAGGGGCTCAGGAGCTGTTTCTGTAGCGGGCTGGCCTTCGCCCAATCGCCGAAGCGGATCAGCCCGCTCTTCGCGTCGGTGATCTGGGCATTGCGGTGGTCGCTGAAGGCGATCGTGTCGGGCTTGAGCTTGCCGGGCGGAATCTCGGCGATCGACGGCACGTCTTCGACGCGGAACTCCTGCGCCGGTGACGGCGCGGCGGTGAAGCACATGGCGGCCGCCACGGCGAGCGCCGCCAGAGCTCGAAACGGCCGGAGGAATCTCACTAGTAGCGCTCGCGGAATGGGAATTGCGGGTCGACGCGCTGGGGCGGATAGCGGTCGCGCACGCCGTATTCCTGCTGGCGCGGGTCGACGCGTCGCCCGAGATCGCCGAACAGGCCGCCGAACGGGTTCACCCGTCGCCAGTAGTTCTGATATTGCTGCTGTCCGGGATACTGGTAGCCGGGCGGATAGCCGCGCGGATCGTAGCCGTATCTGCTCCCATAGCCGGAGCCGTACCCGTTCGGATAGCCGTAATACTCGCCATCGCCCGGCTCGCGGTAGATGTAGCTCGCGACCTCCGCTTCGGAAACGAGATTGTACTGGGTCTCGGTCAGGCCGCCGGTCCGGTCGAGCCGGAAGTATTCGGTGACGGCGCCTGGGCTGCCGGCCGCCACCCGCGCGCCGCTGCGCAAGTCGATCGGCAATGCGATCAATTGGCGCTGCGCCTCGGGCGAAGGCGGCGCCATCGGCGTCTTCTTGGCGTAGTTCGCCCAGACCGCGTTCATGATCGGCGTGAAGATCGGGAGCGCAACCTTGCCGCCGGTCTGGCCGCCGCCGAGGGTGCGCCGCTTGCCTTCGGCATTGTCGTAGCCGACCCACACGGCGATCGTCACGTCGTTGGAAAAGCCGACGAACCAGGCGTCGTTCTCGTCATCGCTCGTCCCCGTCTTGCCGGCCACGAACGGCGAGAGAGACGCGACCGCGCGGGCCGTGCCGCGGGCGAGCACGCCCTGCAGCATGCTCTTGAGCTGCACGAAAGCGACGCGGTCCCCGTTCGCGAGCGCGGTCAGCTCGGGCTTGCGCCGAAACGCGATCTTGCCCCCCTGCTCCACCGATTCGATCGCGTAGGGGGAGGGGCGATAGCCCTCGTTCGCGACCGCGGCGTAGAAGGCCGCGAGATCGATCAGCCGCACCGGCTGCGCCCCCAGCACGAACGGATAGTACCCGACGCAGTCGGTATAGATCTGCGCCTCGATCGCAAGCTCGCACACCCGGGCGAGGCTGCGGCCAGGATCATTGTCGATGGCGTTGCTCAGCAACTGGGCGGTGACGAGGTTCTTGGAATTTTCCAGCGCGAGCCGCAGCGTGAGAATGCCGGACGAACCGCGGTCGTAGTTCTTCGGCGTCCAATAGTCGCGCTCGCGCGTCGAGCTTGAATTGTTGAGCGGCGGCAGCGTGATCGGTTCGTCGCGCACGAGCGTGTTGGGCTGCAATCCCTTGTTCAGCGCGGCGAGATAGGTGAACGGCTTGAAGGCCGAGCCGGGTTGGCGCTGCGTTTGCGTCGTGCGGTTGATCTGGCTCAGCGGATAGGAGAAGCCGCCCGCCATCGCGAGGATGCGGCCGTTCTTGTTCTCCAGCACGAGAGCCGCGCCCTGCACCGTCGGCCGGACCCTCAGCTCGGCCCGCGCGCCCTTGCCTTCGGTGAGGCGCACGCGGACGACGTCGTGCAGCTTGAGCGCGCGCCGCACGGCCGCGTTTGCGCCATTGAGCGGCAGCACGCGCCCGTCCGCGAGCCCGACCTTGATCGCGTCGCCGCCGCCCTTCTGCACCACGACGGCGCTTGGCCAGTGCACATCGTAGAGCGGGGCCCGCGCAGCCTGCAGCGCCTGTTGCCAGGGCGGCGGCGTCTTCGGCGCATTCGGGTCGGCCTGGATGCGTTGGATCGCGGCGACGAGATTGGCCTCCGCGCCGTGGAATTGGGCGCGCCCGGTGGACAGCTCGTAGCGGGCGAGGCCCTCCTGCAGCGCGGTCTCCGCCGCCCGCTGCAATTGCGGGTGGATGGTCGAGCGGACGGTGGCCGAACTTGCCGTGAGCGCCACCACGCCCGGCAGCGATTTCGCCTCGCGATTGATATGGTCGAGGAAATAGAAGCCGGAATTGCGCTGAGCGCGATCATAGGCGACGAGCCGCAGCGCCGCCTGGCGCGCCTGATCGGCCGCGTCCTGCGTGATCGCGCCATCCTCCTGCATCCGGCTAAGGACATAGGCGAGGCGCTCCTGCGCGCGCTCGGGATGGCGGTCCGGGCTGTAGTAATTCGGCCCCTTGGTCAGCCCGGCGAGCGTCGCGCCCTCGGCGAGAGTCAGTTCCGACGCCGGCTTTCCGTAATAGCTGCGCGCGGCAAGCTCGATTCCCCACGAGTTCCGCCCGAGATAGATGGAGTTGAGATAAAGCTCGAGTATCTCGTTCTTGCTGAGCGTCTGCTCGACCCGCGAGGCGAGGATCATCTCGCGAATCTTGCGCTCGTAGGTCAGGTCATCGCCGACCAGAAGGTTCTTGACCACCTGCTGCGTGATGGTCGATCCGCCTTGCGGTCGGCCGGGGCGGGCGAGATTGGCGACCATGGCGCGAATGAGCCCGCGCTCGTCGATGCCCTTGTGCTGGTGGAAGCGCTTGTCTTCGGCGGCCACGAAAGCCTTTTGCACGTGCTGCGGTATCTCCTTGAGGGGAATCCAGACCCGCCGGTTCTCCGCCTCGAACACCTCGGCGAAACGCCCGCCGGCCGCATCAAGCACGGTGCTCGTGCCGGACAGCTTGAGCCCCTTGAGCCGCGCATGGTCGGGCAGGTCGGCGGTGGCCTTGTTGTAGTAGGCGATGACCTGGCCGATATCGACGGGCGCCGGCTCGACCGTCTCGTTCTTGCAGAATTGCCGGTAGACGAGATGCAGGCTGCCGAAATTCAGTCCGCGAAACGCTTTGATTTCGGTGGTGAGCGCTTGCGGGTCGTCGAGCGCGGTGGCGATCAGCCCGTCGAGATCGATCGATTCGATATCGAACGCCTTGCGCATATGCGCGCACCCGCCGCGCAGCAGCCCGACGACCTCGGCCTGGTCGCGGGTCTCCACGAATTCGGTCTTGATCGCCTGCGGCGTGGTCGCAACCTGACTGAGGGCGAGGAACGCCGCCAAGATCTTGACGAGAATGACATCCATGGAAAACGGCCAGCGAGAGGGCGCAGTCGATTTGATTTATGCTTGATACAACGGCTTTTTTGCGGAGGGGTTCGGCCCCCGCATCTGCCATTCCGCCGCATTCGCGCCCGGCCACGCGTGTTCGAAACGCCGGAACCGGTCGCTGCGGCGATCACGCGCGCTCGCGGCGACGGATCGGCAAGGTTGATCGGTTTGCATCGCAACGCTCGCTTAACGTTAATTCATGTTTGGAAACGTCGAGGACGGCCGCGTGTCGTCACTCCTCCGCCGGAGGGTAGCGATGCGAGCGGCCTTCAAGGTCCTCGATCTGGAAGCGCTCGGATGCGCCGTCGGCGCCGCTGGCCGCAAGGTAGGCCGGCCCGACCGGGACCTTGCCGGCGCCGCCCGGAATGTCGACCACGTAAGCCGGCTGGCACAGGCCGGACAGGCGCGCGCGCAGGCGCCGCATCAGCGCCTGGCCTTCGGCGAGCCCGGTGCGCAGATGGGCGGTGCCCGGCGCGAGGTCGGCGTGATGCAGGTAGTAAGGCTTGATCCTGGTCTCCACGAAGGCGCGCATCAGGGCCCCGAGCGTGTCCGGATCGTCGTTCACGCCTTTGAGCAGCACCGACTGCGACAGCATCGGGATGCCGGCATCGATGAGGCGCGCACACGC
>CAYGZV010000100.1:0-3901 GCA_964354425.1 uncultured Rhodoplanes sp. | reverse complement strand
GTGAGGATGACTTCCCAGATTTCCGCGTGCGTTCGGATATAGGCGAGCGCGGCCGCGAGTTGTTCGCGCGAGAGGCTGGGGCGGCCGCGCGGTCCGACCATGGCGCGGCGGAAGCAGAAGCGGCAGTAGACCGGGCAGACATGGACGAGCTTCAACAGCACGCGGTCGCGATAGCGGTGCACGAGGCCCGCGACCGGGGTCGCTGCGTCGTCGCCGATGGGGTCGGCGCGTTCCGCGGGACTTGTCGCAAGCTCCGCCGGGTCGGGAACGAACTGGCGCGCGATCGGGTCGTTCGGGTCGGACGGATCGATGAGCGCCGCGAGCGCCGGGGTGATCGCCACGGCGTAACGTTCCGCCACCGCGTCGAGCGCGGCCAGCTCGCTCGCGGATGCGAGCCCCGCCTCGACCAGGGCGGCGGGCGTTCGCAGCGACTTGTCGGTCATGGCGGAGAGGGGCCTAAGGCGGGCATTTGGTTCCCATTTGGGGATCGGCGCAGACGGTTGATCGGGCTGAGCGGATGATTGTCGCACTCTGCGCATGTCTTCGTCACGCCTCCGGCAGCGGCGTCCAGAGCACCTGGTCGATGCGGGCGGCGCCGGTCGCGAGCATCACCAGCCGATCGAGCCCGAGCGCGCAACCGCTCGCCTCCGGCATGACGGCGAGCGCCGCGAGAAAGTCCTCGTCGAGCGGGTAGCGTTCGCCGTAGAGCCGTTCCTTTTCCGTCATCGCCGCCGCGAAGCGCCGACGCTGTTCGGCCGCATCGGTCAGTTCGCCGAACCCGTTGGCAAGCTCGACCCCGCAGACAAACAGCTCGAAACGCTCGCAAACCCGCGAATCGCCGGGCTTCGCGCGGGCCAGCGCCGCCTCCGGCGCGGGATATTCGTACAGGATCGCCGGACGGCCCGCGCCGAGATGGCGCTCGATCTTCTCGATCATGACGCGGCTGAACA
The DNA here is from genome assembly GCA_964354425.1 of uncultured Rhodoplanes sp. GTDB lineage: Bacteria > Pseudomonadota > Alphaproteobacteria > Rhizobiales > Xanthobacteraceae > Rhodoplanes. The sequence goes on along the minus strand of CAYGZV010000100.1, from coordinate 2,951 downwards.
TGTCGCTCCAGCTATCGTCGGGAAAAAGGCGCACGCCGGCCGCTTCCGCCTGCCGGGCGAAGGCTTCGCGGTCAGGCGCGCCGCCCGGAATGGCCGCCAGAAGATCGATCTCGGCATGGCGCTCGAACGCCTCCGCCACCGTGATCCTCTGCGGTTCCGCGAAGGGATCGGCGATGCGGCCGCGAAACGAGAGCATGCGCGTTTGCGCCGCCTCCGCTGCCGCCCGCACGATCTCAATGCAGTCGCCCATCACCGATTCATAGGGTTCGCGCGCGCGGTACCACTCGATCAGCGTGAACTCGGGATGGTGCAGCGCGCCGCGCTCGCGGTTCCGGAAGACACGGGCGAACTCGAACATCCGCGCTTCGCCGGCGGCGAGCAGCTTCTTGCAGGAAAATTCCGGCGAGGTGCGCAGATAAAGCGGCGCGCGGTCGCCGGCAGGCGAAACGCTATTGGTCGCGAAGGCGTGCAGGTGCAACTCGTTTCCCGGCGAGACCTGGAGAACCGAGGTCTCCACCTCCACGAAGTCCTGCGCCTCGAACAGCCGGCGCAGCCGCGCGACGATGCGGCGTCGGGCGTCAAGAAACGGACGTCGGTCGGCGTAGACCTGCGGGTCCCACCAGGGCGAGGCGGCCGTCATGTCGGCTTGCCCCGCGGGCGGGACGGGGCTGAAAAAACTGGCGAGGGGCGGTAGGATCGGTATGTTGCACGCGAACGACACCGCCGGCTCGTGGTCCCGTCGCTGCATGCAGGCGCACCGGCCCCCATCCACCGAGGAACCATACCCGTGAAAGTCATCGCGAGCTCCCTTCGCAAGGGCAACATCGTCGATCTCGACGGCAAGCTCTACGTCATTCTGAGCGCGGATAACATCCATCCCGGCAAAGGCACGCCGGTCACGCAGCTCGATATGCGTCGGCTCAGCGACGGCGTGAAGTCCTCGCAACGCTACAAGACCACCGACCAGGTCGAGCGCGCGCATGTCGAAGAGCGCGAATACCAGTTTCTCTATCAGGACGGCGACGGCTTCCATTTCATGAACATGGACACCTACGATCAGGTCGCCGTGCCGGAGGAGGTGGTTGGCGACCAGGCGGTCTACCTGCAGCCGGAGATGAAGGTCCGCCTCAGCGTCCACGAAGGCGTCGCGGTCGGCCTGGAATTGCCGCAGCGGGTGACGCTCGAAGTGGTGGAGACGGAACCGTCGATGAAAGGCCAGACCGCGTCATCATCTTACAAACCGGCCGTGCTCTCGAACGGCGTGCGCACCGGCGTTCCGCCGCACATCGTCGCCGGGACGCGCATCGTGGTGTCCACCGCGGACGGCTCCTATGTGGAACGGGCGAAGGATTGACCCTCTCGCGCGCCAGCGGCTCTTGACGGGTCGCTGCGCGCCGGCTTGCATCCCGGTAAGCTCGCCGGAGAGGACAGGGCGGAGAAAAGGGCGGGGATGAAACCGATCGGGCCTTGCTCAAAGGGCGGCCAGAAAGGCGGAAATCTTGACAGGCGATAAATATGCATTAAGGTACCGAAATATTAATTTAGCAGGGCGGCGTCGAACCGGCCCGCGCGGGGGAGGAGGCTGATGTTCTCCAACCGGATCAGCCAGACGCTGCATGACGAGCACCGCGCGACCGTTGCGCTGATGGAGCGCCTCGACCGGTTGATCGCCAGCAACCGGCGCAGCCCGCCCAATGCGAAGGACGCGGCCGTCGCCCAGTTCCTGCGCGACTTTGCGGGCGGGGTCGAAGCGGAAACGAACCGCCACTTCGATTTCGAGGAGCAGCATCTCTTCACCTATTTGCAGTCGATCGGCGACGAGGCGATCGGCGCGCATCTCACCGACGAGCATTCGGCGATGCGGCCGCTCGGCCAGCGGCTCTCCGCGCTTGCGCGCGCAGCCGAGGCGGGCGGCTTCGACAATGCGGGCTGGGAGGAATTCCGCCGGCTCGGCATGGAATTGTGCGAACGCATGCTCGCGCATGTGCAGAAAGAGGAAATGGCGCTGCTGCCGCTCGTCGACGAATCGATGGACGGCGAGATGGAAGCGCGGCTTTACGAAGAATATGTCGGAAACGGGTGAGGAAAGCATGAGCGATCCCAAGGACGCCAGTGTGAAGGTGCGCCGGCTGCGGCCGGACGACCTCGAACGCACCATCGCGATCGATCAGGCGCATACGGGCCGGCCGCGCCGACGCTTCTTCCAGAAGCGGCTGGAAGCGGCGCGCAGCCATCCGGAAGACTTCATTCATGTCGGCGTAACGCGCGACGGCGAGCTCGTCGGCTTTGCATTTGCGCGCGTGCGCCAGGGTGAGTTCGGCCGCGACGAGCCGGTGGCTGCGCTCGACCTGATCGGCGTCGCTCCGGCCAGCGAGGAGCACGGCTATGGTCACGTGCTGATGGAGGCGCTGATGCAGGCCATGCGCGAGAAGGGGGTGCGCCGACTGCATTCGCAGGCCGACTGGACCGAGCACGGGCTGCTCAAATTCTTTGACTCGAACAAGTTCAAACTCGCCCCACGGCTGGTGCTCGAGCGCGCCGTCGCCGAGCCGATCATGGAAGCCGCCGAAGAGGCCTAGAGGGAAGGAACGAACAATGGCGCAACAGAGCCGGATCACGATTCCGCAACGGGTGGGCGACCCGGAAGAGCTCGATTACAGCGTGCCGGCGCCGACCGATTTCGGCGAGCTCGCGCGCGACCGCATCCCGGTGCGCTCGCTGCGCGAGTCGGACCTGAAGGCGCTCATCGCCATCGACCGCCGCATCACCGGGCGCGACCGGTCCGGCTATTTCGAGCGTAAACTGGGCGAGGCGCTACACGAATCCGACGTTCGCGTGTCGCTGGTCGCGGAAGCCGACGGCCGCCCGGTCGGGTTCATCATGGCGCGCGTCGATCTCGGGGAGTTCGGCCGCATCGAGGCGGCGGCCGTCATGGACACGATCGGCGTCGA
>CAYGZV010000099.1:6658-9872 GCA_964354425.1 uncultured Rhodoplanes sp. | reverse complement strand
GAACCAGGGCATGGCGGAATCAAAATCCGCTGCCTTACCACTTGGCTACGCCCCATCACCGCCCGACGCCGCGCGCCGCGACGGCTATGCCGTATCGCCGCCCGACGCCGCGCAGCGAGACGACATCGCTGCACCCGTTGCGGCTGGTCGGCCACGCGCCCGGCCCGAATCGACAAGCAGGGACCGACGCTCAACGGCCGGCGGGACCATACGTGCGCAATCGGCGCGGATCAACGCTTTGAGCCGCCCGAGCCGCTGGGCCCGCTGCGCCCGCCGACGCGCCCTCTCGGCCTTAGCGCGGCTCCGGCCGGCCAAGGAAATACGCTCCCAGCCCTGCAAATGTTGCATTCCGCCCCTGCCACGACCCGCAGCGGGGGGTGAAATCCGCCGGCGCAGGGTGTAGACGTGGACCAGCCCATCCCGTGCGTCCCGGTCGCCGGCCAGGCCGCCAGCTTCGCGAGTGAGCGTCCATGACCTATGCCACCCCGGTCGCCGACATTCTGTTCACGCTCAACAACGTCGCCGGCTTCGAGGCGGCGCGCCGCGAAGGCCTGTATGGCGACCTCGGCGAGGATCTCGTCGCGGCCATTGTCGAGGAGGCGGGGAAGTTCGCCAATGCGGTGATCGCGCCGCTCAACCGCGTCGGCGACACGCATGGCGCCCAGTTCAAGGACGGCGCCGTGACGACCGCGCCGGGCTGGAAGGAGGCCTATCGCGATTGGGCCGCCGCCGGCTGGAACGGGCTGTCCGCGCCGGTCGAGTGGGGCGGCCAGGGCCTGCCCTACGCGCTCAACGCGGCCTTGATCGAGGTGTGGAGCGGCGCCTCCATGGCCTTCGGGCTCGGCCCGCTGCTGACCATGTCGGCGATCGAGTTGCTCGCCGCGCACGCGACGCCGGAACTCCAGGCGACCTATCTACCGAAGCTCGTGTCCGGCGAGTGGATGGGAACGATGCACCTGACCGAGTCGCAGGCGGGTTCGGATGTCGGCGCGCTGCGCACCAAGGCCGTCCGCGCCGGCGACGGCGCCTACCGCCTCACCGGCGAAAAAATCTTCATCACCTATGGCGAGCACGACCTCACCGACAACATCATTCACGTCGTGCTCGCACGCCTGCCCGACGCGCCTCCCGGCACCAAGGGCCTGTCGGTGTTCCTCGTGCCGAAGCGCCTCGTCAACGCGGACGGCTCGCTCGGCGAGCGCAACGATGTGTGGGCGTCGTCGATCGAGCACAAGCTCGGCATCCACGCCTCGCCCACCTGCACGATGGTGTTCGGCGACCAAGGCGGGGCGGTCGGCTATCTGGTGGGCGAGGAGAACAACGGCATCGCCTGCATGTTCACCATGATGAACCGGGCGCGGCTCGCGGTCGGCCTGGAGGGCGTCGCGATCGCCGAGACCGCCACGCAGCACGCGTTCGCCTATGCGCGCGAACGGCGGCAGGGGCGGATCGCCGGCCAGCCCGGGCACGACGCCGCGCCAATCGTCGCGCACCCGGACGTCAAGCGCATGCTGCTCAGCATGCGCGCGCTGACCAACGCCGCGCGCGCGATCTGCTACACGACCGCGGTCGCGATCGATCGCGCCCGCAGCGCCCCGGACGCCGCGGCGCGCCAAGCCGCCGATGAGCGCGCGGCGCTGCTGACCCCCGTCGCCAAGGCGTTTTCCTCCGATATCGGCGCCGAAGTCGCCTCGCTCGGGATCCAGGTGCATGGCGGCATGGGCTATATCGAGGAGACCGGCGCCGCCCAGTTCTACCGCGACGTCCGCGTGGCGCAGATCTACGAAGGGACGAACGGCATCCAGGCGATCGACCTCGTCACCCGCAAGCTGCCGATGGCGGGCGGCGAAGCGCTCGCGACCTTCGTCACCGAACTGCGCCGCACCGCCGCCGCGGTGCGGGGCTCCAACGATCCCGCCTTCGGCGCGACCGGCTCGCGCCTGGACGAGGCGATTACGAGTCTGGAGCGCGCCAGCGCGTGGCTCGTCGCCAAGCTCAAGGACGCGCCGGACGCGGCGCTCGCCGGTGCGACGCCCTATCTGCGGCTGTTCGGGCTTGCCGGCGGCGGCTGCATGCTCGCCGACGAAGCGCTCGCCGCCCTGCGCCCTGCTGGGGACGGCGCAAGCGCCAATGCGCCGGCCCGCGTCACGCTCGCCCGCTTCTTCGCCGAAGCGCTCGCGGTGCAGGCGCCCGCGCTGGAACGCGCCATCATCGACGGCTCGGACTGCGTGAACGCCGCTGACCCCGTGCTTGCCGCGTAATGTCGATGGGGGGACTCGCCGGCAAGACCTTGTTCATCACCGGCGCCTCGCGCGGGATCGGGCTCGCGATCGCGCTGCGCGCCGCCCGCGACGGCGCGAACATCGCCATCGCGGCGAAGACGCAGACGCCCCACCCTAAGCTCGCGGGGACGATCCACACCGCGGCGGCGGAGATCGCGGCGGCGGGCGGCCGGGCGCTGCCGCTTGCCTGCGACGTGCGCGACGAGGCTCAGGTCGAGGCCGCGATCGCAAGAACGGTCGAGCGATTCGGCCGGCTCGATATCGTCGTGAACAATGCGAGCGCGATCAGCCTCACCCCGGTCGCCGACACCGACATGCGCCGCTTCGACCTCATGCACCAGATCAATACGCGCGGAACGTTCCTAGCGTCGAAATACGCAATCCCGCATCTCGCGCGCGCCGACAACCCGCATCTCCTGATGATTTCCCCTCCGCTCGACATGAAGGAGAAATGGTTCGCCCCGCACACCGCCTATTCGATCGCGAAGTTCGGGATGAGCCTTGTCGCGCTCGGGCTTGCGGGAGAACTGCGTGCGCAGGGCGTCGCCGTGAACGCGCTGTGGCCGCGCACGACCATCGCCACGGCCGCGGTCGAGAACCTGCTCGGCGGCAAGGAGATGATGCGCCGCTCGCGCAAGCCGGACATCCTGGCGGAGGCCGCCTGCCGGGTTTTCCTTAAGCCGGCGCGCAGCTTCACCGGGCATTTCCTGATCGACGACAGCTTCCTTGCCGACGAAGGCGTGACCGATTTCGAGCAGTATCGCGTGGACCCGACCGCCTCGCTGCAGCCCGATTTCTTCGTCCCGGACGAGCCGCCTCCGCCGCGCGGCGTGCAAATGGGCGCCGCGTGACGCAACCGGGCGCGCTTGGAGGCGGCGGTGGGCGGCCCTTAGGTGGATTCCCTGTAGTCCAGCCCGCTCGCTTGCCGTAAG
>CAYGZV010000099.1:0-6558 GCA_964354425.1 uncultured Rhodoplanes sp. | reverse complement strand
AAACAGATTGCGTAAGATGACCACCCTGTACATCACCCATGCTGCCGGCCTCGAGCACATCCCGCCGCTCGGTCATCCCGAACGGCCGGACCGGCTGCGCGCGATCGAGCGTGCGCTTGAGCAGGAGGCGTTCCAGACGCTCGCGCGCGAGCAGGCGCCGCTTGCCGCTTTCCACCGGATCGCGCTGTGCCATCCGATGGACTACATCGAAGCGATCCAGGAGGCGAACCCGCGCGAAGGCCTGGTGCGGCTCGACGCCGACACGTCCATGTCGCCCGGCACCTTCGAGGCGGCGTTGCGATCGGCCGGCGGCGCGGTGCTCGCGGTCGACGAGGTGATGACCGGCAAGGTGGCGAACGCCTTCTGCGCCATGCGCCCGCCCGGCCATCATGCCGAAACCGCCGCGCCGATGGGCTTCTGCTTTTTCAACAACGCCGCGATCGCGGCCCGCCACGCCCAGAACCAGTATGGGGCGGAACGCGTCGCGGTGATCGATTTCGACGTGCATCACGGCAATGGAACGCAGGAGATTTTCTGGTCCGATCCGACCGTCATGTACTGCTCGACGCATGAAATGCCGCTCTATCCTGGCACCGGAGCGCTGTCGGAGCGCGGCGAGCACAACAATATCGTCAATGCGCCGCTGCGCGCCGGCGATGGCGGCGACGAGTTCCACGAGGCCTTCGAGACGCGGATCTTGCCGCGGCTGCGCAACTTCCGGCCCGATTTGGTGGTGATTTCCGCGGGGTTCGACGCCCATTTGCGCGACCCGCTCGCCAATCTCAATCTCCTCGAAACCGATTTCGCCTGGGCGACCAGCAAGCTCATGGAGATAGCCGACCGCAGCGCCAACAACCGGGTCGTCTCGCTGCTCGAAGGCGGTTACGATTTGCAGGGCCTCGCGCGCTCGGTCGCCGTCCACGTGTCGGCGCTGATGCACGGGTGACGCCGCGGCCGCGCGGTCCGCCCGGCCCGCCCGGCCTAAGAAAGGACGCAAGCTTTGATTTAAGATCGGCTTGGCCCGCAACTCGGTTCCGGGGGAGGTCGAAGTGCGTCCGAGATCAGGTCGTCGCCGGCGCTCGCACGCCCGGCCGTGGCCCGCGCGAACCGGTCGGCGGTGGATGGCGCTGCCCGCCCTGGCGTTGGCGGCGTCGTTGCTCGGATGCAGCAGCAGTCCGTCCCTGGACGACGCTTTCGAGGAGGCGCTGATGCACTCTCCCGAACCGCTGCCGCCCTACCGCAAGCTGGTCGCCGCCGCGCTCAAGGGGTTCAAGGAGCAAGGCGAGCTGACCAATCTGGAGATTTCCGAGCCGCGCTGGGCCGAACGTCTCGGCGGCCCGGCCTGGCTCGTCTGCGTGAAATTCAACCCGAGCACCAATTCCTATTACTACGCGTTCTATATCAAGCAGGAGAGGGTCATCGAGACCCGCTTTGCGGTCGGCACGGATCGGTGCGGCCAGCGGACCTTCGCGCCGTTCGATCTCGCCAGCGCGAATTAATAGTATCCCGCAGGCTGCGAGCTTGCCTGCGGTGCTCCGCTCCTCTCCCCGCTCGCGGGGGGAGGGATCAGTCGAGCTTCGTCACCACGACCTTGGCGCCGGCCTTGATGTTCGCCAGCGCCTTCACGTCGCTGATCGCTCGCGCGAACACATTGCACGGCGCGGCGAGGCGCGTTTCGCCGCTCTTCGAAACGGGCGTGCGCCCGAAGCCGATCGCGATGGCCGGGCCGTCCGGCCAATAGGCGATCTCGCCGGGGGTGACGATGGCGCGCGCATCCTGTTCCCGCTCGGTGCGCACCGGCACCTCGAAATAGACCTCCTCGCCCCAGGTCAGCACCGAGGCGGTAATGGGCAGCGCCGCGGTGATCGCCGAAGCGGTCGGCGTCTCGAGCAAAGCGGCGTCAAGCGAAAGCAATCCGAAATCGAAACGTATGCGCGTCATGGGCCCCTCGGCTGGGCGCGATCGTCTGAAAAGGACTCCGGCCGGCCGTCCGGGCCTGCGCGCCGAACGGAAATTAGCGCGAACCGCGGAGAAGTCCACGCGAACTGCGCAAGCCCGAGCAGGAAGAGGAAGCGGACGAGGCTTCGCGGGCCGCCGGCCTTTGCGCGCGCATGAGCCGCGCAAAGGCGCGCGAGGGCGGACCTGGCGGGCCTTCTTCAATGCAGCTGCAACACCCCGTCGATCGCCTTGATCTCCGCCGGCTTGATCAGCCGAGAATGGGCGACCGTCACCGAATGGAGCGGAGCTTCGAGCTTGTCGCGCCAGAAACCGAGAAACCGGTTGAGCACGGGAAAATGCGGGCAGAGATCGTAATCCTGCCAGACATAGCTCTGCAGCAGCCACGGATGATCCGGACGGCGATAGAAGATGTGCGCCGTCGTCAGGCCGTAGCCGTTGAGCTGCCGGTGGAAGTCATGAGAGGTCATTCTGCCCTCCTTGCGCACGCCCAAGGTTCGCCCGCGCAAATGCCCATTGCAAGAGCAAATGGTAAACAAGATGTTTAAATTCAATGCCTTAGCAGCATACTTGCGGCTGTGCTAACAACCGCTCCGGGCCGACCTGACCGGTTCCTAGGCAGCAATTCTGCCGGCTTTCTCCGCTGTGCTGGGCCGACGGAGGTTGCCGCTTCGGCGCCGCCTCGGCTTCGCGGAACCGGTGCGGCAACCGACCGCACCCGTCCGGACACGCATCAGGCCTTCATCCGACCCGCCCAAATGTTGCGTGCGGCCGCAATGCCCAGCCCACCCCTTGGCACTCTCATCAAAACAGTGCTAAAAGCAGCTTGGCAGTCGATCGAGAGAAGTGCCAGTTTTGTTCGGCGACCCTCTTGAACGGCATTCGCTTCCACCCATGTGGCAGCCGAGCGGACCCGACAGGGCTCCGCGCTCGCCATCGGACCGAAGCACGCAATTTTTCTTACATCAGGAGGACAGCATGAATTTCCGTCCGCTTCACGACCGTGTCGTCGTCAAGCGCATCGAAGCCGAGGAAAAGAGCGCCGGCGGGATCATCATTCCGGATTCCGCCAAGGAAAAGCCGCAGCAGGGCGAGGTCACCGCCGTCGGGCCCGGCGGGCGCGACGAGAGCGGAAAGCTCATTCCGCCCGATGTCCAGGTCGGCGATCGGGTTCTGTTCGGCAAGTGGTCGGGCACCGAGGTCAAGCTCGATGGCGTCGAATTCCTCATCATGAAGGAAAGCGACATCATGGGCGTGCTCACCGGCACAGAGGCCAAAAAGAAGGCCGCCTAGTTCCTGACCCGATCAACCGCGCTCGACAGAGGCGCTATGCGCCACTCGGAAGGGTGCGGAACAAACGAAATCAATTCGCCTCATCCTGCGAACGGCGTTGCGCGCCGCTCCGGGTGAGGCGACCAGCGGAGAGAGAATTCGAAATGGCTGCAAAAGAGGTGAAATTCTCGACGGAAGCGCGCGACAAGATGTTGCGCGGCGTCGACGTTCTCGCCAATGCCGTGCGGGTGACGCTCGGCCCCAAGGGCCGCAACGTGGTGCTCGACAAGAGCTTCGGCGCGCCCCGCATCACCAAGGACGGCGTCACCGTCGCCAAGGAGATCGAGCTCGAGGACAAGTTCGAGAACATGGGCGCGCAGCTGGTGCGCGAGGTCGCGAGCAAGACCTCGGACAACGCCGGCGACGGCACCACGACGGCGACCGTGCTCGCCGCCTCCATCGTGCGGGAAGGCGCCAAGGCGGTCGCCGCCGGCATGAACCCGATGGACTTGAAGCGCGGCATCGATCTCGCGGTCGCGGCGATCATCGAGGACCTCAAGACCAACTCCAAGAAGGTCACCTCGAACGACGAGATCGCGCAGGTCGGGACGATTTCCGCCAATGGCGACGCCGAGATCGGCCGCTTCCTCGCCGAGGCGATGAAGCGGGTCGGCAATGAGGGCGTCATCACGGTCGAAGAGGCCAAATCGCTCGAGACCGAGCTCGACGTGGTCGAGGGCATGCAGTTCGACCGCGGCTACATTTCCCCCTACTTCATCACCAATGCCGACAAGATGCGGGTCGAGCTCGAAGACCCCTACATCCTCATCAACGAGAAGAAGCTCTCCGGCCTGCAGGAATTGCTGCCGCTCCTGGAGGCGGTGGTGCAGACCGGAAAGCCGATCCTCATCGTCGCCGAGGATGTCGAGGGCGAGGCGCTCGCGACCCTCGTCGTCAACAAGCTGCGCGGCGGCCTGAAGGTCGCGGCGGTGAAGGCGCCGGGCTTCGGCGATCGCCGCAAGGCGATGCTGCAAGACATCGCCGTGCTCACCGGCGGTCAGGCGATCAGCGAAGATCTCGGCATCAAGCTGGAAAACGTCACAATCGCCATGCTCGGCCGCGCCAAGAAGGTGATGATCGAGAAGGAAAACACCACGATCGTCAACGGCGCCGGCAAGAAGGCCGACATCGAGGCGCGCATCGCCCAGATCAAGGCGCAGATCGAGGAGACCACCTCCGACTATGACCGCGAGAAGCTGCAGGAGCGGCTGGCCAAGCTCGCAGGCGGCGTCGCGGTGATCCGCGTCGGCGGGGCGACGGAGGTCGAGGTGAAGGAGCGCAAGGACCGCGTCGACGACGCGATGCACGCGACCCGCGCGGCGGTGGAGGAAGGCATCCTTCCCGGCGGCGGCGTGGCGCTCCTGCGGTCGATCAAGGCGATCGAGAAGATCAAGACGCAGAACGACGACCAGAAGCACGGCGTCGACATCGTTAAGAAGGCGCTGTCCTGGCCGGCGCGCCAGATCGCCCTCAATGCTGGCGAGGACGGCTCGGTCGTGGTCGGAAAAATACTGGAGAAGGACCAGTACAATTTCGGCTTCGACGCGCAGAACAGCGAGTACGGCAACATGGTGTCGAAGGGCATCATCGATCCGACCAAGGTGGTGCGCACGGCGCTGCAGGACGCGGCCTCGATCGCCGGCCTCCTGATCACCACCGAGGCGATGGTGGCCGAGCTGCCGAAGAAGCAGGCTCCGGGCCCGGCCATGCCGCCCGGCGGCGGCATGGACTTCTGAGGCTGCCGCGCGTCACGAACGCGATGAACGAGAAGCCCGGGCGCAAGCCCGGGCTTTTTCTCTTATTGCGGCCGAAGGGCTGGGCGTGCGCCACCGCCGGTTCAGCTGAACCTGTGGCGGCGGCAACGCCGGAATGCGAAAAACCCGGGCGCTGGCCCGGGCTTTAAGTCTCGCATGCGCCGAGCCTACAAACCGCCGGCCGCCGGCAAGCGAATATAACAGAGCGGCGCGCGTACATCCGGCGTCGCCGCTCCGTTTGGGCACCATGTCGTCCAGCGCCCATGGGGTCACTTTATACGCGATATGGTTGACGGTTTCTTGACGGCCCCCGGTGGCCGATGTGATAGGCCTTGGCATGCCGCCGCTCATGACCATCGGCTACGAGCATGCGACCGCGAGCGCGGTCTTGGACGAACTCGCCCGCGCGCGAGTCGCGCTCATCATCGATGTGCGCGCGGTCGCGGCCTCGCGCCGGCCGGGGTTTTCCAAGCGCCAGCTCGCGGCCGCGCTCGACGAGCGTGGAATCGGTTATCTGCATCTGCGCGGACTGGGCACGCCGAAGGAAGGGCGGCTCGCGGCCCGCGCCGGACAGATCGAGACGCTTTTCCGGATCTACGACGCCCATCTCACGACGGCGCAGGCGCGCGAAGAACTCGATGAGCTGACCGAGCTGGTGCGCTCCGGCCGCCGCGTCTGCCTCCTCTGCTATGAGCGCGACCCGGATCACTGCCACCGCAAGCGCATCGCCGCCCTGATCCACGAACGCGCCGGCGTTGCGATCGAGCATCTGTTCGCCGCCCCTCCCCTCGCCGGCATGGCGAGCTAGAACGCGTCGGGCGGCCCGGAGCCATGGCTATGTCCAGCAACGCGCGAAACTCCGAGACGTCCGCGGCGATCCGCGTCGGGATCGGCGGCTGGACCTTCGCGCCCTGGCGCGGCGCGTTCTATCCGAAAGGCCTGCCGCATGCGCAGGAGCTCGCCTATGCGAGCACGCATCTCACCTCGATCGAGATCAACGGCACGTTCTATCGCACGCAGACGCCCGCCACTTTCCGCAAATGGGCGCAGGAGACTCCCCACGGCTTTATGTTCTCGGTGAAAGGCCCGCGCTACGTCACCCAGCGCCACACGCTCAAGGAGGCGGGCGACTCGATCCGGCGGTTCTTCGATTCCGGCGTGCTCGAACTGCACGACCGGCTGGGCCCGATCCTGTGGCAGTTCGCCCCGACCAAGAAGTTCGACGAAGCCGATGTCGGCGGCTTCCTCGAACTCCTTCCGCGGGAGTGGGCGGGACGCGCGCTGCGCCATGTCGTCGAAGTGCGTCACGCCAGTTTCCGCACGCCCGCATTCATCGCTTTGCTGCGCGCCTTCGGCACGCCGGTCGTCTTCGCCGAGCATCCGACCTATCCCGCGATCGCCGACCTGACCGGCGGCTTCGTCTATGCGCGGCTGCAGATGGGCGAGGATTCCATCCCGACCGGCTACCCGCCCGCGGCGCTCGACGCCTGGACGCGGCGTCTTCGCCGTTGGGCCG
>CAYGZV010000098.1:0-9889 GCA_964354425.1 uncultured Rhodoplanes sp. | reverse complement strand
TCTTCGTTCGCCTCCGCGAGGCCGAGATTGAGATTGTGGCCCTGCGCGATGACGGCGAGCTTGCCGGCGATCTCCTTGGGCGGAAGGATGAGGTCGGCGCCGCCGATCGTCATCGCCGCGCGCGGCATGCTCTCGTATTTCGCCGAGGACGGCTCCTGCGCGAAGGTGATCCCGCCATGCGCCTTCACCGCGCGCAGGCCGTTCGCGCCGTCCGATCCGGTGCCCGACAGCACGATCGCGATCGCGCGCGCGCCGAGGCCGGAGGCGAGGCTCGAGAAGAAATGATCGATCGACGGCTTCGGGCCGATCGATTCGAGCGGCGTGCGCAGCACGAGCTTGCCGTTGCGGTAGAACACGTCGCTGTTCGGGGGTGCGATATAGATCGTGTTGGCGCGGATGCTGACGCCGTTGTTGATGCAGAGGACCGGGATCTTGGTTTCGCGGGAGAGCAGTTCCACCATCATGCTGCGGTGCTGCGGCGACAAATGCTGCGCGATCACGAAGCATAGATTGGCGGAGGCGGGCAGGTTCGCAACGAACGGCCGCAAAGCCTCCAGGCCGCCGGCAGACGCTCCGATGCCGACGACGTACAGCTCGTCCTTCTGGGACGAGGGTCTGCTCGGCTCGGACGACGCCGGAATCGGTTGAGCTCGTCGGCTCATTCGCGAACTCCCCAGTGGAGGGGTGTGCAGGAATCGTCGACGCGCGCAAAACCGCGCGCAACGCGCGCGAACCTAAATGATTCTTTAAGTATTTTGAAGTGGAGAGCGCATGTTGGAACCGAGCCGCGCTGCGTACCACCCCGTATGACTGTGCCGCCCGCGCGAATATATCGGCAAGACTGACCGAATGACCTCGCAGGCGGAAACGGGACCATCCGCGCCGGGCGGCTACATCCGCTCGACCAAGGCCGGTTCGCCCGCCTTTTCCGGCTCGGCCACCCGCGCGACCTCCGCCCGCAGGATCGGCAGGATGTCCTCCACCCGATCGCTGACATGGTAGCGCATCATCGCCCCGGAGTGGATGAAACCCAACCCGTCCATGCGCGCCAATAGATCGACCAGCGGACGCCAGTAGCCGTTGATATTGGCAAGTAGAATCGGCTTCCGATGGTGGCCGAGCTGCGCCCAGGTGAGTTGTTCGACCAGTTCCTCGAGCGTGCCGATTCCGCCCGGAAGCGCGACGAAGGCGTCCGCCCGCTCGAACATGATGCGCTTGCGCTCGTGCATGTCGCGGGTCACGACGATTTCGTTGGCGAGGTCGAACATCCGCTCTTGCTGGCGCAGGAAATCCGGAATGACCCCGATCACCTCGCCGCCGTGCTCGTAGACGGACACGGCGAGCGCGCCCATCATGCCGATCGAGCCGCCGCCATAGACGAGGCCAACCCCGTTTTCGGCAAGAATCTTGCCGAACTGCCGCGCCGCGGCGAGGAAGGCGGGATCGGTTCCGGGGCTCGATCCACAATAGACGCAGACGCTGCGAAGCTCGCTCATCGCCTGCAAGTGGCGCTGCCGAGCCGCTCCGTCAAGCCTGAGCGGCGCGCTCGCCCAAGCCCGCGCGCCGCGCTTGCTCGCCCGTTTCGCGGGAGGCCGATGCAGGTCGTTCGACCCCGACGTGAAGGGTGAACACGGCCGCGGAAAGGCCTATATCGAGAAGGACCCATCCGCGGTCCTGCGCCCGCGCGGCGCCCACCCATGAGCGATTGACGTGAAACCGCCTGCCGACAAGCCCGACATTGCCTCCGCTGGCGGCGGACTGGTGCGTACGATCGTCGATCTGTGGCCGTATATCTGGCCGTCCGACCGGCGCGACCTCAAGGCGCGCGTCGTGTTCGCGCTCGTCCTGCTCGTGCTGGCGAAGCTCGCGACCATCACCGTGCCGTTCACCTTCAAGTGGGCGACGGACGCGCTCGCAGGCGCCGGCGGCGCGCCCGCGCCGGGCCAGAGCGCATGGATCGTTTGGGTGCTGGCCGCGCCGCTGGCGCTCACCGCCACCTATGGCGGCGCGCGCGTATTGATGGCGCTCTTGACCCAGGCGCGCGACGGCGTCTTCGCCAAGGTGGCAATGCATGCGGTGCGCCGCCTCGCAATGCTCACCTTCGAGCACATGCACCTGCTGTCGCTGCGGTTCCATCTCGAACGCAAGACGGGCGGGCTGACCCGCGTGCTGGAGCGCGGGCGCAACGGCATCGAGACGATCGTGCGGATGGTCCTGCTCCAGCTCGCCCCGACGGTGGTCGAGGTCGCGTTGATCGCGGGCGTGCTGCTCTATCAGTTCGACTGGCGCTATGTGGTGACGGTCCTCGTCATGGTCGGCCTGTATATCTGGTTCACCTATGTCCTGACCGAATGGCGCATCGCCATCCGCCGCAAGATGAACGACAGCGACACCGAGGCCAACACCAAGGCGATCGATTCGCTGCTGAACTACGAGACGGTCAAGTATTTCAGCGCCGAGGAGCGGGAGGCCAGCCGCTACGACGCGTCGATGGAGCGCTACGAAGACGCGAGCGTCCAGGCCTATACCTCGCTTGCCGTGCTCAATGCCGGGCAGGCGGTGATCTTCACGATCGGGCTCACCATCGCCATGGGGATGTGCGCCTATGGGGTGCGCAACGGCGTGCATACGGTCGGCGATTTCGTGATGATCAACGCAATGATGATCCAGCTCTACATGCCGCTCAACCTCATGGGCATGCTGTATCGCGAGATCAAGCAGGCGGCGATCGACATCGAGACGATGTTCGGCATTCTCGCGCGTCCCGCGGAAATCAAGGATGCGCCGGACGCCAAGCCGCTCGACGTGACCGCCGGCGCGATCCGTTTCGAGGACGTGTGCTTCGCCTATGAGGCGGCCCGGCCGATCCTGCAGGGCCTGAGCTTCGAGGTGCCGGCCGGCCGCACGGTGGCGATCGTCGGTCCGTCGGGCGCGGGCAAGTCGACCATCTCGCGCCTCCTGTTCCGCTTCTACGACGTGACCAGCGGGCGCATCGCCATCGATGGCCAGAACATCCGCGACGTGACGCAGAAGTCGTTGCGCAACAGCATCGGCATGGTGCCGCAGGACACCGTGCTGTTCAACGACACGGTTCGCTACAATATCCGCTATGGCCGCTGGGACGCGACCGATGAGCAGGTGGAGGCGGCCGCGCGGCTCGCCCAGATCGATGCGTTCATCCGCGCGACGCCGCGCGGCTACGAGACGGAAGTGGGCGAGCGCGGGCTGAAGCTGTCGGGCGGCGAGAAGCAGCGCGTCGCGATCGCGCGGACGATCCTGAAAGCGCCGCCGATCCTGCTGCTGGACGAGGCGACCTCGGCGCTCGACAGCCACACCGAAAAGGACATCCAGGACGCGCTCGAGCGCGTTTCGCAGAACCGAACCACGCTCGTGATCGCGCACCGGCTCTCCACGATCGTCGGCGCGGACGAAATCATCGTGCTCGATCAGGGCCGCATCGTCGAGCGCGGCACGCATCCGGCGCTGCTCGCGCAGGGCGGCCTTTACGCCAGCATGTGGAGCCGCCAGCGCGAGGCCGAGGCGGCGCGCGAGACGCTCGCGCTGGTCGGCGATTCGCCCGTCGTGGCCGAGCGCGTTGAGCAGGCGGAGGATGACCGGCGAGTGGACAAGCCGATCCCGCTCGACGCTGTGGAGTAAGCCGGCAGCTTGGTCTTGTCCGCGCACGCCTGCGGTTCAGTCGACCGCGATAATCACATCGCTCGACTTGATCACGGCATAGGCCGGTTGCCCGATCGTGAGCTTCAAGTCCTCAACCGCCGTATTGGTGATGGAGGCGGTCACCACGACGCCGCCCCCGATGTCGAGGCGGACAAGCGCGACGACCTGGCCTTTCTTCACGTCGATCACCGTGCCTTTGAGCATGTTCCGGGCGCTGAGTTTCACCGGGTACCTCTTTTCAGTTGATCGGGCTGGGCGGGGCGAGGATGGCGAAACCCTGCGCTTCGAATGACTGTCGCGCCTCCGGGCCGCGGATGAAGGCTATCAGCCGGGCGGGGCCGTCTCCGAGTGCGCTCGCCGTCACGGCAAACGGGTAGATGATGGGTGGATGCGTGTCGGCGGAGAATTCCGCCACGATCTTGACGCGCGGTTCCACCCGCGCATCGGTCAAGTACACGATCCCGAGCGCCGCCTCGCCGCGCGCGACCAGCACCAGGGCCGCGCGGACGCTCTCCGTCTGCGCCAGGCGCGGCTCGATCGCGTTCCACAAGCCGAGTTTTTCCAGGGCGGCCTTGGCGTAGCGTCCGACCGGCACCGACTTGACCTCGCCGGTTGCGAGCCGGCTCGTTCCAATCGCCTGAAGGAGCGATTCCGCGGTCAATGACAGGCTTTCCGGCGCCGCGTCGGCAGGCGCGATCACCACGAGCTTGTTGCCGAGCAGATCGACGCGCGTGTGCGGCTGGATCAGGTTGTGCGCCTGCGCGTAATCCATCCAATCGACGTCGGCCGAAGCAAACAGGTCGGCCGGCGCGCCCTGTTCGATCTGCTTGATCAAAGTGGAGGAGGCGGCGAATGAGAAGCGGACCGGAAGTTTGGTCTCGGCGGTGAATTTGTTTGCAATGTCTTTGAGCGCATCCTGCAGCGATGCGGCGGCAAAGACGGTGATGGGGTCCTGCTGCGCGCGCGCCGGCGGCGCTGTCGCGAAGGCGACAAGCCCGACAAAGGCGAGGGCGAAAAGTCTTCTGATTGACCGCATGGTCGACGGTTCTCCGCGTGGTGGACCGATCGCAAGCAAGCTTGCAATAACGAGACCAGACCGGGACCGTCGTCCTGGAACCGCGCGCGCCGCGTACAGCGGGCCGCAGGGCCGTGCGATCAAGATAGCCGTCGCACCGGTCGAGTCAACCGGCCCGTTCGATCCGCACGGCGACATCGAGCGGAGGCGCCGAATAGGGAGCGGAGGTGACGAGGATGTCGGCTCCGGCCGCCGCATAGGCCGCCGCATTGCCGGCGTTGATGCCGCCCGCCGCCGCCAGCAGGGGCTTGCGTCCCGACGCGGCGAGCCCGGCTGCGAAAGCGGACAGCGTCTCGACGGAGAACTTCTCGGTTTGAATCACGTCGGCGCCCGCCTCCGCCCAGACGAGCGCCTCATCGAGCGAGGAGACTTCGACCACGATCTTCTTTTCCGGCGCTCCGCGCCGCGCGCATGCGATGATGGCCGGCGCGGACCGCCGATCGAGAAAGGCCCGGTGCTCGGCAAAAATCAGGATCGTTTCGGACAGGCCGAGCCGGTGCGGCGCAGCGCCGCCGGCGATGATCGCCTTTATCGAAAGCGCCTTTGCGCCCGGCATGTTCTTGCGCGTGCACACGACCGCGGTCTCCGGCCGTCCGGCGCGCGCCGCCTCGACGATCCGGCGGGTGGCGGTGGCGATGCCGGATGCATATTCCACGAGCGTCTGGGCGACTTTCCAGGCGCGGTGCAATGCGCCGGCCGATCCGGATGCGGACAGGATCGGCGCACCGGGCTCGAGCGCCGACCCCGAAGCGGCGAGCGCCGTGACGCGCCCGCCTGCGAGCTCGAGAAGGCGGGCGGCCTCTTCGGAGCAGGCGACGACCATGCGGTCGCGCGCCGCAAAGGCGATATTTCCAGGCTCCGCTCCGATGCCCAGAACATGCGTCGTCAGGTCGCCGAATGGCGCGTCGTCGTCGAGAAAGGATTCCAAAACGCGGCCGTTGAGGGCAGGGAGGTTCATCGTACGCCGTCCTTCCAATAAACGGGACCGAAGCAAACTCCCTGCCAGCATCATGCACGCCCAGCGCTGCCACGCCCGGCGCTTGGCCCGCCCTTCAATCCGATCTACATAACGCGATCTGTAAGAAACGAAAGAAAACCGAGCCCGTCATGTCTCTCACCGATTCCATCCGTTCGCAGCTCGCCCCGATCAACTCGGAGGGCTACCCGTTCATCGCCGCCTTCGCGCTGGCGAGCCTCGTCCTGTTCTGGCTGTGGACGCCGCTCGGCTGGCTCGGGGTCCTCGCGACCGTGTGGTGCGCCTATTTCTTCCGCGATCCTCCGCGCGTGACCCCCTTGCGCGACGGGGTGATCGTCGCGCCGGCCGACGGGCGCGTCTGCCGGGTCGGCGACGCGGTTCCGCCGCCCGAGCTCGGCCTGAGCGACCAGCCGCTCGCGCGCGTCTCGATCTTCATGAGCGTGTTCGACTGCCATGTGAATCGCAGTCCCGTCGGCGGGCGGGTCGAACGGATCGTCTACCGGCCCGGCCTCTTCATCAATGCCGAACTCGACAAGGCGAGCGAGGGCAATGAGCGCAACGGCCTGGTGATCGCGACCGCGGGCGGGATGGAGATCGGGGTGGTGCAGATCGCCGGGCTCGTCGCGCGGCGCATCGTGTCCTTCGTGCACGAGGGCGTGAGCGTCGGGGCGGGAGAGCGGATCGGCATGATCCGCTTCGGCTCGCGCGTCGATGTCTATCTGCCGGAGGGCGTGCGGCCGCTGGTGGCGGAAGGACAGACCATGACCGCGGGCGAAACCGTCATCGCCGACCTGCAGGCGACCGATCCGGGCCGCAGTTTTCGCGTCGAGTAGCCGGGCGGTCGACGCCTGGGTCGTGCAAGGAAATGCCCGGCGTCAGGCCGGGCATCGATCCGACAAGGGTGCGCATTCGCGACGGCTCGTCCGCTCCGCAATGCGCGTTTTGGCTCAGTGCCCTTGCTTTGCGTCGTGCGCTCCCGCGGCGATCGCGCCGACCTTGTACTCGACCGCAACCGTGCCGGCCTTCTCGAAGGTCAGTTCGCCCTTGAGCACCTCGCCCTGCTTGAGCGGCTCCTTCAGCTGCATGAACATCACGTGATAGCCACCCGGCTCGAGCTTCACGGTCTGGCCGGGCTTGATCTCGAGCCCGCCCGCGACCGGGCGCATCGTCATCACATTGTTCTCCAGGCGCATTTCGTGCACCTCGAATTTGTCGGCTTGCGGCAGCGATCCGCCGACCAGGCGATCCGGCTGGCTGCCGTTATTGGTGATCGTCATGTAGCCGGCGCCGACCTTGGCGCCGCCGGCCGTGGCCCGGCTCCACGGCTGGTTGATCACGAGCGACCCTGCCTTGAATTCCTGGGCTGAGGCGTTGGACGGGACCAAAGCGGATACGAGGAGCAGCGAAAAGAAGAGGGAAAATATGGATTTCATGACGGTCTCCCTACGCGGCGCAACGCTCGTCGGCATTGCTCGCGCGAAACGAAGGATACTGGAAAAAGGACGCGGTTGCAGGCTGGCGTTACGCGGCCGGCGGCGCTCGCGCCCGGATGGGAGACCGCTCGCTCGGGCGCGCGCGATCATTCGTGTCGAGCGCCCGGAGCGGAGCCGCCACGGGCGCTCCCCAGGCCGGCGCATGGAGCTCGGGAGCTTGCGCGGTCGCGCCGAGCGCGGGGACCGCACACAGGATGCAGCAGCCTTGGCGCGCCCGATCGGGAACCGGCGCCGGACCGTCAGGATTGCCCCCGCGCGCGCCCGATCCGGAGCAGAGGGCGTGCGCCGCGAGTCTTTCAATCGCGCCAGCGGAGAGGGCGAAGGGAGGAGCGAGGCTGGACAGCGCTGCTTGCAGCAAAAACGCAAGGCCTGCGAGCGCGGCGATGCAAGCTTTCCGCTCCGATGGCGGGACTCGCGTCACGACGCCTGCTCGTTTCGAGGCGTGCGCGAGGCGCGCCGCAATCAACTCGCCTCCCGTTTCTGCGTATCGAGCGAATCGAGAAACGCCTGCGCGTCCTCCTTCTTCTCGAAGACATGCGGGGCGATGTTGCGGCGGGTGAACGCCTCGCCGAGCTTCATGCGCATGAAGGCGCTCGTCGCGAAGCGGGTGATCCGCGTGTAGTAGTGATCGAGCATGTAGCGGTCCATGTCCGCATAGTCGTCATAGGTGTCTTCGGAAATGCGGAAGCTGTCATAATTGATGAACACGCCGACCCGCTTGCCGATGCTTTTGCAGCGCTCCTCAAGCAGCTTGCGCAGCGCGACGATGTCGGCCTTCACCCGGATGTACATGCCCTCGAAGTTGAGGAACAGGATATTGCGCTGCGGGTCGTAGCTGATGCGGTCGGGCAGGTCGAGATTGAGCAGGTGCGTCTTCAGTCCCATCGGCTCCGGGTGGAAGATGCGGATATCCATCACGTCCGGCTCGCCGATCACCGGCTTGAAATCCATGTGGGCGAGGATGTCCCGTTCGATGTCGATACCCGGCGCCACCTCGATCAGCGCTAGCCCGGCGCGGACGCGGCGAAACACGCAGCGCTCGGTCACGTACAGCACCATCCGGCTGCGGTCATAGGCGTACTGGCCGGAAAAGCTGATCTGCCCGACCTTCTCGACGAATTTCCGCTGCTTGCCCTCTTTGATGATCCGCAGCTTGCCGTCCTCGACCGCGACTTCAAGGCCGCCCGCGGTAAAGGTCCCGGTGAACACCACCCGACGTGCGTTCTGGCTGATATTGATGAAGCCGCCGACGCCGATCAGGCGCTTGCCGAAGCGGCTGACATTGACGTTGCCGACGCGGTCGCATTCGGCCATGCCGAGGCAGGCAAGGTCGAGCCCGCCGCCGTCGTAGAAGTCGAACTGCTGGTTCTCGTCGATCACCGCATCCATGTTGATGCTGGCGCCGAAGCTCGCTCCGCTTGCCGGAATGCCGCCGATCGCGCCCGATTCCACCGACAGCGTGATGTATTGCAGCACCTTCTCTTCGTTGGCGACGGAGGCCACGCCCTCCGGCACCCCGACGCCGAGATTGACGATGCCGTTGGGCGGCAGCTCGAAGGCGGCGCGCCGCGCGATGATCTTGCGCTCGTCGAGCGGCAGCGTCGGCACGGTCGCGACCGGCACGCGGATGCGGCCGGCATAGCCCGGATGGTACTGCGTCGCGAGATTGGTCATGTGGTCTTCGGGGTCGGCGACCACGACGCAGTCCACGAAAATGCCGGGGATCTTCACCTCGCGCGGCGGCAGGGTGTTGCGGTCGGCGATGCGCTCGACTTGCGCGATGACGATGCCGTTGGAGTTCTTCGCGGCCATCGCCATGGCGAGATTGTTGAGCGTGAGCGGCTCTTTCTCCATGGTGATGTTGCCCATGGGGTCGGCGGTGGTGCCGCGGACGAACGCGACCGTCACCGGCGCGACCTTGTAGAACAGCCACTCCTCGCCCTCGAACTCGACCAGCTTGACGATGTCGCGGGTGGTGATGTGGTTGATCCGCCCGCCCTCGTAGCGCGGGTCGACGAAAGTGTGCAGGCCGATCTTGGAGAACGTGCCCGGCTTGCCGCCCGCGAGATCGCGGAAGAGCTGGGCGATGATCCCCTGCGGCAGATTGTAGGCGTAGAGCTTGTTGTCGAGCGCTAACTGGCACACCGAGGGCATGCGCCCCCAATTGCCGGCCACCACCTTGCGCAGCAGCCCCTCGTGGCCGAGCCGGCTCAGCCCCTTGGTCTTGCTGTCGCCCTGGCCGGCGGTGGCGAACAGGCTCAGATTGCGCGGCGAGCCGGTCGCGAGAAAGCGGCGCTCGAGCGCCTTGAGC
Organism: uncultured Rhodoplanes sp.; assembly: GCA_964354425.1. GTDB lineage: Bacteria > Pseudomonadota > Alphaproteobacteria > Rhizobiales > Xanthobacteraceae > Rhodoplanes. The sequence continues at coordinate 356 of CAYGZV010000098.1, read as the reverse complement.
AGCGCTTCCGGCACGCAGGATTGGACGAAGCCGCAGCTCGACAGCGTGTCGCGGTCACGCACGAGGCTGACGGCCTCGTCGGCGGTGACGATCTTGTCTCGCATCGCAGACATTGGCGTGCTCCTTGACGGGCCCCCTCCCTTACCCTCCCCCGCAAGCGGGGGAGGGAGCGGAGCACCGCAGGCAAGCTCGCGCAGCCTGCGCAGGCTTGGCTGCGTGCGACGCGGAGGGGGCAATTCCGCGCATAATGAACCTCTAGACGTCTCCCAGCGTCGCGGTCGCGGTCATGGCGACGCCGCCATCCGGGCCGACCGCTTCCAGCGCGACGGCGTTCTCCTCGGGCTGGCCGACCAGGC
>CAYGZV010000097.1:0-10078 GCA_964354425.1 uncultured Rhodoplanes sp. | reverse complement strand
GACGTACGGGGTTGGAAACGCAAGGAGGAATGATCCCCATGAACATCGCATTCTCGCGGCGCCAGATCTTGGCGGGCGCGGGTGCGGGCATGGCGGGCACGACCTTGGGCGCGCTCGGATTCGGCGATGTCGAGTCCGCGCATGCACAAGCGGTTCGTCCGTTTAAGCTCGTGCGGACGACGGAAACCCGCAACACCTGCACCTACTGCTCGGTCGCCTGCGGCATCATCATGTATTCGAAAGGCGATCTTTCGAAGGGCGACAAGGCCGAGATCATCCACATCGAGGGCGATCCTGATCATCCCACCAATCGCGGCACGCTGTGTCCGAAGGGTGCGGCGCTGCTCGATTTCGTGCGCTCCGAGACGCGCCTGAAATATCCGATGGTCCGCAAGCCGGGCTCCGACAAGTTCGAGCGCGTTTCCTGGGATCACGCGCTCGATCGCATCGCGCGGCTGATGAAGGACGATCGCGACAAGAACATCGTGGTCAAGAACAATGACGGGGTCACGGTGAATCGGTGGACCACCACCGGCTTCCTCGCGGCTTCGGCGACGACCAACGAAACGGCGTTCACGACCTACAAGGTCGTGCGCAGCGCCGGCATGGTGGTGTTCGACAATCAGGCGCGCGTTTGACACGGCCCCACGGTGTCCAGTCTGGGCCCAACTTTCGGCCGTGGCGCGATGACCAATTCGTGGACCGACATTCGGAACACGGACCTGGTGGTGATCATGGGCGGCAACGCCGCCGAGGCGCATCCTTGCGGATTCAAATGGGTCACCGAGGCGAAAGCCAAGCGTGGCGCCAAGCTGATCGTCGTCGACCCGCGCTTCACGCGCTCGGCGGCGGTGGCCGATTTCTATGCGCCGATCCGCCAAGGCACGGACATCGCCTTCCTGCTCGGCCTGATCAATTACTGCATTCAGAACGACAAGGTGCAGTGGGAATACGTCAAGGCGTTCACCAACGCGGCCTTCCTGGTGAAGGACGGCTTTACCTATCAGGACGGCCTGTTCACCGGCTACGATGAGGCCAAGCGCGACTACAACCGCGCGACCTGGGACTACGAGTTCAATCCGGACGGCTTCGCCGCCGTCGACGAGACGCTGCAGAATCCGCGCAGCGTCTGGCAACTGCTCACGCAGCACGTTTCCGTCTACACGCCGGAAATGGTCGAGCGCATCTGCGGTACGCCGAAGGACAAGTTCCTGAAGATTGCGCAGATGGTGGGCGAGTGCTCGGCCACGACCAAAACCATGACGTCGATGTATGCGCTCGGCTGGACCCAGCACTCCAAGGGTTCGCAGAACATCCGCGCGATGGCGATGCTGCAGCTCATGCTCGGCAATATCGGCGTGCGCGGCGGCGGCATGAACGCGCTGCGCGGTCACTCCAATATCCAGGGGCTGACCGATATCGGGCTGATGTCGAATCTCATTCCCGGCTATCTCACGCTGCCGACGGAGCGGGAGCCGAGCTTCGACGCCTACATGTCGAGCCGCGGCTTCAAACCGCTGCGGGCGGGCCAGATGAGCTACTGGCAGAACTACAAGAAGTTCTTCGTGAGCTTCCAGAAGGCGATGTGGGGGGCGGCGGCCACCGCCGACAACAACTTCGCCTATGATTATCTGCCCAAGCTCGACGTGCCGGCCTACGACGTGCTGCGCGCCTTCGAGTTGATGCACCAGGGGAAGGTGAACGGCTATTTCTGCCAGGGCTTCAACCCGCTTCTGTCGTTCCCGAACCGCAAGAAGTGCACGGCGGCGCTCGCCAAGCTCAAGTTCCTCGTCGTCATGGATCCGCTCGAGACGGAGACGGCGCGGTTCTGGGAGAATCACGGCGAGCACAACGACGTCGACCCGGCGAAGATCCAGACGGAGGTCATCCAGCTTCCGAGCACCTGCTTCGCCGAGGACGAAGGGTCGCTCACCAATTCCGGCCGCTGGCTGCAGTGGCATTGGGCGGGCGGGGCCCCGCCCGGGGAGGCCAAGACCGACATCTGGATCATGGCGCAGCTCTATCAGCGCCTGCGCGCCCTGTACGAGAAGGAGGCCGGCGCGGTTCCCGAGCCGATCCTCGACCTCGTGTGGCGCTACAAGGATGCGAACGATCCGCATCCCGAGGAGATCGCCAAGGAGCTCAACGGCTATGTCGTCGACGACGTGGCCGACCCGAACGATCCGACCAAGCTCGTGCTGCAGAAGGGCAAGCAGGTCGTCAGCTTCGCCGCGCTGCGCGACGACGGCACGACCGCATGCGGCTGCTGGATCTATTCCGGCTGCTTCACCGAGGCGGGCAACAACATGGCCCGCCGCGACACATCCGATCCGGACGACGCCGGCGTCTATCCCAAATGGACGTGGTCGTGGCCGGTCAATCGGCGCATTCTGTACAATCGCGCCTCGGCCGACCTCACGGGCAAGCCGTGGGATGCGAGCCGCAAGCTGCTCGAATGGGACGGCGCGAAGTGGACCGGCTACGACGTGCCGGACATCGCGCCCACCGCGAAGCCCGAGGTGGTCGGCCCGTTCATCATGAACCCGGAAGGCGTCTCGCGCCTGTTCACCCGTGGCATGATGCGCGACGGTCCGTTCCCCGTGCACTACGAGCCGTTCGAATCGCCGGTGGTGAACGTCATCGCCCCGAAAATCCGCGGCAATCCGGTGGCCCGCGTCTTCCGCGGCGACATGGAACAGTTCGGCGACGCCAAGGATTTCCCCTATGCGGCGACGTCCTATCGGCTCACCGAGCACTTCCATTTCTGGACCAAACACGTCGAGCCCAATGCGGTGACGCAACCGGAATTCTTCGTCGAACTGTCCGAGCAGCTCGCGCGCGAGAAAGGCATCGTCTCGGGCGGCTGGGTTCGCGTGTGGTCGAACCGCGGATCGGTGAAGGCGAAAGCCGTGGTCACCAAGCGCATCACGCCGCTCACCTGCGACGGCAATACCGTCCACATCGTCGGCATCCCGCTCCATTGGGGCTTCACGGGGGCGGCGAAAAAGGGCTTCGGCCCGAACTCGCTCACGCCCTATGTCGGCGACGCCAATATCGAAACGCCGGAATACAAGGCGTTTCTGGTCGATATCGAGCCCATCCCCGGGCCGGTGGCGTGACGGGAGAGAGCGATGACGGTTCAATTCGTTCTTCCCAAGCCGCCGACCGAAAACGTGAAGCCGCGCTTCTCCGACGCCGACCTGATGCGGCGCTCGGCCTCCACCGTGACGCCGCCGGCAAAGCGGCTCACGGAAGTGGCGAAGCTCATCGACGTGTCGAAATGCATCGGCTGCAAGGCGTGCCAGGTGGCCTGCCTCGAGTGGAACGATCTGCGCGAGGAGGTCGGGGTCAATACCGGAAGCTACCAGAACCCGCACGACCTCACGCCGAACACGCTGACGCTGATGCGCTTCAACGAGTGGATCAATCCCGAGACGCAGAACCTCGAATGGCTGATCCGCAAGGACGGCTGCATGCATTGCGAGGACCCGGGCTGCCTGAAGGCCTGCCCGGCGCCCGGAGCGATCGTGCAGTACTCGAACGGCATCGTCGATGTGGTGAAGGAGAATTGCATCGGCTGCGGTTACTGCGTGAAGGGATGTCCGTTCAACATCCCGCGCATCTCCAAGGTCGATAACAAGGCCTACAAGTGCACCCTCTGCTCCGACCGCATCGCCGTCGGGCAAGGCCCGGCCTGCGCCAAGGCCTGCCCCACGCAGGCGATCGTGTTCGGGACCAAGGAGGATATGAAGAAGCATGCGGCCACCCGGATCATCGATCTGAAGTCCCGCGGCTACACGAATGCGGGGCTCTACGATCCCCCCGGCGTGAACGGCACGCATGTGATGTATGTGCTGCAGCACGCCGATCAGCCGCAGCTCTATTCCGGTCTGCCGAAGGACCCGAGGATCAGTCCGATCGTCGAGATCTGGAAGGGGCTGACGAAATATGCCGGCCTCGCGGCGATCGGAGCCGTGGCGGCGTTCGGGGTGCTCCACCATCTCGTCAACGGCCCCAACCGGGTTCCGGAAGAGGACGAACAGAAAGCCAAGCGATTGGCTGAGGGTGACATGAGATGACGGTTACCGATATTCGGCCGCAGGCACACGAGCGCGCCGGCGTTCGCGACGCCGGCGCCGTCCACGAGACCTCGTCCAAACAGGAGCCGGTCATCGTCGACCGCTACACGGTCGGAGCGCGAATCAATCATTGGATCACGGCGGCAAGCCTCGTGCTGCTTGCCGTGACCGGGCTCGCGCTCTTCCACCCGAGCCTCTATTTTCTCACGGGTCTGTTCGGCGGCGGATCGAACACGCGTGCGATCCATCCGTGGATCGGGGTGGTGCTCTTCTTTGCGTTCCTCGGCCTGTTCTTCCGTTTCTGGCGGCTGAACCTGTGGGAGCGCAATGACAGCGTGTGGATGACCCGCATCCGCGACGTGATCGGCGGACACGACGAGGGCGCGGGGATGCCGGAACTCGGCAAGTACAATGCCGGCCAGAAAATGGTGTTCTGGTCGATGTCGGTCTTGATCGTCGTGCTGATCACGAGCGGCGTCGTCATCTGGGACCTTTATTTCGCCGAGTACACCTCGGTCGGGCAGAAGCGCGTCGCCGTGCTCGTGCATTCGCTCGCGGCAATCGTCGCGATCTGCGTATGGATCGTCCACGTCTATGCCGCGATCTGGGTGCGCGGAACCATCCGCGCCATGACGCGCGGAACGGTCACCGGCGGCTGGGCGTGGCGCTATCACCGCCGCTGGCTGCGCGAACTGGTCACCGGCAAGAAGGATGATGGCCACACGCGATCGGCGCCCGCGGAGTGACGCGGCTCCGGAAGACCACGTGGCCCGTGCGGTTCGTGAGGTGCAAGCGATGACGCAGGTCGGGGCGCCCCGGCATGATCCGGTGCCCATCGGGGAGGCGGCGACGCCTCCCTTCGCCATCCTGCCGCACCCGGACCTGCTGTTCTCTCGGCGCGCGGAGCGGTTCGCCTTACTCGCGCACGACCATGCGCTGCGGCCCTATCTGTATTTTCTCGCCGGCCTCTGCGAGGCCCAGCATCGCGTGCTCGAGGGCTTGCCCGAGCCCGATCGGCCGTCCGCGGAGGCGCTTGCGCGGGCGCGCGAGCACGCCATGCCGCCGCTCGACCGCCAACGCTTTGCCGCGGACCGGGCATGCGCGGCGACGCTCGATCGCCTTGTCCAGCTATGCGAGACGATCGACATGCCGGACGGAGCGCGCATGGCCGTGTCGCGCCTCGCCGTGGCCGATCCAGAGACCAAGAACGGCCTGATGCGCGCCGCGCTTGCCGACGCGCCCGTAATCGAGGAACTCGGCGAACATGTCTTCGTCGCGGCCGCCTTGCAGGTGCATTTCGCCCGCCTGGCCGCCGGCCTCGACGCCGCCCGTTTGGTTGCCGTGGGCGAGGGGGCTTGTCCGGCCTGCGGCGCCCCGCCGGTGTCCTCGCTGGTGGTCGGCTGGTCGGGCGCGCATGGCGTGCGCTTCTGCGCGTGCAGTCTGTGCGGGACATTGTGGAATCACGTCCGCATCAAATGCGCGGTATGCGGCTCCACCAAGAGCATCGGCTACGAGGAGATCGAAGGCGGCGCGGGCACGATCAAAGCGGAGACCTGCGACAGCTGCGGCAGCTACGTGAAAATCCTGCACGAGCACGCGGACACGGCGGTCGATCCGGTCGCGGACGACGTTGCGACGCTCGCGCTCGACCTCCTGGTGCGCGAGAAGGGGTACCGGCGGGGCTCGGTCAATCCGTTCCTCGTCGGCTATTGAGGGCCATGGAATGACCCAGGATGGCCTGCTCCGCCGCCTTCCCTCGGTCGACGACGTCCTGAAGACACAGGCGGCGGCGTCCGCCGTCGATCGGTTCGGCCGCGCCCCGGTCGTCAATGCGGTGCGCGCGGCGCTCGATCAGGTCCGCAGCGCGGTGCGCGCGAAGCGTGTTGGCGACCTCGGCGAGCGGCTCGACGCCGATGGCGTCGCCGCCTCGGCGCTCGCCAGTCTCCACCGGGAGACGCGTCCGAGCGTGCGGCCGGTGTTCAACCTGACCGGCACCGTGCTGCACACCAATCTCGGGCGCGCGGCGCTTGCCGATGCCGCGATCGAGGCCGCGGTCACGGCGATGCGGCAGGCGATCGCGCTCGAATTCAACCTCGACACGGGCCGGCGCGGCGAGCGCGACGCGCTGGTGCGCGGCCTATTGTGCGAACTGAGCGGGGCGGAGGACGCGACCGTCGTCAACAACAATGCGGCGGCCGTTCTGCTCGTGCTCAATACGCTCGCCAAGGGGCGCGAAGCGGTCGTCTCGCGCGGCGAGCTGATCGAGATCGGCGGGGCGTTCCGCATGCCCGACATCATGGCGCGCGCGGGCGCCAAGCTCGTCGAGGTGGGAACCACCAACCGCACGCATCTGAAGGACTATGCGGAAGCCCTGGGCGAGAAAACCGCGCTCGTCCTCAAAGTGCATCCCTCGAACTACCGCATCGAGGGGTTCACCGCCGCCGTGCCAGGTCGCGACCTCGCCCAGCTCGCCCGCCAACGCGGCCTGCCGCTTGTCAACGATCTCGGCTCCGGCACGCTCATCGATCTCGCCCGCTTCGGCCTCGCGCATGAACCAACGGTGGCGGAAGCGGTCGCGCAAGGGGCCGATCTCGTGACGTTTTCCGGGGACAAGCTGCTCGGCGGCCCGCAGGCGGGGTTCATCGTCGGGCGCAAGGAGCTGATCGAGCGCCTCAACCGCAATCCGCTCAAGCGGGCCTTGCGCATCGACAAGATCCGCCTTGCGGCGATCGAGGCGACGCTGCGGCTCTATCGCGATCCCGAACGGCTCGCGCGGCGGCTGCCGACGCTGCGGCTGCTCGCGCGCCCGCAGGCGGAGATCGCGGCGCTCGCGCAGCGGCTCGCCCCTGCCGTCGCCGCCGCGCTCGGCTCCTCCTTCACCGTCAGCGTGATCGACTGCGCGAGCGAAATCGGCTCGGGCGCATTGCCGCGGGAGACGATTCCGAGCGCCGGCCTCGCCGTGCGGTCGGCGGGAACGCGGGGCGGACGCGCGCTCCTCGCGCTCGCCGGTTCTTTCCGCCGCCTGGCGACGCCCGTGCTCGGCCGCATCGAGGAGGGCGCGCTGATCTTCGATCTGCGCTGCCTCGAGGACGAGTCGGGCTTTGTCGCGAATCTCGCGGGCCTTGCCGTTGGAGGGCAACCCGATGCGCTGGCTTGACCGCCTGGCGCGCAGGCGCGCCGACGCTGACCCGCCGCCCGATCAAGCATCCGAGATCGCCGCACAGATGGCCCGCGCATTCGAGGCCGCGCGCGGCGGCGACCATGCGGGGGCGCTCGCGATCTGGGGGCCGCTCGCGCAGGCCGGCGTCGCGCGCGCGCAGAACAATGTCGGGGCTTGCTTCGCCGGAGGGCTCGGCGTTGCGCGCGATGTCGGAGTCGCGTTGCGCTGGCTGACGCTTGCGGCGGCGGCGGGCGATCCGGTCGGACAGCGCAATCTCGCGGCGCTCTATTTCAAGGGCGAGGGGGCCGCGCAGGACTATGCGCGCGCGGCCGAGCTTTATCGGGCCGCGGCCGAGCAGGGCGACGGCCCGGCCCAGGACATGCTGAGCTGGATGCTGCTCGAAGGCGAGTGCATCGCCGGCGACGCGGTCGAGGCGCGGCGCTGGGCGCTCGCGGCGGCGGAGCAGGGGATCGCCGCGGCGATGACCCGCGTCGGCATGATCCACCACAATGCGCTCGGAGTGGAGCGCGATCCGGCCGCCGCGGCGGCGTGGTGGACAAAAGCCGCCGCGCGCGGCGACGCCGACGGACAGGCGATGCTCGGCGCCGCCCATCTCCTGGGGGCCGGCGTCGCGCAAGACCGCATCGCCGCGCTCGCCTGGCTTCTGCGGGCACGGGCCGGCGGCAGCACGCTCGCCGAGCCGTTCATCGCGTCGGCGCGGTCCTCGCTCTCGGCCGAGGCGATCGCCGAAGCGGAGCGCCGCGCCGCCGCTCCACAGACGACGGACGCCGATGGCGAAGCGCCCCAGCGCGCGACTCCCGCCGAGTGCGTGCCATGATCATCGGCGCGGCCGGCCATATCGATCACGGCAAGACCGCGCTGGTGCGCGCCCTGACCGGCGTCGACACCGATCGCCTCAAGGAGGAGAAGGCGCGCGGCATCACCATCGATCTCGGCTTCGCCTATCTGCCGGCGCCGGACGGGGGCGTGCTCGGCTTCGTCGATGTTCCGGGCCACGAGAAGTTCGTCCACAACATGCTGGCGGGGGCGACCGGCATCGATTTCATGCTCATGGTCGTCGCCGCCGATGACGGGCCGATGCCGCAGACGATCGAGCATCTGGCGATCATCGAACTCTTGGGCGTCGAACGCGGCGTGGTCGCGCTCACCAAGGCGGACCTCGCGGACCAGGCGCGCCGGACCGAGGTCGTGGCCGCCATCCGGCAATTGCTCGCGCCGACCCGCTTGGCCGACGCCGAGATCGTCGCGGTGTCCACCGTCACGGGCGAGGGGATCGATCGTCTGCGCGCGCGGCTGTTCGCTTCGGCGCATGCGGCGGACCGGCGGGCGGACGACAAGCGGTTCCGGCTCGCCGTCGACCGCTCCTTCACGCTGGCAGGCGCCGGCACGGTCGTCACCGGTACGGTGCTGTCCGGCGCGGTGACGGTCGGCGATCGCGTTCTGGTCAGTCCGTCCGGCCTGTCTGCGCGCGTGCGCGCGGTCCATGCGCAGAACCGGCCCGCCGAGCGCGGAAGCTGCGGCGAGCGCTGCGCGCTCAATCTCGCGGGCGACGCGATCAGCAAGGATGCGATCCACCGCGGCGACGTCGTGCTCGATCCCGATCTGCACGCGCCGACCGAGCGCATCGACGCGGCGCTGCGCGTGCTCGCCTCCGAGGCAAAGCCGATCGGCCAGTGGATGCCCGTGCGGCTGCACCATGCGGCGGCCGAGGCCGGAGCGCGCATCGTCCTGCTCGGCGATACGCCGATTGCGCCGGGCGGCGAGACCTATGTTCAGCTCGTTCTCGACCGCCCGATCGCCGCGGTCGTAGGCGATCGCTTCGTCGTCCGCGATACCTCGGCGCAACGCACGATCGGCGGCGGCCGCTTCCTTGATTTGCGCGCGCCCGCGCGCAAGCGCCGCACGCCCGAGCGCATGGCCCAGCTCGACGCATGCGCGCTCGACGATCCCGAGCGCGCGCTCGCGCGGCTCTTGGACGTTTCGCCCTTCCATGTCGATCTCTCCGTCTTCGCGCGCGACCGCGCGCTGACCGCCGAGGGGACCGATCGGATCGCGGCAACACTGTCGCTGGTCCGCCTTGCGGCCGCGCGCTCGCTCACGGCGCTCGCGCCCGCCGGCTGGATGCGCCTGAAGAGCGGAGCGCTCGCCGCGCTCGCCGCCTTCCACGCCGACAATCCGGACCTGCCCGGCATGGGGCTCGAGCGGCTGCGGCTGCAGCTCGAGCCGCGGCTGCCGGCGCCCGCCTTCATCGCCGCGCTGCAGAGCCTTGCGCGCGCCAAGGAGATCGCGCTCGACGGCGCCTGGGTGCGGTTGCCGGGTCACGAGGTGCGCCTGACCGACGCAGAAGAGCGCCTGTGGCAGCGGGCGCGCCCGTTGATCGCGGGCCGCGAGCGCTTCCGCCCGCCGCGCGTGCGCGATATCGGCGCAATCCTCAACGCGCCGGAAACGGAGGTGCGGCGGACGCTCAAGCTGCTCGGCCGCCTCGGCAAGGTCGACGAGGTCGCGCATGATCACTTCTTCCTGCGCGGCGCGGTCGGCGAGATGGTCGATGTCGCAATCGACCTCGCCGCGCAGGCCCCGCACGGCCAGTTCGCCGCCGCCCAGTTCCGCGACCGCCTCGATAATGGACGCAAGGTTGCGATCCAGATCCTGGAGTTCTTCGATCGCCACGGCGTCACGCTGCGCCGGGGCGATCTGCGCCGCATCAACAAGCACCGGCTCGACCTGTTCCTCCGCCCGTCTCAGGAGCAGGCCGCGCCCGCGACCGACCAAGCTGGAGGAGAATCGTCCCCGGTGGGGCGTCCGGACTTCAAATCCG
>CAYGZV010000096.1:8925-10143 GCA_964354425.1 uncultured Rhodoplanes sp. | reverse complement strand
GACGCGGTCGCCCAGGAGGACGCGGAGCTGTTCGTGCTTCCCCGCGCCGACTTTCTCAACACGCTCGAACGCGACAGCCGGCTCGCGATCCGCATCATCGAGCTCTTGTGCGCAAGGTTGCGCTCGACCAATGAGCGCACCGAGGAGATGATGTTCCTGCCGCTTTCGGTCCGGCTCGCCCGCCGCCTTGCCGCGCTCGCCGAGGATTTCGGCTCCGAGGTGCAGATTACCCAGGACGAGCTGGCGGGGCTGGTCGGGGTGACGCGCGAAAGCGTCAATCGCCAGCTCCAGGAGTGGCGCGCAAGCGGCATTGTGAGCCTGGGCCGCGGCCGCATTTCGGTCGACCGCGACCGGCTCGACGCAGAGGCAAGGAAGGGCTGAGCGGGCGGCCTGAAGGTCCGGCCGCCGCGCCGAATCGATGTTGTCAATTCGGGGTGGCCGTGCATAGGTCGCAGGCTCCAGGAAACGTCTGATCACGCGGGCCGATCATTCGCATGTATTTTCCGATCACTGCAGGATTTCTCGGAGACGCGGGAAGCGGTTCCCTGCAGCGAATGCACTTGCGCAAGGACGAGCGGACCAAGCTTCGATTCCACTGGAGCGGTGTCGCGTTCAGAATGTGCGCGGTCGCCCTGCTCGTCATCGCGGCGGCCGTCGCGGCGGGCGTGGCCCCCGCTCTCGCCGCCGATCCCCCGAGCGCCGCCGGCAAGGCACGCGTGATGGCGATCGTCACCAAGGCCCACCCCGCCTGCTTCAGCCGCGCGGTCCGCGTCAACGGCATCCTGATGCCGAAGGCCGAGGCCATGGTCCTTCCCGAAGCGGAGGGATTTCGCGTCACCAAGATCATGGCGGGGGAGGGGGACAGCGTCACCTCCGGCCAAGAGCTCGCGCGCTTGACGCGCCCGGACGGAACCAGCGTCGGCGTGTCCTCGCCGGTCAACGGGACGGTGATAAAGAGCGCGGCCGCGCTCGGCGCGCTCGCCTCGGCGCGCTCGCCCGATCCGCTGTTTCGGATCGCGGTCGACGGGCAGATCGAGCTGATGGCGCAGGTGCCGAGCATCTATGTCCCCAAGCTCAAGAGCGGCTTGCCGGCGCGGGTCGAGCTCGAGGATGGACGCGACCTGCCCGGCCGGGTGCGACAGGTTCCGTCGGAGATCAATCCGGTCAGTCAACTGGGCCCTGTCCGCATCGAGATCGAAAGCGATCCGTCGCTGCGCG
>CAYGZV010000096.1:5773-8825 GCA_964354425.1 uncultured Rhodoplanes sp. | reverse complement strand
GCCGGTCGGGAGAGCAATGACGTGAACATCTCCGCCTATTCCATCCGGCGGCCCCTTCCGGCCATCCTTTTCTCGATCGTCGCCATGCTGCTCGGCTGGATCAGCTTCGACAAGCTGCCGATCACCCGCTATCCGAGCGTCGACGTTCCGATCGTCTCGGTGATCGTCACCCAGTTCGGCGCTTCCCCCGCGGAGCTCGAGGCCCAGGTCACGAAGACCGTCGAGGACGCGACCGCGGCCATCGTCGGCGTTCAGCACATCGACTCCAATGTCACCGACGGAATCTCGGTGACGACGATCACCTTCAATCTCGACGCCAATCCCGACCGCGCGCTCAACGACGTCAAGGACGCGATCACCCGCGTCCGCGCCGCCCTGCCGAGCGGGATCAACGAGCCCTTGGTGCAGCGCCAGGAGGTGATCCCGCTTCCGATCCTGACCTATGCCGCGATCGCTCCCGGCAAGACGCCCGAACAGCTTTCCTGGTTCGTCGACGATGTGGTGAAGCGCGCCTTGCAGGGTTTGAAGGGCGTCGCCCAGGTCGAACGCATCGGCGGCGTCGACCGTGAAATCCTGGTGTCGCTCGATCCCGATCGGCTGCAGGCGGTCGGGCTGACGGCGGCCGATATCAGCGAACGGCTGCTCAAGAGCAATGTCGACCTCGCCGGCGGGCGCGCCGAGATCGGCGGGCGCGACCAGACGATCCGCACCATCGCCGGGGCGACGACGCTCGATGCGCTCGCGGGCACGACCTTCAGCCTGCTCGCCGGAGGCGAGGTCCGGCTCGACGATCTGGGCGTGGTGACCGACACCGTCGCCGATCCGAGGTATTTCGCGCGCCTGGACGGCGATCCGATCGTCGCCTTCTCCGTCTACCGGGCCAAGGGCGCAAGCGACGTCTCCGTCGCCAAGGCGGTCGCCGACCGGGTCGCGGAGATCGGCAGGGAACACCCTGACGTCGAACTCAAGCTGATCGACTCCTCGGTCGAGCACACGCGGGGCAATTACGAGAACGCGATGACGACGCTGCTCGAAGGCGCGGCGCTCACGATCATCGTGGTGTTCCTGTTCCTGCGCGACATCAGGGCGACCCTGATCGCCGCCGTGGCGCTTCCGCTGTCCGTCTTCCCGGCCTTCTGGGTGATGGACATGCTCGGCTTTTCGCTCAATCTGGTGACCCTGCTCGCCATCACGCTGAGCACCGGCATTCTGGTCGACGATGCGATCGTCGAGATCGAAAACATCGAACGCCATATCCAGATGGGCAAGTCGCCCTACGATGCCGCGATGGAGGCGGCCGACGAGATCGGCCTCGCGGTCGTCGCGATCAGCCTGACGATCGTCGCCATGTTTATGCCGGCAAGCTTCATGCCGGGCATTGCGGGCCAGTTCTTCAAGCAGTTCGGCATCACCGTGTCGGTGCAGGTGCTGTTCTCGCTGCTGGTCGCGCGGCTCGTCACGCCCATGCTCGCCGCCTATTTCCTACGGCCGAAGCCGCATGTGGAAAAGCCGCCCGGGCCGGTAATGCGGTTCTATACGCGCATCCTCAATGCGTCCGTGGGCATGCGCTATGTCACCGTCCTCTTCGGATTGGTGCTGTTCGTCTTATCGGTTCTCGGCCTCGAGCTCTTGCCGCAGGGATTCCTGCCGCAGCAGGACACGGCGCGTTCGCTGCTCGCGATCGAATTGCCGCCCGGCACGCAGCTCGGCACGACCCAGACGGTGACGGAGAAAATCGTCGGCGTGCTGAAGCGGCGGCCGGAAATCCGCAGCGTCTTCGTCGATGGTGGACGCATTCCGCCCAAGGTCGCCGAGGTCCATACCGCCGCGTTGATCATCAACTACGTGCCGAAGAAGGACCGCTCCGTCACCCAGGCGCAGCTCGAGCAGGCGATCGGCCGCGACCTCGCCGACATTCCCGATATCCGCTACTGGTTCCTCGACGAGAACGGCCAGCGCACGATTTCGCGCATCGTCACCGGCCCGGAAGGCGGGACGGTGGCGAACGTCGCCGCCGAGCTCGCCAACCAGATGCGGCGGCTGCCATCCGTCGCCAATGTCGTCTCCACCGCCGCGCTCGACCGTCCCGAGCTCCGCATCGTCCCGCGCAAGGCGCTTGCGACGCGCCTGAACGTCACCACCGAAACGCTCGCCGCGACCGTGCGCGTCGCGACTATCGGCGATGTCGGTCCGCGCCTCGCCAAGTTCGACGTCGGCGACCGTCTCGTCCCCATCCGCGTGATGATCGGAGAATCCGGCCGCGCCGACCAGCAGGTGCTCGAGCAATTGCGCGTGCCGACGCTGCGCGGGAGCACGGTGCCGCTGCTCGCCATCGCCGACATCCAGCTCGGCCAGGGGCCGGCGACGATTTCGCGGCACGATCGCCAGCGCCAGGTCAGGATCGAGGCCGACCTGGTCGGCGACACCCCGCAGAGCAAGGCCGACGAGGAGATCGAGGCGCTGCCGGTGATGCGGCATCTGCCGAAGGGCGTGCAGGTGCTGCAGTCCGGCGATTCGGAGGCGAAGAAGGAGCTGATGGACGGGTTCGCCCCCGTGATGTCGAAGGGCCTGATGATGGTCTATGCGGTGCTGGTGCTCCTGTTCCATAGTTTCCTGCAGCCGGTCACCATCCTGTTTTCGCTGCCGCTCTCGATCGGCGGCGCGGTGGTCGCTCTCCTCATCACCGGCAATTCGCTCAATCTTCCGGTCGCGATCGGGCTGCTGATGCTGCTCGGCATCGTCACCAAGAACGCGATCATGCTCGTCGACTTCGCGATCGAAGCGATGGAAAAAGGCGTGGACCGCACGACGGCGATCATCGACGCCGGCATCAAGCGCTCGCGCCCCATCATCATGACGACGCTGGCGATGGCCGCCGGCATGTTGCCGGCCGCGTTCGCCGTCGGCGCAGGCGGCGAGTTCCGTTCCCCGATGGCGATTGCGGTGATCGGCGGCCTCGTCGTGTCGACGCTGCTCACGCTGGTTTTCGTGCCCGCCTTCTTTCTCGTGATGGACGATTTCGGCGGGCTGCTGAGCAAGGTCTTCGGCCGTT
>CAYGZV010000096.1:0-5673 GCA_964354425.1 uncultured Rhodoplanes sp. | reverse complement strand
CGCCGGTTAGCCGGCGGAAAATCCTGTCTACGCCCCGGCGGCCGGTGCGGCGCGCTCCCCATCCCGCCAGCGGACGAGATCGTAGGCAGGGACCGGCCGCTGAAAGCCCTTGAGTACGAGCTCGCCGATCGGCGTCACCTCGCAGAGCGGCTCGATCGCCGCGAGCACCCTTTGGCTGATCAGCGCCTGTCCGGACTCCGCCGCCGCGCATAGCCGGTGCGCGAGGCTCACCACGCTGCCGATCGCGGTATATTCGAGCCGCTGGTCGAAGCCGATCTGGCCGAGCGTCGCATAGCCGAGCGCGACGGCGACCCCGAAGCCGATCTCGTTGCCGCGCTTATTCCATTGCTCGCCGAGGCGCGCGACCGCGGCGCGCATGTCGAGCGCAAGCCGCGCGCCGCGTTCGGCGTGATCGGGGCAGGGCAGCGGATCATTGAAGATCACCATGACGCCGTCTCCGGCGAAGCGCTCGAGCGTCCCCTCGTATTTGAAGATCAGCTCGCCCACCGCCTGATGATATTCGCGCAGCAGCGCCATCACGTCCTCGGGCTCGGAGCTTTCCGTGAACGCGGTGAAGCCGCGCAGATCGCAGCACACCACCGTGATCTCCCGCCGGTGGCTGTGCAGGACGGCGTCGGCTTCCGTCGTCGAGGAGAGCAGTTCGACAATCTGCGGCGGCAGGAAGCGGCGCAAACGGCCGATCCGCTCGATCTCGGCGACTTGCGCGGAAACCCGCTGTTCGAGCGAGCGGTTATTGGCGGCAAGCTCGGCCGCCTGCTCCTCGAGCTTGACCGCCTGCGTCAGCACGACATCGTGCAGCCCCTTGATGCGCAGGAGCGAGCGCACGCGCGCGATCAGCGCCGCCTGGTCGAACGGCTTGCTCAGATAGTCGTCGGCGCCCGCTTCGAGCCCCGCCACCACGTCGCGCATGTCCGACTTGGCGGTGACGAGCACCACCGGCACGAAGCGCAGCGCGGAGTCTTCCTTCAATCGCTTGAGCACCGAAATGCCGTCGAGCTTCGGCATCATGATGTCGAGCAGCACGAGGTCCGGCTCGCTGTCGCGCGCGCGCGCGAGGCCTTCCTCGCCATTGGCCGCGGTGATCACGTCATAGCCGTGCGCCTCCAGCCGCGTGCGGAGAATTTCCAGGTTCTCCGGCGCGTCGTCGACGGCGAGGATGCGGGCCGGGTTTCGCATGGTGCGGCGCTCTTACGCGAGCAGTTCGCGCACTTTGGCGAGCAGCAGGCGCGGGCTGTACGGCTTGGCGACATAGGCGTCGCAGCCGGCGGCGCGCGCTTTCTCCTCGTCGCCGGCAAGAGCATAGGAGGTCACCGCGATGATCGGCGTCTGCTTGCACGCAGGGATCGCCTTGATGCGCCGCGCCGCCTCGTAGCCGTCGATGATCGGAAGCTGCATGTCCATGAGGATGAGATCAGGCTTGGTTTCCGCCGCGAGGGCGACGCCGCGCTCGCCGTCGCCCGCCTCGACCAGCTCGAAGCCCGCATGGCTCAGCAGATCGCGCAGAATCTGCCGGTTGTCTTCGGTGTCCTCGACGACGAGGATGCGCTGGCTCAATGTCGCTCTCCCTCGCCGCCGGCGCGCACCGGCAGGATCACGCGGAACTCGGACCCGGCGCCCAGTTCCGACGACAGGCTGATCGTTCCGCCGTGCATCTCCGTGAGATGGCGCGCGATCGACAGGCCGAGGCCGGTGCCGCCCTTCTGGCGCGTATTGCTCGCGTCGACCTGCTGGAATTCGTCGAAGATGCGGCCCTGATCGTCGGGGGCGATCCCCGGCCCGGTGTCGCGCACGACGATGTCGTAGGCGCCGTTGACCGCACGGGCGCGAATATCGACCGAGCCCTGCTCGGTGAACTTGATCGCATTGCCCACGATATTGAGAAACACCTGAGTCAATCTCCTTTCGTCGCCGCGCCCGATCGGAAGATCGTCGGCAATCTCCGCGGTGAGCGCAAGCCCTTTCGCCCTGGCGAGCGATTCGGTCGAGGCGACGACCGATTCCACGACCGAGCGCATCGAATAGTCGGACATCGAAAGCGCGAGCTGGCCGGCCTCGATCTTGGAAATGTCGAGCACGTCGTTGATGAGCCCGAGCAGGTGCCGGCCGTTCGCCTGCACGCGCTCGAGGACCTCGCCGGCCTTGGTCGGCAACGCGCCATAGAGACCGTCGACCAGGAGCTCGGCATAGCCGAGCACGGCGTTGAGCGGCGTGCGCAGCTCGTGACTCATATTGGCGAAGAACTGCGACTTGTGTTCGTTGGCGAGCTGCAGTTGGCGGCCGCGCTCCTCCACCTCGCGGAACAGCTCGGCATTGTGCATGGCGATCACCGACTGGTCGGCGAAGGTCTGCATCAGGCTGATCGTGTTCGGCGGAAAATCGCCCGCTGCGCGACGTTGCACCACGAGCGCCCCGAGGATTTCCTCCGGGCCGACCAGCGGCAGCACCAGAACCGAGTGAAAGCCGGCTGCGAGCGTGAGTTCGCCGACGCGATGCGTGTTGGCGTCCTGCAGTTCGGGAATGCTGATCGGCTTGCGCGCCAGCGCCGCCTGGCCCAGCACGCTTTCGTCAAGGGGGATGCTGAATCCACGCACCTCCTCGACAAAGGCGCGATCGAGGCCCTGCGCCTCCTCGAGCCGGAACACCCGGCGAGACTTGTCGTAGGCGAAGATCGCGCCCGCATCGGCGCGGGCGAGTTCGACCGCGCGGTTGACGATGGTTGCGAGCACCGCCGTGAGGTCGAGCGAGGACGCGACCGTGCGCCCGATCTCCTCCAGCGCCTTGAGCTCGCGCACCGACTGGGCGAGGTCGCGCGTGCGCTCCTCCACCGTCTGCTCGAGCCGCGTATAGGATTCCTTGAGCTTCTGCGCCATGGCGTTGAATTCGTGGGCGAGGTCCTCGATTTCGTCGCCGGTGCGCACCTCGATGCGGGTGCCGAATTCGCTCGCGCCGAGGCGCGCGGCGCCGGCATGCAAGGCGCGGATCGGCACGACCATGCGGCGCGCGAACAGCACGCCCGCGAGCGCGGCGAGGCACACGCACAGCAAAGCGAGCCAGCCGATGCGCGTCAGCAGCGCATAGACCGGCTTGAACGCCTCGCTCAGCGGCTGCTCGACGATGACGAACCAGTTGAAGCGCGGGATCGCCGCGCCCGCCGCCAGCACGGAGCGGCCGGCGAGATCGCGCCCATAGTCCCAGCGCGCGTCCTTGTCGTCGCCGGCGGCCATGATGGTCGCGACCTGGTCCAGTCCGGACATTGCCGCGCCGCGCGGCGCCTTGAGCTGTTCCGAGTGCGCGAGCAGCTGGCCTTGCGGTCCGATCACATAGGCATAGCCGGCGACGCCGACCTGGATGCCGCTGATCACGTCGCGCAGGAACCGCAGGTCGATCTCCGCCGCGGTCACCCCGGCATAGAGGCCGGAATGCGCGATGGCGATGGTGACATAGGGGTCGACCTGATTGCGGAAATAGATCGGCCCGACCCAGACGCGCTTGGCGAGGGCCTCGGTGAAACGCGGATCATTCGAATAATCGGTGCCGGCGATCGCTTCCGTGGCGAAGCGGGTGACCCGCAGCAACTCGTGGCCATTGCCGTCGATCTGCATGATCTCGTCGATCGCCGGGACTTGCTGGAGCAGCAGCACATAGTCGGCGCGCCGCTGGTCGAGATTGGCGCTCGCGCGCGTGGTCCAGGCGATCTGCCGCTCGAACTCGGCGAACATTTGATCGATGCGCTGGGCGGCGGCGTCCGCCTTCTCCCATTCGAGCTTGACCACGGCCTGGGTCGTCTCGCGATAGGTGAACCAGGTTTCCAGGGAGATGTTGACGATGAGCACGAACACGGCGAAGCCGACGAAATAGGCGACGTATTTGCCGAACAGCCCGCCCCAGAAGCGCTTGGAAATCCTCATCCTGTTCGTGTCCCGGCGTCCGCTTTGGCCGTTTCTCCCGCCGTCGCAGCTCGAGTATAACGGCAAGCGCGGCCGCGAGCACGCGCCGTCCTGGGGGTTCGTTCTCCGCCGCAGTCACCGCGCGGGAGTTGCGGCGGCCCCTTGCGGGTTTCCGCCGGATTAGAGCGAAGGAGCTCCGTTCCTCATGTGAGCGGCTTCACAGAGGCGGGTAGGCGGCTTTGTTAGGCCTTCCGGCATCTAATGACCTTCCCGGTCTCGCATGCAACGGCTCGGCCCCCGAAGGACGTACTCCATGCCGATCTGGACCCGGAGTCCCGCTAGGACGGGCCGCACGCTTGCATTGGCCGCCATGCTCGCCGCGACCGCGACCCCCGGCCATGCAATAAATGCGGACGGGCCGCGCGCCGTCTGCACGGCCGACGTTTTCCGCCTGTGCAGCACGGAGGTTCCGCGGGTCGACCGGATCGTCGCCTGCCTGAAAAAAGAACGCGAGAGCCTGAGCCCCGCCTGTCGGGCCATGTTCGACACCAAGAGCTGAAGCGGGTTTCGCCCAAGCGCGGAACTCCGCTTCGCCGGCCCGCGCCGTCCGTTCGGAGCAAGCCGCACAAGATCGTTTCATCATTCTCATGCTGAGTGTTGCCGCAACGGCACAATCACGGCGACTCCGTCTGCTAGAATTGCTTGTTCGTATCCGGAGTTTCTCCCGAGATCGCTGCGGCCGACCCGTCGACGAAACGGCCATGCAAGCCGCGCAGCGGGGGCGCTCGTCACCGGCAAGTCGTTGTCCGGGCGCGAAGGGCACAAGGGGATGGGTTCAAACCATGCTCGGTTCGTTCCGTAAGGGAGCGCTTCTCCTGCTCGCGACGACGGCGTTGCTCTACGCGGCGTCGGCGCATGCGCAAATGGTCGTGGACGGTTCGGGCGCAGATATTCCGGACTCCGTCCGCCAGGACATATTCGAGCTCGTCACGGACAGCTTCCGCGACCCTTTGTCGTCTCAGTTCCGACGCCTGCACCGCGCCAGCAAGCCGAACGCGTTCTGCGGCGAGGTCAACACCAGAAACATGTACGGCGCTTACGTGGGATTCAAACCCTTCCTGGTCGTCCTGGAGCCGAACGCCATGAGCGCTGACGTCCTCCCGAGCGACGACGGCCGGCCGAAGCCCTCCGACGCTGAGGTGAGAGCGAAGCTGCTCGCCATGAAGGCCGCCGGCTGCCGGGTGGGCGCGAAATGAGCCTCAGAGTTCGGCTGGAACGCTCGCGGCTCACCGGTAGCGGCGAACCGCGCGAGCATCCTGCTCCAGGCTAGAAATCCCCGTTCTCCGGCACGATCAGCGGCACGAAGCCGAAGACCCCGGGCGTGTCGGGATCGACGATCACGCGCACCGCATGCACCTGCGTCTCGCCCATCACTTGCAGGCGCAGGATGTTCGGCACGAGACGCATCTGCGTATTGCGGAAGCCGGCGACTTCGAAGGTATGGTAGTCGCCGTGGATGACGAGCACGGGCTTGGCGAGGGCGCGCGCCTCGCGCTCGATCGCATCGATGGTGGCGCGATATCCGGACGCCGGCGGGATGTTGTTCGCGGTGTCCCGGATGTCCCAAAGATAGGCCTGGAAGACGAGGACGATCGCCTTCGCGTTCGCGTCCTTCGCCTTTTGGAAGCTGTCGGCGAGCCAGGCGAGATTGGCGCGGTTGCGCTCGAAATACTCGGCCGAAGCCTGCGGATCGGTGGTCTCGAAA
>CAYGZV010000095.1:8666-10285 GCA_964354425.1 uncultured Rhodoplanes sp. | reverse complement strand
CTGAGATGATGGGGAGACGGGCGGGTTGGACGGTCGGTCCGCCTCGACACTAGCCATCAGCAACTCCGTGCAGGCAGATCAGCGTTTGCTGCCCCGAGGCGCACAGCGTTCGCTTCATCGCGCCATCGCCTTCGTCCCCTTCCCCACTGAGCGCATGCACTTCGAGCGCGCACACCGTGAGCGTCCGGCCGGATTTCACGACGCGGCCGGTGGCGCGAAGCCGGTTTCCCCGCGCGGGGGCGAGAAGGTTGATCTTGAACTCCACCGTCAGCACCGAACTGTCGGCGGGAAACAGCGTGTAGCCGGAATAGCCCCCGGCGGTATCGGCGATCGCGCTCGTTACGCCCGCGTGGAAATAGCCGTGCTGCTGGGTAAGGTCGGCGCGGAAGGGCGCCTCGATCTCGACCATGCCCGGCTCGACCCGGGTGATCCGCGCGCCGAGCAGCGCCATGAAACCCTGCCGCGCGAAGCTCGTCCTGACGCGCGCGGCAAAGTCGGGATCGGCAGGGAGTTCGGGTGCGTGCATGCGCTCGGCCCTCGAATGAAAGCCGCCGAGTATAGCAAGCCGCGGGCCGGGGAAAGCCTCGTCCTGAGGGCGGACGCCGCGGGACGCCCGAAACTGCCGAGCCTATCCGCCGCGTGTGTCCCGCTCCAGCCAGGCGCGCAGGATCCGCATATTGCGCCGGTTGCCGCGCCACAGCACGTCGAAGGCGTCGCCGACCAGCGGCACCGCGCCGAACACGCCGTCGACCGCGACATTGCCGAGCATGCGCCCGATCACATGCCAGGGCGCGCCCAGCTTGCGCGCCTCATAGAGGAGCCACAGCGACATCCCGGTCGTGATCACGTCGCCGATGCCCGGCGCCAGCCCGATCAGCGCGTCGATCCCGAACCGCACATTGGTGCCCGGGATGACGAAGGCCGTGTCGAACAGATGGGCGAACGCGTCGAGCCGCGCGATCCGGTCGCGGCGGCTGCGCGGGCTGACAAACTCGTACGGGAAGGCGCGGGCGTCGATGCTGCTCATGCGCGCCAGATGGGGGTGCGACCGCCTTATCGCAAGCGGGGATTCTTCAGTATGGCGGCATGGCGCTTCGCCCGGCCGGCCAATTTTTTTCCGCGGCATGGGAACCGGTTTGGCGCCTGATAACGCGGCCCGTCGATCCAGCAGGAAGCGCGATTCCGGGATGGCCGTTTGGCCTGAATTCTGAGTCGATCTTTATCCGCGCGGCTGCTCTATGGGCCGTTTCGAATCCGGAGAGGCAAGACTCATGTGGTCCCTGCAAATCGACCCTTTAATCGCATTCGGCGTCCTTGTCGCCACCGCGACGACCGACGCCGCCTATGTGATGTTCACCTCGGCGGTGGTGGCGCGCCGTCGCTTGCCGGCCGCGACCTGGAGCAGCGTCTGGTACCTGCTCTCGTCCTTCGCGGTGATCAGCTATACGAACAACTGGATCTATGTGGTGTTCGCCGCGGCGGGCTCGTGGATCGGCGCCTATGTCACCATGACGTTCCTGCATCGCACGCCGCCGCCGCTCGGCCCCGCCCCGCAATGACCGCCCGAGCATGCGGCGCATCCGCCGCACGCCGCTCGGACGTCAGCGCGACGCCACACG
>CAYGZV010000095.1:2418-8566 GCA_964354425.1 uncultured Rhodoplanes sp. | reverse complement strand
GAACGGCCGATCTTCGCCCGCGACGGGCGCGCCTCCAAGCTCACCGAGGACGGCGAGCGGCTGCTCGACTATGCCCGCCGAATCGTCAAGCTGAACACGGAAGCGCTCGCCGCCTTCGCCGATCCGGAGCTGTCGGGCTGCGTGCGGCTGGGCGTGCCCGACGACTATGCCGACCGCTATCTGCCCGAAATCATGGCAAGGTTTTCGCGGGTCTATCCCGGCGTCGAGCTGACGGTGCTGTGCGAACCCTCGCTCGATCTGATCGGGCGGCTGGACGCCAACGAAATCGACCTCGCGATCGTGACGAGCTGCGACAGCTATCGCGCCTCGGAAATCTTCCGCCAGGAGCGGCTGCTGTGGGTGACGTCGAACCGTCATTCGACGCATTGCGACGAGCCGCTGCCGCTCGCGCTCGGACGGCCGACCTGCAGCTGGCGGAAAGCCGCAATCGACAGCCTCGACACCCTGGGGCGGGCGCACCGGCTGTTGTTCTCAAGCGGCAATGCCGGGGCCATCTCGGCCGCCGTGCTCGCCGGACTCGCGGTATCGGTGCTGCCGACCTCGGGGCTGCGCTCCGGCATGCGCGTGCTGACCCCCGCCGACGGCTTTCCGGAATTGCCGCCGTGCCGCATCGGACTCCTGCGCAGTCCGCATGAGCGCTCGCCACTCGCCGACGCGCTCGCCGGCCATATCATTTCCTCGCTCGACAACCTGTCGCAAAGGCAGGGGGCGGCGGGCGAATGGGGATGGACGAACCGCGACGGCGCAAACCAGCCAGCGGACCACGCGGCGCAAGGCGCCCGATGAAGCGCGCGGAAAATCGGGCATTCGGAATGCGGATTTAATTGGTATTCTCGTGCCGAAATGCTATTTTCGAGCGCCGGCGGCGCAAAAGGTCGGACTTGATTTCGACCGGAGCCGTCGGTGAGATGCCGGCCCGCGGCAAGGCGCATTCATAAGACGGGCCGGCGGGGAGAGGGAGCGTTCCGATGGGTGCAAATCCCCTGCTGTCCAACAAACAGCTCGTTCGATTGAAGCTGAACGGTCGCTGGCGCGAAGACGCCGTCGCCGACAACCAGCTCCTCGTCGACTATCTGCGCGACGTGGCCCGGCTGACCGGCACGAAGATGGGCTGCGACGGGGGGGAATGCGGCGCCTGCACCGTGCTGGTCGATGACCGGCCGGTCCTGTCCTGCATCACGCTCGCGGTCCGCTGCGCCGGGCGATCGATCGAAACGATCGAGGGCCTGGCCGACCATGGCCGCCCGAGCGCGCTGCAGCGCGCCTTCCACGAGAAGCTCGGCGCCCAGTGCGGCTATTGCACGCCGGGCATGATCATGGCCGCCGAAGCGCTGCTGCGGCGCCGGCCGCATCCGAGCGAAGACGAGATCCGCGAGGCGCTGTCCGGCAATCTGTGCCGCTGCACCGGCTATGTGAAGATCATCGAATCCGTGCAAACCGCCGCGGAGGCCGCCCGATGAACGACCTTGCGGCGAAGTTCGAGGGCGAGCGGCGGCGCGTTCCGCTCATCGACGGCATCGAGAAGGTCACCGGCAAGGCGCATTACACCGCCGATCTCGATCATGCCGACGCGCTGGTCGGCCGGGTGTTCCGCAGCCCCGTCAGCCACGGCGACATCCTGCGGCTGGACGTGTCGAAGGCGCGCGCCCTCGACGGCGTGGTCGCGATCGTCACCGGCGAGGACTGCAATCACACCTATGGCGTGCTGCCGGTCGCCATGAATGAGTATCCGCTCGCGCGCGACAAGGTGCGCTACCGCGGCGAGCCGGTCGCGGCCGTGGCGGCGATCGACGCGGACACCGCGCAGCGCGCCCTCGATCTCATCGAATTCGAGGTGAGCGAGCTGCCGGCCTACTACACCGCCGAGGCCGCGCGCGCGCCGGGCGCGACCCTCATCCACGAGACGAAGCCGGGCAATCTCGAGCGCCAGGTGCACCACACATTCGGCGACGTGGCGCAGGGCTTCGCCGACGCGGACCTCGTGCGCGAGGTCAAGATCGACTGCGCCGAGGTGAACCACGCTCAGATCGAGCCGCATGCGGCGCTCAGCGAATACGACCCGTTCACCGGACGCCTGACCATGCAGAGCGTCTCGCAGGTCAGTTACTACCTGCACCTGATGCTGTCGCGCTGCCTGGACATGGACCAGTCCCGCATCCGCATCATCAAGCCGTTCGTCGGCGGCGGCTTCGGCGCGCGGGTCGAGGTGCTCAATTTCGAGATCGCCACCGCGCTGCTCGCCCGCGCCGCCCAGGGCAAGGTGATGATGGAGCTGACGCGCGAGGAGACCTTCCTCACCCATCGCGCCCGCCCGCAGACCTCGATGCGCATCAAGCTCGGCATGACCAAGGACGGCCGGATGACGGCCTGCGAGGCGGAGGTGACGCAGCGCGGCGGCGCCTATGCCGGGTACGGCATCGTCACCATCCTCTATGCCGGCGCGCTCCTGCACGGCCTCTACGACATCCCGGCGATCAAGTATGACGGGTATCGCGTCTACGCGAACCTGCCGCCCTGCGGCGCGATGCGCGGGCATGGCGGCGTGACCGTGCGCCACGCCTTCGAAGTGCTGGCCGATCGCATGGCGCGCGAGCTCGGGCTCGACCCGTTCGAGGTGCGGCGGAAGAATCTGCTGCACGCGCCGACCCGCACCGCGAACGATCTCACCGTCAACAGCTATGGCCTCGCCGAGTGCCTCGACCGCGTGGAGGCGGCGAGCGGCTGGCGCGAACGGATCGGCAAGCTGCCGCCCGGCAAGGGGCTCGGCATGGCCTGCTCGCATTATGTGAGCGGGGCGGCGAAGCCGATCCACTGGACCGGCGAGCCGCACGCGACCGTCAATGTCAAGCTCGACTTCGACGGCGGGCTCACCGCGCTCACCGGCGCCGCCGATATCGGCCAGGGCTCATCGACCATGGTGGCGATCGCCGTCGCCGACACGCTCGGCGTTTCGCTCGAACGGGTGCGGGTGGTCGCGGGCGACAGCGCGATCACGCCGAAGGACAACGGCGCCTATTCGTCGCGCATCACCTTCATGGTCGGCAACGCCGCGATCGACGCCGCAAGGAACCTGAAATCGCTGCTGGTCGCCGCCGCCGCGCGCAAGCTCGAAGCGCGCCTGGAAGACGTCATCTGCGAGGGCGGCGCGTTCCGGGTCGGCCATGGCGGACAGGCCGAGCTCTCGTTCGACGAGGTGGCGCGCGAGGCGCTCATCGACGAAGGCACGATTACGGCGAAGGGCACATTCACCTGTCCGCCCGACGCGCAGGGCGGCAAGCACAAAGGCGGCGCGGTCGGCTCCACCATGGGCTTCAGCTACGCCGCCCAGGTGTGCGAGGTGAGCCTCGACGAAGACACCGGCGAGGTCTCGGTCGACAAGATCTGGGTCGCGCTCGATTGCGGGCGCGCGATCAACCCGCTCGCGGTCGAAGGCCAGATCGAGGGCTCGGTGTGGATGGGCCTGGGGCAGGCGATGACCGAGCAGACGCGCTACCTCGAAGGCCTGCCTGCGCATGCAAGCATGCTCGAATATCGCGTCGCGACCAGCGCGGAGTCGCCGCCGATCGAGGTGCACATCGTCGAGAGCATCGACCCGAACGGCCCGTTCGGGGCCAAGGAGGCGAGCGAAGGGGCGCTCGCGAGCGCGCCGCCCGCGCTCGTCAACGCCATCGCCAATGCGGTCGGCATCGAT
This sequence comes from uncultured Rhodoplanes sp., assembly GCA_964354425.1. Lineage (GTDB taxonomy): Bacteria > Pseudomonadota > Alphaproteobacteria > Rhizobiales > Xanthobacteraceae > Rhodoplanes. The sequence continues at coordinate 4,854 of CAYGZV010000095.1, read as the reverse complement.
CTCGACGAACTGCCGGTCACGCCGGACCGCGTGGTCGAAGCGCTCGTCGAGCGGCGGCGCAAGGCGCGCCGCGACGCCATGCGAAAGGTCGCGTCATGACCGAGCTTGCGCCGTTCCAAGTCACCCGCCCGCGCGATATCGAAGCCGCGGTCGCGCTGTGCGCCGCGAACGCCCAGAGCCGCTACATCGCCGGCGGCACCGACCTCATGGTCAATATGCGGCGCGGCATTCGGCGGCCCGACCTCCTGATCGACCTCACCGGGATCGACGCGCTCACCGCGTTCGAGATCACGGACGCCGGCGCGCGCATCGGCGCGGGCGTCACGCTCGCGCACCTTGCCGGCGACCCCGGCATCCGCGACCGCTATCGCGCCGCGGCCGAGGCCGCCGAAGCGATCGCCGGGCCCGGCCACCGCAGCATGGCAACGGTCGGCGGCAATCTCTGCCTCGACACCCGCTGCATCTACTACAATCAGAGCGAATGGTGGCGGCGGTCCAACCGGTATTGCCTCAAGCATCGCGGCGACACCTGCCATGTCGCGCCGCAAGGCCAGCGCTGCCACGCCGCCTTCAGTGGCGATCTCGCCCCGGCCTTGATGGCGCTCGGCGCGGAAATCGAGATCGCCGGTCCTGCCGGCCGCCGCCTCATTCCGCTCGCCGAGCTTTATGCGGAGGACGGCCGCGCGCATCTGACGCTCGCCCAGGGGGACCTTCTCGTGTGCGTACAGCTTCCGCCCGCGCCGCCGCCATCGACCTACGCCAAGGTGCGGCTGCGCGGCGCGATCGACTTCCCGCTCGCCGGGGTCGCCGTCAGCCTGGCGATGGCCGACGGGGTCGTGTCGGCGCTGCGCGTCGGCCTGACCGGCACCAATTCGCGGCCCTTCCTCCTGGACGGCGTGGATGCGTTCATCGGGCGGCCGCTCGACGAGGACGCGCTGGTCCGGCTTGACCGGCTCGTGCAAAAACAGGTGCAACCGATGCGCACGACGCTCGCCTCGGCTAATTACCGAAGGCTGGCCGCGGCCGCGCTCGCGCGCCGGCTCGCCGCGCGTCTCGCGGAGCTTGCGAACACGTAACAGCGAGCAGAGGACCCCTGAATGAGCTGCGACTGCGAATCCCCCGATGGCGCCCGCATCTGGACCACAGCGGACGGCGTGCATCTCGACGTCCGCGGGCTCGAATGCCCGGCGCCGATGGTGCAGACGCTGGGGATGCTCGAGCGCGACGATGTGGGCAACGTGATCATCGTCCATCTCGATCAGGAGCCGCTGTTCCTCTACCCCGAGCTCGACGATCGCGGCTGGAGCCACGAAGTCATCGCCTCGTCCTGCGGCGATCCGAGTTGCGAGGACGACGTGCGGCTGCGCCTCGTGCGAATGCGCGCGTGACGCTCGCCGCGACCTTTCTCGGCGGCGCCAAGAGCCGGCTGCTGCCGCCGTCATTGCCCTTCCGTTTTTTCGCCGCCGCGGCGGCGCTGCACATTGCGTTGTGGTGCGTCCTGCTGCTCGCAGGCGAGGAGGCGATCAGTTTCCGCGGCGGCATGGGACCCGCGCTCGCGGCGGTGCATCTGCTGACCCTCGGCGTGCTGACGACGACGGCGATCGGCGCGGCGGTGCAGCTCCTGCCGGTGGCGACGCGCCGCGCGCTCGCCGGCGTGTGGCCGATCAAGCTCGTGTTCTGGCTCACCGTGCCGGGCCTGATCGTGCTGATCGCCGGCATGTATGCGTACCATCCGCTGGTCGCGATCGTGGGCGGGGCGGCGACAACGATCGGCCTGCTCGTGTTCGCCGGCCTCCTGGCCGACAATCTGCGCCGCGCCGGCAGCATGCCGGTGGTCGCGGCCTATGGCTGGGCGGCGTTCGCCGCGCTGATCGCGCTGGTCGCGCTCGGGCTCGCGCTGTCGGTCGATTTCGAACTGGGCTTTCTCGGCGATCATGCCGCTGCCGCGCTCGCGCATATGCTTCTCGGCGGCTTCGGCTTCATGGGCATGCTGGCGCTCGGCTTCAGCCATGTGCTGGTGCCGATGTTTGCGCTGTCGAGCGCGCCCGCGAAACGGCCGGCTTACGCCGCCTTCGTCGCCGCCGCCGCGGCGATCGTGCTCGGCACGGCCGGCGCATTGCTCGGGAGCCGCACCGCCCTCGCCGTTGCGGGCGCGATCGGCCTCGTCGCCGTGGTCGCGCATCTCTGGCTGATGCATGTCACGCTCGCGACGGGCATGCGCAAGCGGCTCGGGCTGTCATTCATTCTGGTGCGCGCGGCCTGGGCGGCGCTGCTGCTGACCATCCCGGTCGGCCTTGCGGCTCTGTACGACCTCGCCGGACCGAACGGCGCAACGCTGTTCGGCCTCGTGCTGCTGGGCGGCTGGCTGATGACCTTCCTGTTCGGCATTCTGCAGCGGATCATTCCGTTCCTCGCCTCGATGCATGTGACGCAGCC
>CAYGZV010000095.1:0-2318 GCA_964354425.1 uncultured Rhodoplanes sp. | reverse complement strand
GCGGTTCAGCCGCGCAGCGCGCCGCCGGTTCGCTTGGCGACCTCGGCCACGATCTTCTGCGCGACCGTTTCGATCTCCTCGTCGGTCAGCGTCCTCTCGCGCGGCTGCAATGTCACCGAGACGGCGATCGACTTCTTGCCGGGCTCGATGCCGGTCCCCTCATAGACGTCGAACACGGTGACGCCCGCGATCAGCTTGCGGTCGGCGCCCTGCGCCGCGCGCACGAGATCGGCCGCCTTGAGCGCGCGATCGACAATGAAGGCGAAGTCGCGCACGACCGGCTGGAAGGCCGACAGTTCGAGCGGCGGCTTGGCGCGCGTCGCCTTGGCCTTCGGTTCGGGAATGCGATCGAGGATCACCTCGAAGGCGACGAGCGGACCTTCGGCGTCGAGCGCATCGAGCGCGCGCGGATGCAACTCGCCGAAATGGCCGAGCACGTTCTGCGGCCCGATCTGGATCGTGCCGGAGCGGCCGGGATGCAGCCAGGCCGGACCGCCGGGCACGATCTGCAGCGACTGCGCCGGCGCGCCGGCCGCCGCCAGCACGGCGAGCGCGTCCGCCTTCGCGTCATATGCATCGACGCTCTTTCCGCCGGTCAGCCAGTGGCGGCCCGCGCCGAACGGCTTGGCGAGCGCGCGCCGCACGCCGCTCGCGGCGGTGAACTGGTCCTCCGGCCGGTCGCCGCGGAAAATCTGGCCGACCTCGAACAGCGCCACGTTGGCAAAGCCGCGATCGGCGTTGCGCTGCGCCGCCCCGACAAGCCCCGTAACGAGGCTCGGCCGCATGTCCGAGAGTTCCGCCGCGATCGGATTGGCGAGCGCGAGCGCCGCATCGCCGCCGCCGAACAGTTCCGCCTCTTTCCGCGCGACGAACGACCAGGTGACGGCCTCGACGAGCCCGCGCGCGGCGAGCGCGCGCTTGGCCTTGCGCGTGCGTGCCTGGATCGGCGTGAGCACGGGCTTGCGCCCGTTCTCGCCGCGCTCGAACGGCGTCAGCGGCACGCGGTCGACGCCGAGAATGCGCACCAGCTCCTCGACGATGTCGGCCTTGCCGTGCACATCCGGCCGCCACGAGGGCACGCCGACCTTCAGGCTCCTGCCCTCGCCCGTGACCGAGAAGCCGAGCCGGCCGAGCACCCGATTGATCTCGGTCGCGCTCGCATCGAGCCCGGCCAGCCGTTTCAGCGCGTCGAGCGGAAACTCGATGACGCGGTCCGACGCGGGAACCTTTCCCGCCACGACGATGTCGGACGGCGCGCCCCCGCACAGATCGAGCACCATCTGGGTCGCCAGTTCGAGGCCCGGCAGCATGAAGGCGGGATCGACGCCGCGCTCGAAGCGGTAGCGCGCGTCCGAGCTGACGCCGAGCTTGCGGCCGGTGAGCGCGATATTGATGTCGTCCCACAGCGCCGACTCGATCAGCACGTCGGTCGTCGTCTCCGAGCAGCCGGTCGCCTCCCCGCCCATGATGCCGGCGAGCGATTCCACCCCGTGCTCGTCGGCGATCACGCACATCGTGTCGTCGAGCGCGTAGGTCTTGCCGTCGAGCGCGAGCAGCGTTTCGCCGGCGCGGGCGCGGCGCACCGTCAGGTTTCCGCGCACCCTGGCCGCGTCGAACACATGCAGCGGGCGGGCGCGGTCGTAAGTGATGAAGTTGGTGATATCGACGAGCCGGTTGATCGGCCGCAGGCCGATCGCGGTGAGCCGGCGCTGCAGCCAGTCCGGCGACGGTCCGTTCTTCACCCCGCGCACGAGCCGCAGCGCGAAGGCGGGGCAGAGCGGGGGGGTCGCGCCGAAATCGAGCTTGACGGCGACCGGGCAAGGAAACTCGCCCTTCACCGGCTTGATGGCGGGGTCCTTGAACGCGCCCATGTCGGCGGCGGCGAGGTCGCGGGCGACGCCGTGCACGCCGGTGCAGTCCGGCCGGTTCGGCGTGAGCCCGATCTCGATGACCGGATCGTCGAGCTTCGCCCATTCCGCGTAGCGTGCGCCGACCGGAGCGTCGTCGGGCAGTTCGATGATGCCCTCGTGATCGTCGGAGATCTGCAGCTCCGCCGCCGAACACAGCATCCCGAGGCTCTCGACGCCGCGGATCGTGCCGACCGCGAGCGTCATGGCCTTGCCGGGAATGAACGTGCCGGGCGGGGAGAACACGCCCTTCATGCCGGCGCGCGCATTGGGGGCCCCGCACACGACCTGGACAGCTGCGCCCGCGCCGGTATCGACCATGCACACGCGCAGCCGGTCGGCGTTCGGGTGCTGCTCGGCCGAGATCACCCGCGCAATGGTGAAGGGCGCGAGCGCCTTCGCCTTGTCTTC
>CAYGZV010000094.1:3549-10342 GCA_964354425.1 uncultured Rhodoplanes sp. | reverse complement strand
CCGGCGGAGGCCTTGATCATCACCGGAAAGCCGATCTCCTCGGCGATCCTGAGGGCATGCTTGTCGTCCTCGATCACGCCGATATGGCCCGGCACGGTCGAGACATTCGCCTTGGCGGCCGCCTTCTTGCTCTCGATCTTGTCGCCCATCGAGGCCATCGCCCGGGGATTGGGTCCGATGAAGACGATGCCGGCCTTTTCGAGCGCGACCGGGAACGCCTCCCGCTCGGACAGGAAGCCGTAGCCCGGATGGACCGCTTCCGCCCCGCTCCGTATGCAGGCCTCCAGGATTTTCTCGATGACGAGATAGCTTTCGGCGGCGGGGGGCGGGCCGATATGGATGGCCGTGTCGGCCATTTCCACATGCAGCGCGTCCTTGTCCGCATCGGAGTAGACGGCCACCGTCTCAATTCCCATGCGGCGGGCCGTCTTTATAATTCTACAAGCGATTTCACCACGGTTCGCAATCAGAATTCGTTTGAACATCGCACGCTATCCGCTTCACGAACTAATCGGGAGCTTGCTGTGCGCCCCCCAAATGAGGCTTTGCCGCCGCACCGCAAAAAAGTCAACGCCAATCCGCCGCCTCGCAACGGGGATAGCGCATATTCAGCGGTTTTTCGTGGTCGCCGCCGAGTGCGGGTCGGGGCTTGGTCTCACGCACAGGCTCCGCCGCCGGCGCACGCCGATGGTCCTTTGCCGACCGCCGAACAGGGGGAGGAATTTGCTCTCCCGAATGTCCGCCGGAGCAGCGGATTGCCTGAAACTCCGTCTCGGAAAAAGAAAAAACTTATGCAAACTCCGTTGCTTGAGCGACATTTACGTGGCCGGGCGAGGCCCTATATAGCCTTGCATCCAACAGGCTTGCGCTTGCAAAGCGGGCTCATTCACGCGGGCCGGCTCAGCGAAGCGGACAGGAGGAAGCACATGACTCTTCAGATCGGCGACGCCGCGCCGGACTTCGAAGCCGAGACCACGCAGGGGCGGATCCGTTTCCACGACTGGATCGGCAATTCATGGGCCGTGCTGTTTTCACATCCCAAGGACTTCACGCCCGTCTGCACGACCGAGCTCGGCTATATGGCAAGGATCGCGCCCGAATTCGCCAAACGCGACGTCAAGATCATCGGCCTCTCGGTGGACCCCGTCGAGAACCACGCCAAATGGGCGCTCGACATCAAGGAGACCCAGGGCTTTGCGCCGAACTACCCGATGATCGGTGATCCCGACCTCGCGATCTCGAAGCTCTACGACATGCTCCCGGCCGCGGCGTCGGGCGACGCGTCGACCCGCACGCCGGCCGACAACCAGACCGTGCGCAATGTCTTCGTGATCGGGCCGGACAAGAAGATCAAGCTCGTCCTGGTTTATCCAATGACGACCGGCCGCAACTTCGACGAAGTGCTGCGCGTGATCGATTCCCTGCAACTGACGGCCAAGCACCGGGTGGCGACCCCGGTGAACTGGAAGCACGGAGAGGACGTGATCATCGCGGGCTCGGTGTCGGATGCGGAGGCGCAACAGCTCTTCCCGCAAGGCTGGGCGTCACCCAAGCCCTATATCCGAATCGTGGCGCAGCCCCGGTGAGGGCGCCCCGCCGGCGCGATCGACCAAGCTCGGCGTGCGCCGCTCGAACAGCGGCGTACGTCTCATGTATCAACAAGCCCGCAAGAATGTATCGCGCGCCACCCGACTTTTCCCGGGCGCTCCGATCGCGGCGCAAGCTTAGTTCTTGGGCGGCGTAAACATTTTGGACAGGCCCGACAGCGACTCCGTGTTGGTGAGCTTCTGGGCAAGCGTCCCGAGTTCCTGCGTTTGCGCGGTAACGGTCTCGAACTGCTTGCGAGCATAAGTGGTCGACAGCTCGATGAACTCGGTGGGCGACTTCACCGTGGCGAGGCGCTCCGCATATTCCAGCATGCCGTTGAGATTGGCTTTCATGAACTGGAACATGCGCGACCGATACTCCTCCGCCGCCTTGGTGGCGGACGAGATTTCCGTAAGCGCGGGCGCGGACAGGCCCTGCTCGCGCGCCTTTCCCCCGGACAGGCCCATGAAATCCCCCGGCCATTTTATGCTGGCGAGATTGTTGGCGTAGTCGAGCGCCGCGTTCATGTTGACGCGCATGTATTCGAACACGCGCGTCCGGTAGTCGTCGGCGGCTCGGCTCGCCGCCGAGACGTCGTAGCCCATTTTCGCCATCGCGCTCTCGGTCCGCGAAATCGCCTCATCGACGCTTTTCTTTACGTCTGCGAGCACGCGGTCGGCAGGATTTGGATTTTCGTCCGTCATGAAGGCCTCCATTCGTGTGGCGCAAATTCCATTGCCTCCTCCCGGACCCGCTCCTCTTCGGGCCCGGCGCGACATTCGACAGGCCGCAGGGAGAGGGAAGTTCCAGACCTGATTGATCCTACCTTAGCCCTTTCGCGGCCATACGACAGCCTGAAAATGCACGTTTCGCGACAACGCGCCGGTCCTTCCCCGCCATCGGCCGGAATCGGATCGCGCCGCCGACCTTGTTTCCGCGAGGCTTCCCCTCCTCCCGCCTCGCCCCTATAAGGGCGACGGGACAGGGGGAGAGACGGTTCGGGCCGCGCTCCCTCTCCGGAAGGCATGCCATGGCGCAAACCGTCTATGTCATCAACGGGCCGAACCTGAACCTGCTCGGGACGCGCGAGCCCGAAATCTACGGACACGCTACCCTCGAGGACATCGAAAAACTGTGCCGCGCGGCGGCCCAGCCGCACGGCCTGGCGATCGAATTCCGCCAGTCCAATCACGAAGGCCAGCTGGTGAGCTGGATTCAAGAAGCCGGCGCAAGAAACGCCGTCGGAATCGTGCTCAATGCGGCGGCCTACACCCATACATCGATCGCGCTGTTCGATGCGGTCTCGGCCTGCGCCGCGCCGGTGATCGAAGTGCATATCACCAATATCCACGCGCGCGAGGATTTCCGCCGCACGTCTTATGTGGCAAGAGCGGCGAAAGCCGTGATCTGCGGCTTCGGCCCGCTCGGCTATGCGCTGGCGATCTCGGGACTGGCCGCGACGACCGAATGGGAGAGCTGAGCCGTGAGCGCGGAGGAAACAGGTGTCCAGGCGTCCGCCGCGCCCGCCGGCGGCGCGGCGAAGGAGACGTTGAGCGCGCCGAGCGAACAGATCGTGCGCGCCTTGGCGCGGCTGCTGCATGAAACCGGTCTCACCGAGATCGAGATCGAGCAGGCCGGACTGCGCGTGCGCATCGCCCGCCAGGGACTAACGATCGCCTCCGGCGCGGCGTTGCCCACACCCGGCGCACCCTACGGGCTCGGGCATTTCGCGGCGGCGGCCGGCGTTGCCGAGCCGGGCAATCGCCCGGGCGTTCTCACCTCGCCGATGGTGGGCACCGCCTATCTCGCGCCTGAACCGGGCGCAAAACCGTATGTCGAAGTCGGCAGCGCCGTGAAGGCCGGAGACACCATCCTCATCATCGAAGCGATGAAGACGATGAATCAGATTCCGGCCCCGCACGCGGGGACGGTCACCCAGATCCTGATCGAGGATGGACAGCCGGTCGAGTTCGGAGAACCGCTGATGATCATCGAGCGACCAGGGGGCGTCCCCGGGCCGTGAGCGTCGCGCGCGGCGCACAAGACGCGCGGCGATGCCCTCTCGTCAGCATCCGCGCAAACGGATGATCGGCTATCAGCCGAGGTCGGGAGTTCAGGCCAAGCTGTGGAGAGAGACCGGATGCCCCGCTTCGCGGCGCATGACGGAACGGGTGAACCGATGCGCCGTGCTCGAGCCCGGCGCTGACGCGGTGAGGTCGGCGGGACGTCATGTTCGAGAAAATCCTGATCGCCAACCGCGGAGAGATCGCGCTGCGGGTGCTGCGCGCCTGCAAGGAGCTCGGCATTGCGACCGTCGCGGTGCACTCGACTGCGGACGAGGACGCAATGCATGTGCGCCTTGCCGACGAGAGCGTGTGCATCGGGCCTCCGCGGGCGAAGGACAGCTATCTCAACATTCCGGCGCTGCTCGCCGCCTGCGAGATCACCGGCGCCGACGCGGTGCATCCGGGCTACGGCTTCCTGTCGGAGAACGCCCGCTTCGCCGAAATCCTCACCGAACACGGCCTGCATTTCATCGGACCCAAGCCGGCGCATATCCGCCTGATGGGCGACAAGATCGAGGCGAAGCACACGGCGAGGAAACTCGGCATACCGGTGGTGCCGGGCTCCGACGGCGCGGTCGGTTCCGACGCCGAGGCGAAGGCCATCGCGCGCGAGATCGGCTTTCCGGTGCTGGTGAAGGCGGCTGCCGGCGGCGGCGGGCGCGGCATGAAGATCGCGCGCTCCGAGGCCGATCTCGCCAACGCACTCGCGAACGCGCGGGCGGAGTCGATGGCCGCCTTCGGCGACGACACGCTGTATGTCGAAAAGTATCTCGCCGAGCCGCGGCATATCGAGTTCCAGGTTCTCGGCGACGGCCACGGCAAGGCCATCCATCTCGGCGAACGCGACTGTTCGCTGCAGCGACGCCATCAGAAGCTCCTGGAGGAAAGCCCGTCGCCGTCACTCAACGCCGATCAACGCGAGGGGCTCGGCGAGATCGTCGCCCGCGCCATGCGCGACCTGCAATATCTCAGCGTCGGCACCGTCGAATTCCTCTACGAAGGCGGCAAGTTCTACTTCATCGAAATGAACACCCGCATCCAGGTCGAACATCCGGTGACGGAGATGATCACCGACTTCGACCTGGTGCTCGAACAGATCCGCGTCGCCGACGGCGCCCGCCTCGCCATCGAGCAGAAGGACGTGACCTTTCACGGCCACGCGATCGAGTGCCGCATCAACGCGGAGAACCCGGTGTCCTTCCGCCCGTCGCCGGGACGGATCGTGCACTATCACGTGCCGGGCGGGATGGGCGTGCGCGTGGATTCGGCCGTCTATCAGGGCTATACGATCCCGCCCTATTACGATTCGCTGATCGGCAAGCTGATCGTGCACGGCAAGTCGCGCCCCGAATGCCTGATGCGGCTGCGCCGCGCGCTCGACGAGTTCGTGGTCGACGGCGTCGACACGACGCTGCCGCTGTTCCGCGCTTTGGTGCGCGACAAGGACATCCTCGACGGCGCCTACCACATCCACTGGCTGGAGCACTTCCTCGCCCGCGCGAGCGCCGAGGACTGACGGGCGGCAAGCTTTTCACTGCCGCCGCGCATGCCTTGTGCATCGGCCGCGCCGCCGCCCTCCGAATAATACCGGCGTCAACGAATTGTTAACCAAGCGCATGAATAATCCCGCTCGATCGACCGGATCGACGAACCGAGCCTCGCTCGATCGAGTTTTTCGGGCTGCGGGGCGATTGAAAAAATGAGACCGCGTCGCTGTGGGGGACGGCGTCGCTTGCCTCATCCGCTGATCAGCATTGGCGCAAGGCGACGAGCGCACGCAGAACGCGCGCCGCGGCATGGACAGGCGAAGGATTGCGCCGGCTAGTCAGTGCTCGCCATCTCGGCGACCATCGCGCACACTTCGGATGGCGCGTAAGGCTTCGGTACGAAGGTAGAGCCCGGGACTGCATCGATGATCGTTTTGAGGGTGCCGGAAGCGTAGAGTACGGCAAGTTCCGGGTGCAATTCGCGCGCTCGCCGCGCGAGCGCCTGGCCGTCCATGTCGCCTTCGATATTGATGTCGGTGAACAGGACGTCGACCTGCGGTCCCTCGGCCAGGAGCTGCAGCGCGTCGCCGGCGTTCGTCGCGGTGTAGACCTCGAAGCCGCGCGCCACCATCTCATCCTCGATCATCATGCTGATGAGCACCTCGTCTTCGACCAGCAGCACGCGCGGCGCTCGCGAAAGACTCCGATCCATAGCTACTCTCCCGCCCAACTGGGCGTTGACCGTGGAACGCTGTTCAGCACATTTGATTTAGTTTCCTTGGAGAACTACGTATTGCCGGTTAGCAACCCGTTAATCGGCGTCGGCGTGATGCTTCACGTTCCGTTGAACGCGAGAAGCGCATCGGCATGAAGCCGGCGCGGCACTCGGACGGCGACGACTGCTGGCGCTGCGAAAAGAGGTTCGACGGAGACATGCGGCTATGCAGGATGCGCAGAGCAAATTCCGAACGTCGCCGGTTCGGAATTCCCTCGAACCGATCGGCCGCCTGATGGCCCGTCGCGATTCCGCTTCGGTCGAAATCACGCCGGAGGTGCTGCTCAAGGCCTATGCGTGCGGGATTTTTCCCATGGCCGAGAGCGCGGAAGATCCGGCGCTCTACTGGATCGAGCCCGAGGAGCGCGGCGTGATCCCGCTCGACGGTTTCCATGTCCCGTCGCGGCTTGCGCGCTTGGTGAAATCCGAGCGCTACACCGTTATTGCGGATCGTGATTTCGACGGCGTGATCGACGGCTGCGCCGCGCCCGCCGCGGGGCGATCGCGCACCTGGATCAATGTGCGCATCCGCAAGCTCTATCGCCGCCTCTACGACGTTGGGCACTGCCATACGATCGAGGCGTATGACGGCGACCGGCTGGTGGGCGGGCTTTACGGCGTGAGCCTTGGCGGCGCGTTTTTCGGCGAGAGCATGTTCCGCTACGCGCGCGACGCCTCGAAGGTCGCCTTGGTGCACCTCGTCGCGCGGCTGCGGGCGGGCGGCTTTACGCTGCTCGACACGCAGTTCGTGACCGACCATTTGCGCCAGTTCGGGGCGCTCGAAGTGTCGCGCCGCGGCTATCACCGGCTGCTTGCGCACGCCATCGGCGGATCGGCGAATTTTGCGGCGTTGCCGCTCGATCGCCCGATCGCCGGCG
>CAYGZV010000094.1:0-3449 GCA_964354425.1 uncultured Rhodoplanes sp. | reverse complement strand
AACATCCAGCCGCGAAACAGCCGCTTCACGTCTCCCTGCAACGTGACCTCGTCGACCTCGATGAATCCGGTGGTGTTGGGCGCTTCGGTCGGCGGGCGCGTGTAGCAGGCGCGCGGCCGCACCCGCAGCGCGCCGAACTGCACGGTCTCGTTCATCTCGACGTCGAAGGTCGTGATCCGGCCGGTGATCTTGTCGAGCCCGGAGAACACCGCGGTCGGGTTGAGTATTTTCTGCGACGGCAGTTCGGTCACGCCTTCATCGGAGGGCGGACCTGCAGCCGGCGGCGTCGGTACTCCACGCGCGGCGGAGGGCGCGGAGGCCGGTCCCGGCGGGAGCGCCGCAGGTTGCGTCGAAGCGCCGGGCGCTTGGCCCGGATCCGCCGTCCCGCCCGGCGGCGGAGCAAGCGGCTGCGATTCCACGCCTCCCCCAACGCCGCGCGACGGCGCGGCGGCGCTCGGGGGCGGCGGCAGCTGTTCGGGCTGCGCCGGGTATTGATCGGGCTGCGCGGGGTACTGACCGGGTTCGGCCGGATACGGACCGGGCGGGGGCAACGGGCGCCCCGGCCGCGTCGGCACCGACGACGGGGGCCGTGGCGGCTGTTCCCCGAAAAACCCCTGCGCAACCGCGGGATCGGCGGCTGCAAGCAGACCGAGCAGCGCAAACTGTGCGGTCAAACCGCCAATCGCAAAGCCTGCGTGAAAAGGTCGGGCCATGGGCTTCCGTTTTGCGGCGATTGCGTTCTTGGATTCGGCGCACGTCCCGCGAGCCGCCGGAGCCGAGTTAACATGCGGAATGCGGCAGTGAAAGGGTGGCGCAGACGGCTTCCCGGTCCGGGGGAGACGAGAGCCTGCTCGCGAACAGCCCGCGACGCAACAGCCCCAGCCCGACCCTGCGCTGTTCACAGGTCCAAACGCCGGACCGGAGCGGCTGATCGTTTTCGCGCGGCTGGCCGAACGCTACCGGTTCGGCGTCCAGGGCCGATAATCCCCGGTTGCCGCCGGACGCCGGTTTTGCGCAAGCGTCGAGCCGGGGGGACGGTAGGCGCCGGGAAGCCCCGTGAGATTCGGCTTGTGCGGCTTCCACCACGGTCGCGGCGTGACGATCTCCTCGGTGGGCGGCACGTCGACGATATAGTGGATCCAGGCGTGCCAGGCCGGCGGAATGCGCGACGGCTCGGCCAAGCCGTTATAGATCACCCAGCGCCGGTTGTAGCCGAGCGCCGGGCTGATCCGACCGCCCTTCTCGCGATAATAGGCGTTGCCGAACTCGTCGGCGCCGACGAATTCGCCGTGACGCCAGGTCCAGAACTGGGTCCCGAAGGTCTGGTCGTTCCACCAGGAGAACAGGCGCGTGAAAAAGGTCTTGAGATTCATTGGCTCCAAGCCGGTGCGGGCGGAATTGGCCGCGCTGGTGATGCCACCCCGCCGGCCCCATGTCCAGGCGGCGTGGGCGCGCACGCCCCCGCGCGCGCCGGAGGCTTCGACGGGCCAAGTCGTGAAATTCGACCGATCACACGGCTCCTTCGCGCGTCTCAGGAAGCGGCTCGCCAAAGCCGCCTGGGGGTCGCGGCTGACCTTCACGGAGTGAGTGGCGAGGCCGCGTGTTGATTACTATATTTAGCGTCGGCTGTTGAGAGTGCGCACAACGCCTTGACGAGAACGGGCGAGTCGACCTATTCTTTTGAGGGTTCGTTCGACGTTCTGCCGGCCGACTCCGAGAGGCTTGCTCAGGCGCTTCGTCGAGGCCAAATGGTCTCGCAGGTGGCCCTGCTGTCCTTGAGTCTTTTCTTCGGGGCATCCGGCCGGCGCTCGGTCCGGACCGCGCATCGAGTGCAGCCGGTAGCGTATCCAGTCAGAAACGAAACAGGGCACGGGGGAGACGCAAGCCACGCGGCATGCGGTCGAGTCCGGTTGGCGCGCCATGGGCTTCGGCGCTTGGCGGCGATTGAAAGGTGGGACGATGCGGATCGAGCGGCGCTACACCAAGGACGGCCAGTCGCCTTATGCGGATATCGCATTCCGGCTGACGACGAGCGAAATCCGCAATCCGGACGGCTCGGTCGTGTTCCGGGCCGACAATGTCGAAGTGCCGATGGCGTGGTCGCAGGTCGCCTCCGACGTGCTCGCGCAGAAATATTTCCGCAAGGCCGGCGTCCCTGCCCGCTTGAACAAGGTCGAGGAAGAGGGCGTGCCCTCCTTCCTGTGGCGTTCGGCCCCGGACGAGGCGGCGCTGAAGGAACTCCCCGAGAAGGAGCGGATCACCGGCGAGCATTCCGCCCGCCAGGTGTTCGACCGGCTCGCCGGCGCCTGGACTTATTGGGGCTGGAAGGGCGGCTACTTCGATTCGGAAGCGGACGCGCAGGCCTTCTGCGACGAGTTGCGCTACATGCTGGCGATGCAGATGGTCGCGCCCAACTCGCCGCAATGGTTCAACACCGGGCTGCATTGGGCCTATGGCATCGACGGGCCGAGCCAGGGCCACTTCTATGTCGACTTCAGGACCGGCAAGCTCGTGAAGTCGAAGACGGCCTACGAGCACCCGCAGCCGCACGCCTGCTTCATCCAGGGCATCAGGGACGATCTCGTCAACGAAGGCGGGATCATGGATCTGTGGGTGCGCGAGGCGCGGCTGTTCAAATACGGCTCCGGCACCGGCTCGAATTTCTCCCGCCTGCGCGGCGAGGGCGAAAGGCTTTCCGGCGGCGGGCGCTCCTCCGGCCTGATGAGCTTCCTCAAGATCGGCGACCGCGCGGCGGGCGCGATCAAGTCGGGCGGCACCACGCGCCGCGCCGCCAAGATGGTGATCGTCGACGTCGATCATCCCGACATCGAGCAATACATCAATTGGAAAGTGCTCGAAGAGCAGAAGGTCGCGAGCCTCGTCACCGGCTCGTGGGTCAACCAGAAGCATCTGCGCGCGGTGCTGAAAGCCTGCCTCAACTGCGAAGGCTCGGGCGACGACTGCTTCGACCCGGAGAAGAACCCGGTGCTGCGCCGGGAGGTCAAGGCGGCGCGCCGGAACCGCGTGCCCGACAGCTACATCAAGCGGGTGATCCAGTTCGCCAAGCAGGGCTACAAGGACATCGAGTTCCCGATCTACGACACCGACTGGGACTCCGAGGCCTATCTGACCGTGTCCGGACAGAACTCCAACAATACGGTGCGCGTGACCGACGAGTTCCTCAAGGCGGTGGAGGCGGATGGCGACTGGGACCTCACCTGGCGCACCAAGCCCGGCAAGGTCGCGAAAACCGTCAAGGCGAGCGATCTGTGGGAGAAGATCGCCTACGCGGCCTGGGCCTCCGCCGATCCCGGCCTGCAGTACCACACCACGATCAATGACTGGCACACCTGCCCGGCCTCGGGGCCGATCCGCGCCTCGAATCCGTGCTCGGAATACATGTTCCTGGACGACACCGCCTGCAATCTCGCCTCGCTCAATCTGCTCGC
>CAYGZV010000093.1:0-10433 GCA_964354425.1 uncultured Rhodoplanes sp. | reverse complement strand
CCCGCCGCGGTCGCAGGCGTGGTGGTCAAGGGCAAGACCGCTCCCCGCTACCCGGAGATCCTCTCCCCGGGGGCGCTCGCCTTTCTCGCCGATCTGCACCGCCGCTTCGATCCGCGGCGGCGCGAGCTGCTCGCGGCGCGCACGGAGCGGCAACGCCGGTTCGACGCCGGCGAACTGCCCGATTTTCTGAGCGAGACGCGGCATGTTCGCGAGAGCGATTGGACCGTCGGGCCGATCCCCAAGGATCTGCTCGACCGGCGCGTCGAGATCACCGGTCCGGTCGACCGCAAGATGATCGTCAACGCCCTGAACTCCGGGGCGACGCATTTCATGGCGGACTTCGAGGACGCGAACTCGCCGACCTGGGCGAACAATATCGAGGGCCAGCTCAATCTGAAGGACCGGTGGGACGGCAAGATCGCCTTCACCGACGACGCATCGGGCAAGCACTACGACATCGGCGGGACGCCGGCCGTGCTGATCGTGCGTCCGCGCGGCTGGCACCTGATCGAAGAGCACGTCACGGTCGACCGCGAGCCGATCTCGGCCAGCCTGTTCGACTTCGGCCTCTACTTCTTCCACAACGCCAAGAACCTGCGCGACAAGGGCACCGGACCCTATTTCTACCTGCCCAAGCTCGAATCGCATCACGAGGCGCGGCTGTGGAACGATGTGTTCCTCTACGCTCAGGAGAAGCTCAGCATTCCGCGCGGCACGATCAAGGCGACCGTGCTCATCGAGACGCTGCCGGCCGCCTTCGAAATGGATGAGATCCTGTACGAGTTGCGGGAGCATGCGGCGGGCCTCAACGCCGGCCGGTGGGACTACATTTTTTCCTTCATCAAGAAATTCGCCAAGCGCTCCGAATACGTGCTGCCGGACCGCGGCCAGGTGGTGATGGGCAAGGCGTTTCTCGGCGCCTATTCGCTGCTGCTGATCAAGACCTGCCATCGCCGCCGCGCCTTCGCCATGGGCGGGATGGCGGCGCAGATCCCGATCAAGGGCGATGCGGCGGCGAACGAGGCGGCGTTCGCCAAGGTGCGCGCCGACAAGGAACGCGAGGTGCGCGACGGCCATGACGGCACCTGGGTCGCCCATCCCGATCTCGTTCCCGTCGCGAAGGACGTGTTCGACCGGCTGATGCCGCAGCCGAACCAGCTCGACCGGCTGCGCGAGGACGTCCATGTGACGCGCGACGACCTGCTCGAAATCCACGACGGCGCGAAGACCGAGGAAGGCTTCCGCCTGAACCTGCGGGTCGGCGTGCAATACATCGAGTCCTGGCTGCGCGGGCGCGGGGCGGCGCCGATCTACAATCTGATGGAGGACGCGGCGACCGCCGAGATATCGCGCGCGCAGATCTGGCAATGGCTCCGCTACGGCGCCGTGCTCGACAACGGGGCGAAGGTCACGCCGGAATTTTTCGCGCGCGCGCTCGACGAAGAGATGCAGCGGGTCAAGAGCGAAATCGGCGCGGAGGCGTTTGCGGAAGGCCGTTTCCCCGAGGCGATCGCGCTGTTCCGCAGGCTCTCGCTCGCGCCGGAATTCGAGGACTTCCTGACGATCCCCGCCTACAAGCTCATCGTCTGAGGCACGCTTCGCTGAATTGAACATCTGATCGGATTCCGCTCGTCCCCGCGCAAAGCGGTACCGAGCGGAAAACTGGATTCCCGTTTTGCGCGAGCGGAATGCGGTTCAACGCGCGAGCGAAGGCTCGTTCGAGCGAAGCGTGGTCGCCTGCACCCACCAGCCCGGCTGCGCGGTTTTCAGGCCTTGCGCCGCGGCCGCGGCGGCGAGCGGCGAGGCGAACAGGCCGAAGCACGTCGTGCCCGATCCGGACATCCGCGCGATGCCGCATCCCGGCTGCGCGCGCAGCGCCGACAGCAAACCGGCGATCGCCGGAGCAAGCCCGATCGCCGGCGCTTCGAGATCATTGGCGTGATCGGCGAGGAACGCAAAAAACGACTCGTGATCCTGCGGGATCGCCGCGTCCGCGCACGGTTCGCCGCGCCGTTCGCCCGCGGCGAGGCCGAGCGCGGCAAACACGTCCTTGGTCGAAAGCGGAAAGCCAGGTCCGACCAGCACCGCCGACACGGGCGGCAGCACGACCGGCGCGGACAGGACTTCGCCGATGCCGCGCATCACCCGCGGCTTCGGATCGAGGCAGACCGGCACGTCGGCGCCGGTCGCGCGCGCCGCCGCCAAAACCCGCGCGTCGTCGAGCGCGAGGCCGTTCGCGCGCGCAACGAGACGGAGCGCCGCCGCAGCATCGGACGAGCCGCCGCCGAGGCCGCCTCCCGCCGGCAATTGCTTCGTGAGTTCGAAGGCGCCGAGCCGCAGGCCGGCAACGCGCGCGGCGAGCGCATGCGCCGCCTTGAGCACGAGATTATCGGCGACGGGGCCCGCCTGCCCGGCGGTCGGCCCGCTCACCGCGAGCGCGAGCGGCGCGCCGGGGCGCAGCGTGAGCGCGTCCGCCACGGCGGTGAATGCGACCAGACTTTCGAGATCGTGATAGCCGTCCGCGCGCTTGCCGAGAATGCGCAGCGTCAGGTTCAGCTTGGCCGGCGCCATTTCGCTCAGCGCGTCGACCCCGCCAGGCGCGGGGATGTCCGTCATCTCACGCTCCCATGCAGGCGGGAGACGCATGCGCCACGCTCCACGGCGATGTCAGCCGGCGATCTCAGCCGCCGTTGCCGACGCGCTTCTGCTTCTCGGTGTTGGCCGCCGATGCGCCGGCGTCCTCCTCCGGCAGCCCGTTCTTGAGCTTCGCCTCGATCTTGGCGAGTTCGTCCGGCTCGGGCTTGAGGTCGCGCGCGTGGGTCCACTGGAAATTCGCCTCGAGCTGCCGTCCGACGCGCCAGTACGCGTCGCCGAGGTGATCGTTGATGGTCGGGTCCATCGGCTTCAGCTCGACCGCGCGCTCGAGATGCTTGATCGCCTCGTCGTAATTGCCGATGCGGTAATGGGCCCAGCCGAGCGAGTCGACGATGTAGCCGTCGTCGGGACGCTGGTCGACCGCGCGCTTGATCAGGCGCATGCCCTCGTCGAGATTGACGCCCTGGTCGATCCACGAATAGCCGAGATAATTGAGCACATGCGGCTGCTCGGGATAGAGTTCGAGCGCCTTCTTGAGGTCGGCCTCCGCCTTCTGCCACTGCTTCGAGCGCTCGAAGCAGATGCCGCGGAAATAGAATACCGTCCAGGTCGGCTTGGTCGGCTGCGGGATGAGCGCGATCGCCTGGCTATAGGTGTCGGCACATTCGGGATAGTGCTTGCGGTCGCGCAGGATATTGCCGAGCGCGAGCACCGCTTCGAGATCGTCGGGGTGGTTTGCGATCAGCTTGCTGAGCTGCTGGCGCGCTTCATCGGTGCGCTCAAGCGAATCGAGGTTGAGCGCCATCTGAATGTCGGCGTTTCGCCGCAGCACCGACTCCGCCGGCACGCGCGAATAGACATTGATGGCGAGCTCCGGCTTCTTCATCGCCTCGTAGAGATCGGCGAGCGAGAGCAGCGCGAGCGGGTGCGTCGGATCGAGATGGAGCGCGAGCTGGAGATAGGCGAGGCCGCGATTGGCGAGGCTCAGCTCCTCCTCGCGGCGCGCAAGCGCGGCGCCCAGGCCGTACAGCGCTTCCGCCGCGCCGGCGCTCGCATTGTCGACGAGCCGCGGCAGCGGTTCGCCCTTGCGCAGCGTCTCCATCGCTTCGAGCACCAGCGGGTGGCGCGGCAGCGAGGCGTCGAATGTCTGGAACAGCTTGAGCGCTTCGTCGCGCTGGCCGTTGCGCGACAGCCAGGACCCATAGGCCTGCACGACGCGCAGCGCCGACGGATCGAGCTTGTAGGCGCGCTCGAACCGCTTGCCGGCCTCCTTGCGGTTGCCGGCCAGATCGAAAATGAGGCCGGTATGCAGATCCTTGAAGATCGCATACCACTCGGGCCCGGTGAGGCGGTCGATCAGTTCGACGCCGGCGCGCGAATCGTTTGCGCCCTGGAGCGCCCAGCCGGCGAGCAGCGTCGCGATCAGATCGCTCACGGGCGGACGCACCGCTTGCGTCAACTGGGTGCGCGCCTGCTGATACTGCTTCAGCTTGAGCGCGCGCACGCCGAGCACGAGCCGCGCATTGGCGTTGCGCGAGCTGCGGTCGATCTGCACGAGGCGTTCGCCGAGCTTGACCGCCTCGTCGATGTCGCCGTCGGCGAGCACCGCGTAGAAGGCGAGCTCCAGAAGTTCGGTGTTGCGCGGGTCGGCCTTCAGCGCCGAGCGGTAATAGGCGGCCGCCGAAGCGGCGTCGCGGCCGACGCTCGCATGCCGCGCCGCAAGATAGTCGCCCGCGATCCCGCTGGATTGTGCGTCGCGGCTGGGCGGCGGAACCGACTGCGTGGCCTGCGCCGCGAGAACGCCTGGCAGACTAGCGACGATGGCCGCCACGGCCGCCCCGGCCATGGCTCGAACTAGCGACGAACGTCTCACGGGCGGTTTCTCCCTATGGGATATTCCGGCGACCGGACGCGCATGCAGAGCGCGGGAGCGGCCGACAATGACGGTTTTGTCCCCGCGTCGCAAGCAGGGAAGCTCGTGCCCTCGAATTGCCGCGCTTGGCCGGCCGATCGGGGCGGCATGGCGGCCGCGCCGTGGCGCGGGCGTGTCGGATGCCGGCCTCCTAAGGAACTCTCACATGTTCGGATAGTTCGGTCCGCCGCCGCCCTCCGGCGCCACCCAGTTGATGTTTCCGTTCGGGTCCTTGATGTCGCAGGTTTTGCAGTGCACGCAGTTCGACGCGTTGATGACGAAGCGCAGGCGCGACTGCGGCCCTTCGCCCTCCCTCACCCATTCGTAGACGCCGGCCGGGCAATAGCGGCTTGACGGACCGTCGAACACGTCGTGCTCGGACGCCTTCTGCAGTCCGGAATCGGCGACGACGAGGTGCACCGGCTGGTCCTCCTCGTGATTCGTATTGGAGAGATAGACCGAGGACAGCCGGTCGAAGGTGAGCTTGCCGTCGGGCTTGGGATAGAGGATCGGCCGGCACTCGGCGGCCGGCTTCAGACATCGGCTGTCGGGCTTGCCGTGGCCGAGCGTGCCGAGGAGCGAGAAGCCGAGCGTGTTGGTCCACATGTCGATCCCGCCGAGCCCGATGCCGATGGCCGTGCCGAAGCGCGACCACAACGGCTTCGCGTTGCGGACCTTCCACAAATCGCGGCCGATCTCCGCCTTGCGCCAACCGCTTTCATAGCTTTCCAGCTCGTCATTCGCGCGGCCGGCGGCGAGCGCCTGCGCCACTTGCTCGGCCGCGAACATGCCGGAGAACATCGCGTTGTGCGTGCCCTTGATGCGCGGCACATTGAGGAAGCCGGCCGCGCAGCCGATCAGCGCGCCGCCCGGGAAAGCCACCTTCGGCACCGATTGCCAGCCGCCCTCCGAAATCGCGCGCGCGCCATAGCCGACCCGCGTCCCGCCCGCGAACGTGTCGCGCACGAGGGGATGCGTCTTGAAGCGCTGGAATTCATCGAACGGCGAAAGGTACGGATTGTCGTAATTGAGGTGCAGGACGAACCCGACCGCGACGAGATTGTCGCCGTAATGATAGAGGAAGGAGCCGCCGCCGGTGCGGTTGTCGAGCGGCCAGCCGAAGGTGTGCTGAACGAGACCCGGCGTGTGCTTCTCGGGCGCCACCTGCCAGAGCTCCTTCAGGCCGATGCCGAATTTCGGCGGCTCGCGGCCGCGATCGAGCCCGTAATGGGCGATCAGCCGTTTCGTGAGATGGCCGCGCGCGCCTTCGCCGAACAGCGTGTACTTGCCGCGCAGCTCCATGCCGCGCGTGAACGTGTCCTTCGGAGCGCCGTCCTTGCCGATGCCCATGTCGCCGGTCGCGACCCCGACCACCTCGTTGTCGGGGCCGTGCAGGATTTCGGCGGCGGCGAAGCCGGGATAGATTTCGACTCCGAGCGCTTCGGCTTTGGCCGCGAGCCATCGGCACACTTCGCCGAGCGAGACGATATAGGCGCCGTGATTGCTCATAAGCGGCGGCAGGAAGGCTTTCGGCAGCGGCACCGCTCGGTTGCGGAACAGCATGTAGAAGCGATCGTCCGTGACCTGCGTCTTGATCGGCGTGTCTTGCTCGCGCCAGTCGGGAATCAGCCGGTCGAGCGCGCTGACATCGACCACCGCACCGGAGAGAATGTGCGCGCCGACCTCCGATCCCTTCTCCACCACGACGACCGAGATGTCGGGCGAGAGCTGTTTGAGACGGATCGCTGCGCTTAGTCCGGCGGGCCCCGCCCCGACAATGACGACGTCGAACTCCATGGCCTCGCGGGCGGGCAGTTCAAGAGCATTCATTACAGCACCCCGGTTCGATCAAGCGCCGGCGCTCCAGGCGCGATGGCGGCCAAACATGCAGGTTTTTACTCATCGCACGCTGTGACAATTGGAAGCTCTCGAAACTGCTGGCGTAGCAGCATCAATCGTCGTGAAAGGCCGCACGGCGGAGCGTCAAGCGTGCATGACGGCGCAAACCGGTCTATAGAGCCTCCGGCGAAAGCCCGCCCCGGATTGATACGCGGCGGACATGGTTCGCCGAACGACATGCGATCACGCACGACCCCGCAGCGCCTCGTTCGATTGCACGGAACGCAATGCGCGCCGAAGGCACGGCCATGAACCCCGCGCACGCCAAGGCCGCAACCGAACTCCTCGCCTTCTACCTCGAAGCCGGGGTGGATGCGCTCGTGGGCGAAGCGCCGGTCGATCGGCTCGCAGCGGGCGCCGCAGACGAGCAAGCACCTGCATCTGCGCGTGCGCCCTCCCCCGCGCCGTCCCGTCGCGAGCCCGCCGTCGGCGGCGCGGAAGAGACCGCACGGCCGGCGGCTCCCATGATCGCCGCACGCGAACAGCAGGCGGCTGCGCGCAGCGCGGGCGCATCGGCGCGCGAGGGCGGCGTGCCGCCTGCGCCAGCGCGTGAGGCGTCAGCGCCCGCCGCGCCGGAGGCGGCGGTGATGGCTGCGCGCGAGGCGGCGCGGCAGGCCAGAAGCCTCGAGGAGCTTGCCGCCATCCTGTCGCGCTTCGAGGGCTGCGCGCTCCGGGCGACGGCGACCAGGCTCGTCTTTGCCGACGGCAACCCGGCCGCGCCGGTGATGTTCGTCGGCGAAGCGCCGGGCGCCGAGGAGGATCGTGAAGGCCTGCCCTTTGTCGGCCGGTCGGGCCGCCTTCTCGACCGCATGATGGAGGCGATCGGGCTTGACCGGCAAAGCGCCTATGTCGCCAACATCATTCCATGGCGTCCGCCCGGCAACCGCACGCCCACCCCGCTGGAAAGCCAGATCTGCCTGCCCTTCATCCTGCGGCAGATCGAACTCGCCAATCCCGACATTCTGGTCTGTCTCGGCGCGCCCGCCACGCAGGCGCTGATCGGCGTGAAGGACGGAATCATGCGCACGCGCGGGCGCTGGTTCCCCTACGAGACCGGCACGCGCGAAATCCGCGCGATCGCGACGCTGCATCCCGCCTATCTGCTGCGCCAGCCGCTCGCCAAGCGGCTTGCCTGGCGCGATTTTCTGACGATCAAGGGGGCGCTCGCCGAGCGCAGCAGGTGATCTCCGCGCCCCGCAACTCAGGGCAGCGCCATCCGGCAGGCCGGGTTGTAGGCCCAGTTGCGGTCGAGCCCGACGACGCACCATTCGACGCCCCAGGTCGTGCCGATGATGCCGGTGTCTTCCGCGATCAGGTAATGGATCGTGCGGAATTTCCCGTCCGAGATCAGAGCTCTGCCGGTGCAGAAGCGGCGCGGAATCGTGCCCGATGTCCAGGGCATGAACGCGACCTCGCGCAGGTCCTGGAAGCCGACGATCTTCAGCTCGGTGTTCCAGAACCGATACTCTTTGCTGGCGAAGCGCGTCTGGATTTTCGCCAGCGGCGCCGGCTCGTCGCACAAAGGCACGACCGCCTCGTAACGCGGGCCGGACATCCAGAAATTGAGGTCCAGGATGCTCGCGGCCCAGCTCTGGGCGACGAAGCCGATCAGGACCGCGCCGGCGGCGGCGGCCATGACGAGGGCCGTCCTGACCCGATCCATCACCCGCCCGCAAACAGGCGTGCGCAGGTCGCGCATGGTGACCCCCCTCTTCCCTTGTGTTTGAGCGTGACGCGCAGGTCTCGCGGGGTCAAGGACAGAACGGTCGCCGCGGCGCGAAACCAGGCGACTGTTGCCCGGACGGCACGCGCGCCTACCCCCAATCGCCCAGGACGGCCTGGACGAGCGCGAGCGCGGCCACCGCGGCGGTGTCGGCGCGCAGGATGCGGGGGCCGAGCGCGAGCCTGACCACGCCTTCGCGGGCGAGCACGCGGGCGCGCTCCTCGGCGTGGAACCCGCCTTCCGGGCCGATCAGCAGCGCAAGCGGCGGCGTCTCGCCCGCCTTTCGCCTGGCCGCAGCCAGGGCCGCGACCGGATCGGCGATCGGCGCCTCTTCGTCGCAAAACACGAGCAGGCGGTCGGGCGCAAGCGCGGCCAGCGCGCGCTCGAACGCGACCGGCTCCTCCACCCCGGGCACGCTCAGAATGCCACACTGCTCCGCCGCTTCGATGGCGTTGGCCCGCATGCGCGCGGTGTTGACCCGCTCGGCCTGGGTATGGCGCGTGAGCACTGGCTGCAGCCGCGACGCCCCCATTTCGACCGCCTTCTGCACCATGTAGTCGAGCCGCCCGCGCTTGAGCGGGGCGAACAGGTAGTCGAGATCGCCGGGGGCGGTCTGCGTCCGCGTCTGCTCGACCACAAGAAGGGCCAGCCCGCGCTTCGCGCCCTCGGCAAGCGCCGCGCGCCACTCCCCGTCGAGCCCATTGAAGAGAAGGACGCCCTCGCCGGGCTTGAGCCGAAGGACATCCTTAAGGTAATGCTGTTGCATTATCGGCAGAATCAGGCGCGCTCCGGGCGCGAGCCGGTCCTCGACGTGAAGGCGAGGCGTGCGGAAGTCGTATCGCGCCATGCGGCTTGCTCCCGGATGAAGGCTGCGGCGGCGCTGCGGCCTGGCGACAGAGCATAGAACAGGCCCGAAGCCTCGAATCCGCCCCTGTATCGCCGGATTCGGGGGCTTTCTTCCAGGCGGGCAGAAAAGGGGAAGCCGGGATATGCGAAAAATGGCGTCGAGATCGCTTGCGGCGGTCGCATTTTCCGCCGCCGCTCTGCTCGCATTGCGCTGCGAGGCGCAGACATTGCCGTGGCCGAACGACCCTCCGGCGGGCGGAGGGGCATCGGCCCCCTGGCCGGCGAACCCACCGCGCGCGGGCGCGCCCGCGGCGGCAGCCCCCGCCCCCGCCCCGATGATGGCGGCGCCGATGGGCTCGGGCCCCATGACGCCGGTCCCGCCGCAAGGTCCTGGCGCAGGCAATTCGCCCCCTTGCATGGACGAGTTCACCAAGCTTCAAGGCGAGACCGACAAGCGCGCCAAGGCCGCGAAGGCGGCCGGGGCGCGCAAGGCCCAGCGCGAGGAAATGTGCACCATTCTGAAGTCCTTCGAGGGGGCGATCGGCAAATGGGCGAAATATGTCAAGGACAATGCTTCGAGCTGCGGCATCCCTGAGAAGATCATCGACCAGCTCAAGACGGGTCACGACAATATCGCCAAGAGCGCGAAGCAGGTTTGCGACGGAGGCGGCCTCGGCGCCGCGCCCGCAAAAGCCCCCCCGCCGACCCTGAGCGAAGCCCTCGGCACGACGCGGATGCCGATGGCCGACACGAACCGCCCGAGCGCAGCGACGGGCACGCTCAACACATTGACCGGTACGCCGCTCGGACGATGAGCGGGGCGTCAGGCCGGGTCGCCGATTCGACCGGGAACTTCGTCGACCGGGTGGCGCCCGCCCCGCTGCGCCCCTATCTGCGGCTGTCCCGCTTCGATCGCCCGATCGGCGCATGGCTCCTCCTGATGCCCTGCTGGTGGTCGGCGGCGCTCGCCGCGGTGCATGCCGGCGCGGCGCTCCCCAATCTCTGGCATCTCGCCCTGTTCTTCGTCGGCGCCTTCGTGATGCGCGGCGCAGGATGCACATGGAACGACATCGTCGACCGCGACATCGATCCGCTGGTCGAACGCACGCGCTCGCGGCCGATCGCCTCCGGACAGGTCAGCCTGAAGCAGGCGCTCGCTTACGCCGTGCTCCAGTCGCTTGTCGGATTTCTCGTGCTCGTCCAGTTCAACGCGTTCGCGATCGGGGTGGGCATCGCCTCGCTCGCGATCGTCGCGCTTTATCCGTTCATGAAGCGGATCACCTACTGGCCGCAGATTTTTCTCGGGCTTGCCTTCTCCTGGGGGGCGCTGATGGGATGGGCGGGCGCGTTCGGCCGGCTCGATCCCGCGGCCTTCGCGCTCTATGCCGGCTCGATCTGCTGGGTGATCGGCTATGACACGATCTACGCGCATCAGGATCGCGAGGACGATGCGCTGGT
>CAYGZV010000092.1:0-10500 GCA_964354425.1 uncultured Rhodoplanes sp. | reverse complement strand
GCCCGTCCGTGAGGCGGCCGTCGTCGAGCACCTGCAGCAGCACGTTGAACACGTCCGGATGCGCCTTCTCGATCTCGTCGAACAGCACCACCTGGTAGGGCCGCCGCCGCACCGCCTCGGTGAGGGCGCCGCCCTCCTCGTAACCGACATAGCCGGGGGGCGCGCCGATCAGGCGCGCGACCGAGTGCTTCTCCATGTATTCCGACATGTCGATGCGCAGGAGCGCCTGCTCGTCGTCGAACAGGTACGCGGCGAGCGCCTTGGTGAGCTCGGTCTTGCCGACGCCGGTCGGCCCGAGGAACATGAACGAGCCGATCGGGCGATGCGGGTCCTGCAGGCCGGCGCGGGCCCGGCGCACCGCCGTCGACACCGCACGCACCGCTTCCGCCTGGCCGACCACGCGCTTGCTGAGGCTCTCCTCCATACGCAGGAGCTTCTCCTTCTCGCCCTCGAGCATCTTGTCGACGGGCACGCCGGTCCAGCGCGAGACGACCTGGGCGACATGGTTTGCGGTCACTTCCTCCTCGACCATCGCGCCCTTGGCTTCGGCCTCCTCGACCGTCTTCAGCTTCTTCTCGATCTCGGGAATGCGGCCATAGGCGAGTTCGCCCGCGCGCTGATATTCGCCGCGCCGCTGCGCATTGGCGAGTTCAACCCGCAACTGATCGAGCTCGGTCTTGAGCTTCTGGGCGTCCGACAGCTTCTCTTTTTCCGCCTTCCACCGCGAGGTGAGATCGGACGATTTCTTCTCCAAGGCCACAAGCTCGACCTCGAGCCCGTTGAGCCGCTCGCGCGACCCGGGATCGCGCTCCTTCTTGAGCGCCTCCTGCTCGATCTTCAGGCGGATGATCTCGCGGTCGATCGTATCGAGTTCCTCGGGCTTCGAATCGACCTGCATTTTCAGCCGGGCCGCCGCCTCGTCGATCAGGTCGATCGCCTTGTCGGGCAGGAAACGGTCGGTGATGTAGCGGTTCGAGAGCGTCGCCGCGGCGACGATCGCCGCGTCGGTGATACGCACGCCGTGATGGGCCTCGTACTTCTCCTTCAGTCCGCGCAGGATCGAAATCGTATCTTCGACCGTCGGCTCGGAGACATAGATCGGCTGGAAGCGCCGGGCGAGGGCGGCGTCCTTCTCCACATGCTTCTTGTATTCGTCGAGCGTCGTCGCGCCGATGCAGTGCAGTTCGCCGCGCGCGAGCGCCGGCTTGAGCAGGTTGGAGGCGTCCATCGCCCCTTCCGCCTTGCCCGCGCCGACCAGCGTGTGCATCTCGTCGATGAACAGGATGATGCCGCCCGCGGAGGAGATCACCTCCTGCAGCACGGCCTTCAGCCGCTCCTCGAACTCGCCGCGGTATTTCGCGCCGGCGATCAGCGCGCCCATGTCGAGGACGAGCAGCTTCTTGTCGTTGAGGCTTTCCGGCACGTCGCCGTTGACGATGCGCAGCGCCAGTCCTTCGACGATGGCGGTCTTGCCGACGCCCGGCTCGCCGATCAGCACCGGATTGTTCTTGGTCCGGCGCGAGAGCACCTGGATCGTGCGGCGGATTTCCTCGTCGCGGCCGATCACCGGATCGAGCTTGCCGTCGCGCGCCGCCTGGGTGAGATCGCGCGCGTATTTCTTCAGCGCGTCATAGGCGTTCTCGGCCGAACTCGAATCCGCGGTGCGGCCCTTGCGCAGCGCCTCGATCGCGGCGTTGAGATTCTGCGGCGTGACGCCAACCCGTTTGAGGATTTTGCCCGCCTCGTTGTCCTTCTCGATCGCGAGCGCCAGCAGGAGTCGCTCGACGGTGACGAAGGAATCGCCCGCCTTCTCCGCAAGCTTTTCCGCGGCGTCGAACACGCGCGCGAGCGCCGGATCGATATAAAGCTGGCCCGCCCCGCCGCCTTCCACCTTCGGACGCTTCTTCAGCGCCGCCTCGACCTCGGTCAGCGCTTCGCGCGAGCGCCCGCCGGAGCGGTCGATCAGGCCGGCGGCGAGCCCTTCCGGATCGTCGAGCAGCACCTTGAGGAGGTGCTCGGGGGCGAATTGCTGATGCCCCTCGCGCAGCGCAAGCGATTGCGCCGACTGAACAAACCCGCGGGCCCGATCGGTGTATTTGTCGAAATTCATGGGTCTTTACTCCTTCGGCCGCCCGAGAAGGCGCGACCGGTTTATCGTCATGGGCGCCGCAATGACGCCTTCAATAACGGCTCGGCGGCCCGTGAAGGCGCCGCCTGTCCCAAGATGTAGGAGGGGCTGCGCGCCCTCGGAAGGGGGACGGGCGGGGGAATTCGCGGGCGGCCGGTCTAGGCATTCCGCATCCGAGTGGCTATCAGGTGCGCTCACGCGAAAGGCCCGTCCAGTGTCAAGCGCCCGCATCCAGGCGATCTACCGCTACCCGGTGAAAGGACTCTCGCCGCAGGCGCTGCCGCGCGCCCCGCTTGCGGTCGGCCAAACGCTTCCCTGCGACCGGCTCTATGCGATCGAGAACGGGCCGTCGGGCTTCGACCCGGCGGCGCCGGCCTATTTCCCCAAGCAGCGCTTCCTCATGCTGATGCGGAACGAGCGGCTGGCGGCGCTCGATGCACGGTTCGACGAGGCCTCGCACACGCTGAGCATCGCCGACAGCGGCGCGGGGGCGGCGAGCGGGGACCTGCGCACGGCCGAGGGCCGCGCCGCGATCGAGACCTTCTTCGCCCGCTATTGCGCGAACGAGCTGCGCGGACCGCCCAGGGTTCTTCACGCGGACGGGCACAGCTTCTCCGACGTGGCGCGGAAGGTCGTCTCGTTCATCAATCTCGCGTCGGTCGCGGCGATCGAGATGGCCGTCGGCGCGCCGGTCGATCCCTTGCGCTTCCGCGGCAATGTCTACGTATCCGGATGGCCGGCCTGGCGGGAGTTCGACCTGATCGGGCAGGAAATCGCCGTCGGCCCGGCGCGGCTGCGCGTGGTCAAGCGCATCGAGCGCTGCGCCGCGACGAATGTGGAGCCCTACACCGGCATGCGCGACATGAACATCCCGAAGACCCTGATGCAGTGCTTCGACCATGTCGACTGCGGGGTCTATGCCGAAGTCATCGCCGCGGGCGAGATCGCGCTGGGCGACTGCATCAACGCGGGCGGAGAATGAATTCCCACACCGAAGACGCACGAGCCCTGATGCCCAACATCGCCGCAGCACCAGCTCATTCCCCTCCCCCTTGTGGGGAGCGGTCAGGGGTGGGGGCAATTCAGCCAGCCCTCGCCTCGCAACAGCCCCCCCTCGCCAACCCTCCCCCACAAGGCGGGAGGGAGGAGAGGCGGCGCTTTGAGCCAAGCCGCGCCGGCGCCCGCAAAGCGCGAGTTCACCAATGCAAATACTGATCATCGGCGCCGGCGTGATCGGGCTCGCGGTCGGGCGCGCCGCGGCGCTGCGCGGGCACGACGTGATCGTCGCCGAGGCGGAAGGGCAGATCGGGACCGGCGTCTCGTCGCGCAACAGCGAGGTGATCCACGCCGGCATCTATTATCCGACCGGTTCGCTGCGCGCGCGGCACTGCGTGCGCGGGCGGCACATGCTCTATGCGTATTGCGCCTCGCACGGCGTCCCGCACAACAAATACGGCAAGCTGATCGTCGCCACCCGCGAGGCCGAGATCGCCAAGATGGAGGCGCTGCTCAAACAAGCGGCCGTGAACGGCGTCGAGGGCATGCGCGTCATCGAGGCGGCGGAGGCGAAGGCGATGGAGCCGGCGCTCGCCTGCGTCGCCGCCCTGCATTCGCCCGAGACCGGCATCATCGACAGCCACCGCCTGATGCTGGCGCTGCGCGGCGACATCGAGGATCGCGGCGGCTCGGTCGCGCTGCGCACGCCGATCACCGGACTGGCGCGCTGCGCCGACGGCTGGGAGGTGCGCTATGGCGGCGGCGAGCCCGGCGCTCTCGTCGTCGATGCGGTGGTGAATGCGGCGGGCCTCGGGGCACAGGCGCTGGCGCGCGCGACGGAGCCATATCCGCCGGCGCGCGTGCCCAAACAGGTGCTGGCCAAGGGCAACTACTTCCAATATGCGGGCCGCCCGGTTTTCTCCCGGCTCATCTATCCGGCCCCGGTGGAGGGCGGACTCGGCACCCATGTCACGCTCGACCTCGCCGGGCGCATGCGCTTCGGCCCCGATGTCGAGTGGATCGAAAGCGAGAGCTACGCCGTCGATGCGCGCCGCGCCGAGTCGTTCTATGCGAGCATCCGCACCTATTTCCCGGCTCTGCCGGACGGCGCGCTGGTTCCGGACTATTGCGGAATCCGCCCCAAGCTCACCGCGCGCGGCGAGCCGGCGGCCGACTTCCTGATCGACGGCCCCGCCGAGCACGGCCTGCCGGGCCTCGTCCAACTGTTCGGCATCGAGTCGCCCGGCCTGACCTCCTCGCTCTCGATCGCCGAGGACGTGATCGAGCGGCTCACGCGGTAGGGCCCTTGGCCGCGGAGCATTACACCGCGAGCCGGCGGTGCAGGGCGTCGTCCCACTGGCCGGTGAGATAGCGGTAGATCCAGTTGCCGCGCTGCTTGAGCCGCTGATAGGCGGCCCTGAGGTCGAGCACCATGGTGATGCGCCGGTTGCGGCAGTTCAGTTCGCCGACGTCGTGGGTGGCGACGGGATGGAATCCCATGACGCGCGTATGGAAGCCGTAGGGGCTATGCGCTTCGTCCTCGAACACGTCCGTGATGAAATGCGTGTAGCCGCGCGCGACGGTCTCGGCCGTCGCGGCCCGAATCAGAGCCGCGGCCACCATGAAGCGGCGGCGATAGCGCGGGATCACCGCGAAGCGGCCGATCTCGGCGATGCGATTCTCGCGCAGGAAACTTTCCACCGGCACTTCGGGGTCGAGCAGCTTGAAGCCGTATTTCGCGTAAGCCGCGAGCGGGGGATCGTAGCGGATGCGCAGCACGCCGGCGGGACGCGAGCGCCGGCTCACGACGAACCAGGAAATCTCCTCGCATCGCAGGTCTTCCGGCGGGATCTGCGCTTCCGGGTCGCTCACCCAGCGCTTTTCGCGCAGATAAGTTGCGCGCAAAACCTCGATCACATGTTGACGGCCAGTCTCATCGACGACGCGCTCCACCGAAAGGCGGCTCTCAAGGTTCATGGCGGCCCTCCCTGTCAGGGGTCCAGGACTTGCCCGAAAGGCGGGCGATCTCGGTCATGACGGCGGCGTGCCAGTCGTGCAGCGCGGCGAACCGAAGGCGCGATTCCCCCGGCGGGGGATGCAGAGGCGGCCCGATATGGACCTCCATCAGGTCGCGGTCGCGAATGGGCCGGTTCGGCTCGGCGCGCGGAAACCTGATGCCGACCGGCACCACCGGAACGCCGGCCTGAAGCGACAACAGCGCGGCGCTGCGCCGGCCGGCCAGCAGCCGGTGCGGATCGCGATTGACCTTGCCTTCCGGGAAGATGCCGACCGAGCGGCCATGCGCGAGATAGAGGCGGGCGCGGTCGAGCACGGTCCGCGAATGCCGATAGAACGGCTTGAGCGCGTCGAGCACGCGCGGCCTTGCGTGCTTGGCCGTCACCGTGATGGTCTCGGCGCGGCGATAGATCAGCCCGATGCCGGGGATCAGACGGAAATTCCAATCCGCCATGAAATGGATGAGGCGTCCGCCCCGATGCAGCATGATCAGCGCGGGAACGAGCAGCGCCTCGGTCCGGCAGTTGTGATTGATGGCGAGAATGAACGGGTCGAGACCGGGGCGGACATGCTGCAGCCCGGAGACGGCGAGCACGCGCCGGCGCGCGAGCAGCGCCAGTCCACGGACCAGGTAGCGATTGGCGAAGCCCTGGTAGGGCAGCGGCCAACGCAAAAGCTCGTGCGCCGCCGGCGGCTCCCAGTTCAGCGGACTGGCCTGTAGCGACATCCGCCCAGCCTTCGCAGGCTGTCAGCCCTGCCGCACCGGTGCGGCAGGCGCGCATCCCGCCGCTGTGTGGTGCGCGATTCCTGTTGCGGGACGATGAGAATTGGGTGACGGCGCGGTGACATGGGTCCTAGCCGACGGCTCCGTCATCCAGCCCAACTCATCGCCATCGCCGAGCTTGACCCGATAATCAGAAGCCCCCTCCCGCGTCGCTTCACTCCGCTCCCTCCCCCGCTGGCGGGGGAGGGTTGGGGAGGGGGCGAATTCGCGCGCTAACCGGTCATGGGATTCCGCTCGTCCCCGCGCAAGCGGCGCGCAAGCGGGGACCCAGTGATTGCTCAAGGAACTGGATTCCCGCTTCCGCGGGAATGAGCGGGAGACAGATCAACCCGCGCTCGGCGTCACCCGCTTCCCACCAGCCGGAGAGAAACACGGCCCGCCGCAGCAGCATGCGGCGAGCCGTCCGGTTCGATCGCGAGCGGGCGACCGCCGCAGCTCTGGAAGGCGCGGCTGCGGCAGGTCAGCACGATCACCTGCTGTTTCTCGGCCGCCTGCATCAGCACGTCGAACATGCGCTCGATGCGTTCATCGTCGGAGAAAACGAGCGAGTCGTCGAGCACCACCGGCGCCCGCTGGCCGCGTTCGTCGAGCAGTCGGCCGAAGGCAAGCCGCACAACGATGGCGATCTGCTCGCGCGTTCCGTCCGAGAGAGAACCGAACGGCTCGATCTCGGCCCCGCTCCGCTGCACGCTTCCGATCGTGAAGTCCTCGTCGAGCTCGGCAGCGGCGCCGGGGAAGAGCGTCTGCAGATAAGGCTGCATCGCGCGTTTCACGGGCGCGAGGAATGTCTCGCGCGCCTCGCGCCGGCAGGTCTCGATCGTGTCGCGCAGAAGACGAAGGGCGGCGAGCCGCCGCTCGATGCGCGCAAGCTCCTTCTCCGCGAGCGCGAGCGCCTCGACCTGTTCGCTCTCCCGTTCGCCGAGACCTTCTCCGCCCCGGCTGGCGATACGGCCCTGCAGCCCGGCAATGTCGCGCTCGACCTCCTGCAGCCGGTCCTGCCGCGCGGCGATTGCCTGGGTGAGGCGTTTCACCCGCGCCTCGATCGCCTCGCGCTGTTCGCAGCTCGGAACGGCGGCGCGCAACCGCGCCGCCTCGGCCTGCGCCTGCGCGCACAGCGCGCCGGCCTGCGCCGCCTCCGCCGCGAGCACGACGAGCTTGTGCGGCCGCTCCTCGTCCGGGCACAGCGCGAGGTCCTCGGCCAGCCTGTCCCGCGCCGCGGCGCGGTCGCCGCGGAACGCGGCGAGCCGCATGTTTTCGGCCGCGACACTGCTTCGCGCAGCGAGCGCCACGGCTTGCAGATCGCGATGCTCGCGCTTGAGCGCGTCGCGGGCCTGCTCCGCCGCGCCGCGCCGCGCGCGCAGCGCCTCGCGATCGGAGAGGGCTTCCGCCATGCCGGGGAAAGCGGCGAGCTTCGCCTGCGCCTCGGACACTGCCTTTTCCAGCAGGACGACGCCGTCTTCACCCTTTCCGTCCGGCGCGATCACGGCGAGTTCGGCGGCAAGCCCGCGCTGCTCGGTGGCGATATCGTCGGCCTTCGCGCGGCGCTCCCGCGCCACGGCGAGCGAGCCTGCGCCAACGGCGCGAAGCTCGCGGTCCAGCGTCTCACGCGCGCGATCGATGCTCTGCGCATCCTCCGGGCTCGCGGCCGGCGTGATCTCGATCGAGGCGATCTCCGCGACTTCGATGCGCAGCGGCTCGCGTGCGGCGAGGTCGCGCGGGCCGGTGATCGTCCCGCCCCCGCAGGTGACCCGCCCGGCGCCGTGCGGCCCGAGCCGAATGGCGATGCGCGGCGCTTTCGCCTCGCGCCGCATCTGCGCCGCGTCGAGAGCTTGCGCGGCCTGCTCGATCCGGCGCAGGGCGTCGGGCGCAATGGTCGACACGGCGAAGGCCTGGTGGAGAACGCCGATCCGATCGCGCAACGCGCGCGCCTGATCGAGCCGCGTCCGCAGTTCGCCAACGCGCTCGGCGTCGTGCGCGGCAAGTTCGCATGCCCGCGCCGTATCCGCTGCACGCTCGGCCGCGGTGAGCCGATCGGCGAGGTCCGCCAGCGCGTTCTCCCGAGCGCCGAGCGCCGCCGCCAGTTTGTTCAGCGCCGCATCCTGCTCTTGCGCCTGCTGGTCGAGTCCGCCGATGCGGGCGCGCGATCCTGCGATGCGCTGGTCGAGCGCGACCAACCGCTGATGCTTGTCGCGCGCGCGCTCAAACGCAAGTTCGCTGCGGGCCGCCGCGATCTCGGCCTGTTGTGCGGTCTGGTCGAGGCCGTTCGCGGTCTCGCGTTCGCGCGCGGCGATCTCGAGAGCGGCCTGCATCTCCGCAAGCACGCCGGCGTCGGCCAGCCCGTCCCGCTCGCGCAGCTTTGCCGCGAGCGCGCCGCGATCGGCTTCAAGCGCCGCAAGCGTCGCGCGCACGCCGTCGAGCGCGCGGCGCGCGGCCTCGACCCGATCGATCGCCGCCTTCCACGCGCCGCCCGTTTTCGGCTGTCCGGTCTTGGTCTCTTCCGGAAAAAGCTGGGCGACGACATTCGTGAACACGCGCTCGCCGCGTTCGCCGCCGAGCACCTGGCCGACCTCGGCTTCGATGACGCGGTTGAGCAGCGCCCGCCCCTCCCCGCCCGGCTTGACCGGCTCAAACGACTGGCCCTGGCGAACCCACAAAAGGCCGAAGGCGGACTCCTCGAAGCTTCGCGCTCCCGGAGCCAGACCGAGAATCGACCAGAGCTCCTCGTCGGCCGCGCGCCCCTCGGCGATCAAGCGCTCCGCCTTGTACAGCCGGCTCGCATGGCTGCGCAGGAATGTCTTCTCGATACGATAATCGGAGTCGCCGCAGTGAAATCCCACCTCGACGCAGGCGGAGAGCTGCGCCCCGATGCAGCCGAGCGCTCGGGTCTCCTTGGTGTTGCTGTCGTGGCGGGCGAACAGGCAGGCCTGCACGGCGCGGAATATGGTGGACTTGCCCGCTTCGTTCGGCGCGCACAGCAGATTGAGGCCCGGCCCGAGCCCGCGCACGACGTGGCGCCTGCGGAACCGCCCGACGCCCTCGACCGCGATATGGGTGATGATCATCGCGTTGACCGCTAGGCCGTCGCTTCGAGATACAGGGTCATCAGCGCGTCCTCGGCCGTTTGGCGCTCGGCAAGAGCGAATGCCGGGTCGACCGAGCGCTCCTTCAAGGTCTCGGCGGCTCGGCGCAGCACGCCGTCGAAGTCGATCGTCTCGAGATCGTCGCGGTGGGGGCGGACGCGCAGGTCGAGATCGACGTCGAGATGGAAAACCAAGGCCTGCAGCCGCTCGATCCACTGATCGAGCATGCGGCGCGCGGCGATCGAGGCGGCGCCGCGGACCGAAAGCGCAAGCACGAGCTTCGAGACCGGCGCGGCGGCCGTTTGCAGCGCGGCCTCGTGCGCGGCGAGCTGGTCGGGTTCGCTCAGCGTGATCGCGTCGCTGCGCCAATGATAGGTTCCGACGCACCGCCGCTCGATATCCGGAACCGCGCCGGCGCGCGGGATGGTGATGATCAGCGCGCTCCCGACGGCCTGGCTGTTGTGACGGTCGGGCTCCGGCGTGCCCGCATACCAGGTGCGCGCATTGATCGCCTGCGTGCGATGCCAGTCGCCGAGCGCGAGGTAATCGAGCCCGGCGCGCTCGGCGCGCGCGGGATCGATCGGGTTCTTCGCCTCGCCGTCGCCCGCCCCGAATTGGGCGATCGCGCCGTGGGCGAGCCCGATGCGGATCGCGCCCTCCGGCGTCGGGGTCTCCTGCATGCGCGCGGTGAGGTCGCGCGTCTCGGCCTTGCCGGTGAGCGGCGCGGGCAAGAGAAAGCAGACATCGCCGAGCGCGACCGGTCGGGGTTCGAGATGCAGCCGCACATTGGGCGGCGCGCCGAGCGCGCGCACGCGCTCCCAGATGCCGCCCGGCCGGTGCGGATCGTGATTGCCCGGCAGAAGGTGCCAGGTGACCCGCGCGAAGCGGTGCATGCGTTCCAGCGGCCCGCGCAGGGTGACGTTCGCCGGCGTTTCGGAATCGAAAACGTCGCCCGCGACCAGCACATGCGCGACGCCTTCGGCGACGGCGAGTTCGCCCAGTCGTTCGACCGCGTCGAGCCGCGCGGCGCGCAAGGCCTCCGCCTTTTCGCCGAAGCGCAGGAACGGTTTGCCGATCTGCCAATCGGCGGTGTGGAGAAATCGCATGAGTCCACGTCGATGCGCCGCGGTCGGCGGCGCTCGGGCCCGCGAATCGGACATGCGATGTTAGCGGAAATCAACGCATCGAGGGACGGGATACCGCGCGATCCACCTTTTCCCGAGGCGGCATGCCGAAGAGCCGCGCCAGCGTCGGGCCTCTGACGCTTCGCTCCCTCACAAGCACCGACGCGTGTCCCGCGCGGCGCAGCGCAAAGCGGTGCGGCGCAGATGCGGGACCCACCCGCCCGCAGGTCCCGGTTCTGCAGCGCGCACTTCGTGCTGCGCTGCGCCCGGAACACGAACTCGCTGAAAGGAACCGAGCGTTTATTGCACAGCCCTAACGCTGACCTGCCCGCGCGGCCTGGGCGAGCAGCCAGGCGCTGATCTCGGCGGTCT
>CAYGZV010000091.1:0-10725 GCA_964354425.1 uncultured Rhodoplanes sp. | reverse complement strand
GGCTCAGAGATAGCTCCACCACCATTCGCGGCGGCGCTGCTTGAGCGCGGCAAACCACCGGCACAGCGGATAAAGCGTAACGACCACGAGCAGCCACACGGCGTAAACAGCCGGAAGGCCCAAGCCGTAGCCGTCCGGCCGGTTCGGGGAAAACGAGCCGAACAGCCATGACGCGTCGCCCAACAGCGCCGCCGCATAGGCCACCGCGAGCGCATGGATCAGGTAAATGTGCACGACATAATAGAAGAACGGCACGCGCCCGAAGGTGACGATCCATCCGGCCAGGCGCCCGTGTGCGCTCTCGAACGCCGCGAGCAGGAGGAGCGCCGGCCCCAGGGTCATCATCAGATAGAGCAGCGACGGCGGATATTTCTCACAATTGACGAAGGACAGCGCCGTGGCCAGCCAGCCGCTCTGGCCCGCCCACTCCGCCGGATCGCCATAGAGATTGGTGGCCCGCAGCACGATGAAGCCGGCCGTGACCGCGAGGCCGAGCCCCGTGAGCCAGCGCCGGCGCGAAACCGCGTCGCGCTGCAGGAGCGGGCCGAGCGCATATCCGGCGGCCATCACGCCTGCCCACGGCACGAGCGGATAGAGGGCAAGCAGCCGCGTCTCGAGGCCGAAGCGCACGATGGCTGGCTGATGCAGCAGATTCCAGACAAAGCCCGCCTGGCCGAAATGCTCGGCGCGCACCCCGTCGAGCAGATTGTGTCCGGCGATCATGGCGAGCGCGACCGCGGCGATGGCCCAGCGCGGCAAATGGACGAGTCCCGCCAGCACCACCATGGACGCGCCGATCACCCAGATGACCTGCGTGGTGAAGTGGTTGAGGTCGAGACTGAAGCTCCATCCCATGCGCACGATCGTGAACTCGATCAGCATGAGCCACAGGCCGCGCGTCAGGAGAAAGCGGCTCACCCCGCCGACGCCCTGCTCGCGCACGCCATAGAGATAGGCCGAGACGCCGGCCAGAAAGATGAAGACAGGCGCGCAGAAATGGGTGATCCAGCGGGTCAGGAACAGCGCCGGTTCGGCCACGTCCCGGGGATTGAAGCCGCTTGCCCCGAAAAAGTCGCGGGTGTGGTCGAGCGCCATCAGAATCATGACAAGACCGCGCAGCAGATCGATCGAGGCCAGGCGGGCGCGGCTCGCCACGGCCTGCGCCGGAACAGGCAGGCGCGGAGCAGCGGCGAACCCAGCGCTGCCGGACGCCGTCAGGGAATGATAAAGGCGCATCATTGTCGATCCTCGCGGGCCGTCTTTAGATGCTGCGAAACCGGATGGCGTTCAACTGAGGGGGATAGCCGATGAGCGAAATCGATGCGGTCCGCGCGCTGCTGACCGAAAAACCGAGACCGGTCGGCTGGGCGGAACGGCGGCAGCGCCTCGACGAGGTCGGATCGGTCTGGCCGGTCGCCGATGACGTCAAGCGCGAGGCGGTCGATCTCGACGGCGTGCCCAGCGAGTGGTCGATCGTTCCGGGCAGCGATCCCGCGCGCGTCCTCATGTTTTTCCACGGCGGCGGCTACTGCTCCGGGTCCATCGTGAGCCATCGCCGGATGGTGACCGAGGCCGGCCGGGCGGGCGGGATGCGAACGCTCGCGGTCGGCTATCGGCTCGCGCCGGAGCATCCGTTCCCGGCCGCGCTGGAGGACGCGAGCACCGCGTGGCGGTTCCTGCGCAAGCAGGGCGTCGCCGCGCGGAACATCGCGATCGGCGGCGACAGCGCGGGCGGCGGGCTCACGGTCGCGCTGCTCACGCAACTGCGCGACGCAGGCGAGGACCTGCCGGGCTGCGCCTGGCTCGTGTCGCCCTGGACCGACCTGACCATGTCCGGCGCGACGCTGGACACGAAAAATGCCGTCGATCCGCTTATTCACAAGGCCTATCTTTGTGAACTCGCCGACGCCTATGTCCCAGCCGGGATCGACCGGACGGACCCGCGCTTGTCCGTCCTCTATGCCGATCTCAAAGGCCTGCCGCCGATGCTCATCCAGGTGGGTTCGGCCGAGACGCTGCTCGACGACGCCACCCGCTTTGCAGGCGCGGCCGGCTCAGCCGACGTGTCCGTCACGCTCGAAATCTGGCCGCACATGATTCATGCCTGGCAATTGTGGAATGCGCGTCTCGAGCCGGGGCGTCGCGCGCTCGCGAGCGCAGGGGCTTTTCTTCGCCGCCATCTCTGACCGGCATCGACCGCGCGGCGCGTGCGATCCGAAGCCGGCAGTTCTCAATTGAACACGACGATCTGCCGCACCGCCTCGCCGCGCTGCAGCCGGTCGAAGCCCGCATTGATGTCGTCGAGCCGCAGGCGATCGGTGAGCAGCCGATCGATGGGCAGGCGGCCGCGCCGGAACAGCCCGAGATAGCGCGGCAGATCGCGCGACGGCACCGAGGTGCCGATATAGCTGCCCTTCAGCGTGCGTTCTTCCGCGACCAGGCTGACCGCCGGCACGGGCAGAACCGCGTCGGGCGGCGGCAGGCCGGCCGTCACCGTCGTGCCGCCCCGGCGGGTGATGCGGTAGGCAAGCTCCAGCGCCTTGACCGAGCCCGCCATTTCCAACGCGAAATCGACGCCGCCGCGCGTCGCCTCGCGGATCTTGTCAACGACGTCGGCGTCGCCGGCCGCGAACTGGTCGGTCGCGCCGAGCTGTCTGGCAAGTCCGAGCTTTGCTTGGGAGAGATCGACGGCGACGATGCGCTCCGCGCCGGCCGCAACCGCGCCGAGCAGCGCCGCCAATCCCACGCCGCCCAACCCGACCACGGCGACGGTCGAACCGGCCGTCACGCGCGCGGTGTTGACCACCGCGCCGACGCCGGTCAGGACCGCGCAGCCGAACAAGGCCGCATTGTCGAGCGGCAGATCGGGGTCGATTTTGACGAGCGAGCGGCGCGACACGGTCGCGTATTCGGCAAAGCAGGACACGCCGAGATGATGGTTCACCGGCGCGCCGTTGCGCGTGATGCGCCGCGCGCCGGACAACAGCGTGCCTTTGGCGTTCGCGACCGCCGCGGGCTCGCACAGAGCGGGGCGGCCGGTCGCGCACGGCTCGCAATGCCCGCAGCTCGGCACGAAGACGAGCACCACATGGTCGCCCTTGCGCAGATCGTCGACGCCCGCGCCCGGCTCTTCCACCACGGCTGCGGCCTCGTGCCCCAACGCCATCGGCGTCGGCCGCGGCCGGTTGCCGTCGATTACCGAAAGATCGGAGTGGCAGAGGCCTGCGGCGGCGATGCGCACCAGCACCTCGCCCGGACCCGGCGGCGCGAGATCGACCTCGGAGATCGACAGCGGCTTCGAGGCGGCATAAGGCGGCGGGCGACCCATCTCCTCGAGAATGGCGGCGCGGATTTTCATGGCGGCAACCTCATTGCTTTGCATCCGAGCTCGTCACCACGCCGCGCTCGATCACGTACAGCACGTCGATCAGATCGGCGGAGTGAACATAGTCGGATTCCGACAACAGCACGGACACTCCGGTCGCGCGCAGGGCGGCGATCGCCTCCACGATCCGCCGCGCGAGTGCGGGCGCAACGCCCTCGAACGGCTCGTCGCACAGAAGCAAGCGCCGGCCGCAGGTCAGGGCGCGGGCAAGCGCGACCAGCTTCTGCTGGCCGCCGGACAGCTGCGAGGCGCGGCGCGCGGCGAATTCCCGGACCTCGGGGAGTATCGTATAGACGAAGTCGAGCCGCTCCTCGATCGCCGGGTCGGCGTTCGCCCAGGCGGGCAGCAGCACATTCTCTTCGACCGTCAGTTCCGGCACGAGCCGGCGATCCTCCGGCATGTAGCCGATGCCGAGACCCGCGCGCCGCTGCGGCGCGACCGACCGCAAGTCCCGATCGGCGAACATCATCGTGCCAGCACGCACCGGCAGGAGGCCCATGATCGCGCGCATCAGCGTCGTCTTGCCGGCGCCGTTGCGGCCGATCAGCCCGACAAATGTGCTTTGCCCGATCGACAGCGCGACATCGTTGAGCACCGGCAATCCGGCGATGTCGACACTGAGGCCGCTGACGTCGAGCGTCGCGCTCATGCCCGGCCCCTGTCCCGCCGGTGCAGCTCGGCGCCGACGACAAAGCGACGCACATCGGGATCGGCGAACACGTGCGCCGGCTCGCCGTCGGCGATCACCCGGCCGTCATAGAAGGCGATCACCCGGTCGGCGTATTTTTCGACGATCTCCATGTCGTGCTCGATGAACAGCACGGTCGCCTCGGCGGCGCGCACGGCGTTCAGGACGAGGTCCATCAGCGGGAACTTCTCGTCGGCGCTGATGCCGCTGGTCGGCTCGTCGAGCAGGAGCACCGCCGATTGCCCGATCATCGCGAGCGCAATGTCGAGAAGCTTGCGCTGGCCCTGCGGCAGCTCGGTCGTCGTGCGATGCGCGAACGGGCTCAGGCCCACGCGACCGAGGATGCGGCCGGCCTCCTCGATCTGCTCCGGCGTTCGCAACATCGCGAGCGGCGAGGGAAACGCTCCGGAGGCGGCGGCGAGCGCCACCAGCACATTGTCGCGCACCGACAGATTGGGAAACAGCTGCGCCACCTGGAACGAGCGGCGAATGCCGAGCCGCGTCACCTCGCGCGGCGGAAGCCGCGTGATGTCGTGCCCGCGAAAGAGGATCGCGCCGTCGTCGGGCTTCAGATACCCCGTCACCATATTGACGAAGGTCGTCTTGCCCGCGCCGTTCGCCCCGATGATCCCCACCGTTTCCTGCGGCCGGATTTCGACCGACACATTGTCGGCCGCGACCACCGCGCCAAAGCGCTTGACGAGGCCGCGCACGGAGATCAGCGAAGCGCTCACGTCGCGTCTCCCGGACGGTGCTTGCGCGAAAAGACCGACCACAGCCCCGACGGCAGGAACAGAATGACGGCGAGCATGCACAGGCCGACCACCATCTGCCAGGTATAGGGCGAATACTGGAGCGCGAAGCTGCGGATCGCCTCGAAGATCGTCATCCCGAGCAGCGGCGCGGCGACGTGCCCCGTCCCGGACAGGATGGCGACGAACACGAACTCGCCCGACGTCGTCCAATAGGCGAGCT
Source organism: uncultured Rhodoplanes sp. (assembly GCA_964354425.1). Classification (GTDB taxonomy): domain Bacteria; phylum Pseudomonadota; class Alphaproteobacteria; order Rhizobiales; family Xanthobacteraceae; genus Rhodoplanes. The sequence continues at coordinate 5,677 of CAYGZV010000091.1, read as the reverse complement.
CGGGATCGATATGGCCGGTCGCGAGCGCCACCAGCGCGCCGCCCAATCCTCCCATGGCCGCGCCGATCACATAAACGAGGTGGAGAACCCGCGTGACCGACGCGCCGAGATACTCGACGCGTATCTCGTTGGTGAGAATGGCCTGGCTGATGACGCCCGCGCGCGAGCCGACGAACCGGTGCAGCGCGATGGCGCAGCCGAAGGCGAGCGTCACCGTCGCCGCATAGAGCAGAACCCGGCTCTGCTGCACGCCGACCTTGAAGCCGAAGAAACTCGGCGGCGACAGGTTGAAGCCGTCGGTCGAGCCGAGCGCAGCCGAGCGGACGAGAATGCCGTAGAGGATCATCGAGAGGGCAAGGCTCAGCATCGCGAAGAAGATTTCGCGGTAGCGCGCCATCACGAAGCCAAGGACAAACCCCGTCGCGGCGGCAACGAGGCCGCCGAACAGGACGAGCAGCACCGCATCCGTCAGCCCGAAGAAATTCGCCCCGAGCCCCGCCGCATAGGCCCCGAGCCCGTAGAACAAGCCCTGGCCGAAGGAGACGAGCCCGGCGCGCATCATGATCACGAGGCCGAGCACGACGAGCGCCTTGGCGAAGGCGACCGTCAGCATGAATACGGCCCAGGACGGCAGGAACGGACCAGCGGCGAGCAATGCCGCGAGCGCGAGGCAGAGCGCAGGCACGGTTCCCCATCGCATGAGTCAGATCTTCCGTGCGGCGGCGCGGCCGAACAGCCCTTGCGGCCGCACCGCGAGAACCGCCGCCATCACCGCGTAAATCACAAACAGCTCGACCTCCGGCCAGAGATGGACGGCGAGCGCCCGCGCCAGCCCGACGATCAGCGCGCCGAGCATCGCGCCTTCGACGCTGCCGAGCCCGCCGATCACGCTCACCGCGAAAGCGAGCACGATCACGTCGACGCCGATCCCCGGGGAGACGGAAATCGCCGGCGCGGTGACCGCGCCGCCGAGCGCGCCGAGCACCGCGCCGATGACGAAGGTCGCGGTGAACATTCGCCCGACATTGATGCCCATTGCGGTCGAGATCTCGCGATCGTGGATCACCGCGAGAAGAAGCTTGCCGCGCCGCGTGTAGTTGAGCGCCCAGAACGCGAGACCGCCGATCACGAGCGCCAGCCCAAGCAGGGCGAAGTCGTAGGCCGCAAAGGCGATGCCCCCGATCGACACCCGCCCGAGCAGTTCGTAGGGCTGCGGGGCGAAATAGGGATCCACGCCCCAAACCAGCTTGATGACGTCCTCGAGCACGAGGAAAACGGAATAGGTGACGAGGACGAGGATGATTTCATCGCGCCCGTACATCGGGCGGAGCAGGCCGCGCTCGATGAGAAAGCCGGACAAGGCGCCGACGCTTATCCCGGCGACGAAAAGCACGAGATAGGCGCCGGCCACCGGATTTTGGCCGACGAGATAAGCGCCGATCGCGGAGGAAGCGGCATAGGCGCCGAGCGCGTAGAAGCTGCCATGCGCGATGTTGAGGATTTTCATGACGCCATAGGTGAGCGTGAGGCCCAGCGAGACGATGAAAAGCCATGAGAAGTAGGTCGTGCCGTCGACGAGGATGGCGGAAAGCTTCTGCATCGTCAGTCCAGCGCAACGGCAGGCGTGAAGAGCCGAGACGGGTCCTTGTGATCCGCGCCAGCGGATGATCCAGCCGTCATGTCATCGATGATTGAAATGAAACGGCGGAGGCTCGCGTCACGCTCCGCTTGCGCGGAACATGACGAAGCAAAGCGAGCGCGACAGGCAGTCGAGCGCGGGCGGGCGGCGTTGCTCGGTCTGTCGCGTCCGCGCTCCGGCGCAGGTCCGGGCGCCCGCATCACGGACACTTCGCGCCCTTAAAGCCTCCCTTGATCCAGTCTTCGCTCTTCACCCCGTCCGGCGGGTTGACGCATTCGGCCGGATAGACGGTCACGTCGGTCAGGGTCGGCTGGCCGCTCGCGACATCGAACTTGAACCGGCCATAGGCGGTCGACTGAATCGCCTGATGGCCCTTGCCGATCTTCATGTCGACCGTGCCGCTCGGGGTGTCGTAGCTCAGGCCCTCGAAAGCCGCAATGACGGCCTCGTCGCTCGGTCGCTCGGGCTTTCCGCCCGCCGCCTTCTCCGACGCCGCCTTCAGGCCCAGAATCGCCTGCACCATCTTGTAGGAAGGATAGGTGGGCGGCGTTCCGTAACGCTCGGTATAGGCGGCGCGGAACCAGCGATTGAGCGCGTTGTCGGGAGCGAACACGCCATGCGGGCCGCGCCCGCCGAGGATCGCGCCGTTCGGAATCTGCGTCGCCAGCCGGTACATGGCGGTCTCGCCGCATGTCAGCAGGACGTTGCGATCTTCGAACACGCCACGCGCCTTGCCCTGCAGCACGAGCGCTTCCATGTCGCCGCCCCAGAAGCTCGAATGCACGGCATCCGGCTTGTCCACCAGCAAAGCCGATATCTCGGCGCCATACTGTCCGGCCAAGAGTTTTGGAAACTGCTCGGTGGTGACCTTCACCCCCGGCTTGAGCGCTTCCATCGACGCACGGAAATCGTTCCAGGAGTCCTGGCCCCAGGCGTAATTCTGGTTGATGCCGGCGATGCTTTTGGCGTTCGGGTTGCGCGCGAGCAGGTAGCGCGCCGCCGCGACATTATCCATGGTCGCGGTCGGGCCGGTGCGGAACAGGTATTTGTAGCTCGCGTCCTCGAACACGCGCGGGGTGCCGCAATCGAAGAAAATCGTGATCTTCTTGAGCTCGTCGGCGAGCGGCGCGATCGCGAGACAGTCGCCCGACGAGATGTAGCCGATCACGGCGTCGACGTTCTGCCGCTGCACCAGGTTGCGATATTCGGTGACCTGCTTGGTCGTGCCGCCCGCCTCGTCGACAATGACCGTCTCGATCGGCGCGCCGTTGACGCCCTTCTTGTCGTAGGGCGCCGGAACCGTCCCGGCATTGAGCGCCTCGATCAGCAATTCGCCGGCATTACGCGCCGGCACGCCGAACGGACCTGCGGCCGCGCCCGACAGGAACGTCACGATGCCGAGCTTGTAAGGCGCCTGCTGCGCCGCCAGCGGAGTGGCCGTGATCATGGCGGCGACGACCAACGCGAAGCCGAGGCGGCGCGGGCATTTCATTGGATTCCTCCCAAGTATTCGCTCGCTTGTTCGTGACGCGTCGCGTGACGCGGCAAGACGCGAGCAAGTTGTGCGTTCGTTCAAGGACTATCAACGCGCAGTATGTTGCGCCGAGCGACGGAAAACTAACGCAAACATCAATAGTGCATTGATGCCCCCTGCGGTCAACAGGTCAGCACGCCGAGGGCGGGCGGCGGCGCGCAACGCGGCGCCTCGATGCTCTCACCAGTTCACCGAGACGTATTGCGTCTCCAAAAACTCCATCAGACCTTCGTGCGCGCCCTCGCGGCCGAGCCCGCTCTGCTTCATGCCGCCGAACGGCGCCGCCGGGTCGGAGACGAGGCCGCGATTGAGCCCGACCATGCCGAAATCGAGCCGCTCCGAAACGCGCAGGCCGCGGCTCAAGTCCTGGGTGTAGACATAGGCGACGAGGCCGTACTCGGTGTCGTTCGCCCGCTGCACCGCCTCGTCCTCGGAGGTGAAGGTCTGGATCGCCGCGACGGGACCGAAAATCTCCTCGCGCAGCATGGCCGCGTTGTCGGGCACGCCGGTGAGCACCGTGGCCGGATAGAAATAGCCCTTGCCCGAGGGCGGGGTCGCGCCGATCAGAACCTTCGCGCCCTTGGCCGTGGCGTCTTCGACCAGCGACTTGACCTTGTCGCGCGTGTCGGCATTCACGAGCGGGCCGAGCGCGACGCCATCCTCCAGCCCGTTCCCCATGCGCAGCCCGCCCATGCGCGCGGCGAGTTTCTCCGCAAACGCGTCGTGCACCTTTTCGTGCACGTAGAAGCGGTTGGCGGCGGTGCAGGCCTCGCCCATATTGCGCATCTTGGCGATCATCGCGCCCTCGATCGCGGCGTCGATATCGGCGTCTTCGAACACGATGAAAGGCGCGTTGCCGCCGAGCTCCATCGCCGGCTTGATCACGTTGTCGGCCGCCTCGCGCAGCAGCTTGCGCCCGACCTCGGTCGAGCCGGTGAAGGACACGACCCGCACGCGCGGGTCTTGCAGCATCGCGCTCACCACCGGGCCCGAACGGCGCGAGGGAATGACATTGACGACGCCCGCAGGCACGCCCGCCTCTTCCAGGATCGGCATGAGCGCGAGCATGGTGAGCGGCGTCTCGGAGGCGGGCTTCAAGACGCAGGAGCAGCCGGCGGCGAGCGCCGGCCCAATCTTGCGGGTGGCCATCGCGGCCGGGAAATTCCATGGGGTGACCAGCACCGCGACGCCGGCCGGCTTGTGCTGCACGACGACGCGCGCCCCCGAGCTCGGCGCATTGTAGACTTGCCCGATGTTGCGCACCGCCTCCTCGGCGAACCAGCGGAAGAATTCGGCCGCATAGGCGACCTCCCCGCGCGAATCGGGCAGGGCCTTGCCGTTCTCCAGCGTGATCAGGCGGGCGAGGCGCTCCGCCTGCGCGATGATCAGCTCAAAGGCCTTGCGCAGGATTTCCGCGCGCTCGCGCGGCTTCTTCGCGGCCCAGCCGGGGAATGCGTCGGAGGCGGCGTCCACCGCCGCCTGGGCGTCGTCGGCGCTCGCGCTCGCGACCGAGGCGATGACGCTCTCGGTCGCAGGATCGATCACGTCGAAACGGGATTGGTCCGAAGCCTTGCGCCACTCTCCGCCGATCCACAGGTCGGTCGGTACGCCGGCGAGAAGATTGTCGTACATGGTCGCCCTGCAACTGTTTCGTTGGAAAGCTCGCGGTGCGATTTAATACCCGCACCCGGCCTTTGTCGATGTCTTCCCGCCCGCCGTTCCCGGGCTGTTGGGCTGCCAACAAAATCCAAAACAGCAGGTTGAAGGCGGCGCCGATTGCGCCTGCAAGGTAGATCGATCGGGCGTCGTTGCGTTCGCGCAGCCGCATCCAGTGGCGTTCAGCGGCCATGGAGTACGGGAGCGAAGACCTGACCCCGAGCAAGCCACCCGCGTGATGACCGTCATGCTCGCCGAGGAATACTGAGATGCGCGCAAACGCAAACGGACGCCGCATCGACGCCCTCGCCGACTATGCCGTCGAGCGCACGGCATGGGGCTGGTGCTTCGGCCGCACGTCGCGCTTCGGCGACCTGCACGCGCTGAAGGGCCCCTAATAAAGCGAGCGTAGCGTCGCACTCACGATCGCGCGCGAACTCCTCAACGAGATCGTCAAGCGCGATGCTCAACGCAGGCTCCCCAGGTGACTGGGGGGCTTTATTTTGTTATTCACTTGGCTGCCAGCGGCATCATTGCAAGTTCATCCGCTAATCCCGCCAGTTCCGCCATGCTATAGGAGAACACATTGTTTCGTTTATGGCCCGACCTGGCGATGCTCGCCATACAGTCCCAACAGGTAATTTGGCTTCGGACAATGAAGCTCGCTGTCGGCGGCCCTCGGGCGCACCGAGAAGCCCGCCTTATGGTGACTGAGAAGATGGCAGCCGCTATTCACGAAAGCGGCCGGCTCGCGCTGGGTGCGTCTACAAAGAGCGTCGTGAAGCGCTACAGTAAGCGGGTCAACGCCAACGTCCGTCGCCTTTCGAGGTAGCAGCGCAATCTGCCTT
>CAYGZV010000090.1:0-10747 GCA_964354425.1 uncultured Rhodoplanes sp. | reverse complement strand
ACTGCACCACGCCTTGCTCCGCTTGCCTCGTTCGATCCGCGCCGCCGCCCCCGCGCGGTGCGCGCGGACGAACAGCTTCGCGCCCCCGATCGGCACGCGCCCTTCTACAGGCGCGCGCCCTGGTCCGGGAAGCCCACCGCCGGCGCCCGACCGGCTGCGCGTCGCCACGTCGCCGCCCCCGCCACCGGGGGCTTGGGCGGGAAACTTGGGCGGCGCAACGGCCAAGACTCCGCCAACGTGGTTTCCGCCGCGTTAACGAATGCCACGGCGCGCACGAAAACCTGCCGCCGGACCGTTTGGGATGCTTCGCCTTTTCAAGGCGTGCTAGCTAGCCTCCGGCATCGTCGGACAGGGAGGGCACGACACATAACGAGACTCATCCGCAGGGCTGCGCCGTCGAGCAACGTAGCCGCGCACGACGGGCGACCCCGCCGGAAAGGGTTTCGTTGTGGCGGCGATCGGCCGTGTGACGCCCCTCATCCTGCGGAGCCGACCGGAGGTCGGCGCCTCGAAATGAGGGGGAAGGCGGCTGTCCAGACGCAGGAGCGCGTGTAGGGTGGGTTAGGCGCGCAGCGCCGTAACCCACCATCTTGCCTTGCGGAAAACTCAGCCGGCGGGTTACGCGCCTTCGGCGCCAACCCACCCTACGCGCTACATCGCGCTGATAGCCGTAGCCCGGATTGAGCGCAGCGAAATGCGGGATAGGGACCTATCCGCCGGTTCCCCGCATTTCGCTTCGCTCAATGCGGGCTACTCTTGCTATGTGCGGCCCGAGGATTGGGGCGGAGATGCCGGTCGAGATCGGGCGGGTTTCGGCGAACGGAAAGGCTAACCCGGATTTCGCTCCCGCTCAATCCGGGCTACGCTTGCTAAAACCAAATACCGTAGGGTGGGTTAGGCGCGCAGTAACCCACCATCATGCGGGCTACTCTTGTTATGTGCGGCCCGAGGATTGGGGCGGAGATGCTGCCGGTCGAGATCGGGCGGGTTTCGGCGAACGGAAAGGCTAAACCCGGAGGCGCTGGCGGGAAACAAGCGCACGCTCGGCTCGGACGGCGCGGCGCTCCTTCCCGCGCCACCCTGCCCGCGCCGCCCTGCCCGCGCCACCCCAGAGGGCAGGCGATCCGCTGCAAGCGCCCTCCCCTCCCCACGCCGCCGCAAACGTCCTATAAAGTGGGTGTCCGGTTCACCACGTCCGCGGTTCACGACTGCCGCGGTTCACGACTGCCGCGGTTCACGATTGCCGCGGTTCACCACCGCCGCGGTTCACCGCCGTCCGCTTCACCGTCCCAGGCAGGACCCCTCGCATGAACGCTCCCGTCACCCCGCCCTCGCTCCCGCCCTACCGCCACAGCCCGCTGTTCCCGCTCGGAAAGGACGTGACGCCCTATCGCAAGCTGACGGCGGACGGCGTGCGCCTGGAAAAGGCGTTCGGGAAGGAGTTCCTCGTCGTCGAGCGCGAGGCGCTGCGGCTGCTCGCCGAGAGCGCCTTCGTCGACATCAACCATTTCCTGCGCCCGACGCATCTGAAACAGCTGCGCAAGATCATCGACGACCCGGAGGCCTCCGACAACGACCGCTTCGTCGCCTATGATCTCCTGAAGAACGCCAATATCGCCGCCGGCGGCATCCTGCCGATGTGCCAGGACACCGGCACCGCGATCATCATGGGCAAGAAGGGCCGGCTCGTGTGGACCGACGGCGAGGACGAGGGCGCGCTGTCGGAGGGCGCGCGCGACGCCTACCACACGCGGAACCTGCGCTACTCGCAGCTCGCGCCGCTCTCCACCTTCGAGGAGACGAACACCAAGAACAATCTCCCCGCCCAGGTCGAGATCTACGCCGAGGGCGCGGGCGACTACGACCAGGCCTACAAGTTCCTGTTCATCGCCAAAGGCGGCGGCTCGGCCAACAAGTCGTTCCTCTACCAGGCGACGCCGTCGATGCTGACGCGCGACCGCATCCTCGCCTTCCTCAAGGACAAGATCCTCACGCTCGGCACCGCCGCCTGCCCGCCCTACCACCTCGCGGTGGTGATCGGCGGCGCCTCGGCCGAAATGACGATGAAGACGGTGAAGCTCGCCTCGGTGAAATATCTCGACGGTCTGCCCACCCAAGGCTCGGCCGACGGCCACGCCTTCCGCGATCTCGAGCTCGAGGCCGAGGTCCACAAGATGACGCAGGCGCTCGGCGTCGGCGCGCAGTTCGGCGGCAAGTATTTCTGCCACGACGTGCGCGTGGTGCGGCTGCCGCGCCACGGCGCATCGCTGCCGATCGGCATCGGCGTGTCGTGCTCGGCCGACCGCCAGGCGCTCGGCAAGATCACCCGCGACGGCGTCTATCTCGAGGAGCTGGAGCGCAACCCGGCGCAATATCTGCCGGAGATCGACGAGACGCGGCTCGGCGGCACGGTGGTCAAGATCGATCTCAACCGGCCGATGCAGGACATTCTGGCGGAGCTCAGCCGCCACCCGATCAAGACGCGGCTGTCGCTGTCCGGGCCGATGATCGTCGCGCGCGACCTCGCCCACGCCAAGCTGCGCGAGCGCGTGGAGCGGGGCGAAAGCCTGCCCGACTATTTCCTGAACCACCCGGTGTATTACGCGGGCCCGGCGAAGACCCCGGACGGCTACGCCTCCGGCTCGTTCGGCCCCACCACGGCGGGGCGCATGGACTCCTTCGTGCACGATTTCCAGGCGCTCGGCGGCTCGATGGTGATGGTGGCGAAGGGCAACCGCTCCGCGGCGGTGCGCGAGGCGTGCAAGAAGCACGGCGGCTTCTATCTCGCCTCGATCGGCGGCGCCGCGGCGAATCTCGCCGAGCACTGCATCAAGAAGGTCGACCTGATCGAATATCCCGAGCTCGGCATGGAGGCGATCTGGCGCATCGAGGTGGAGAATTTCCCCGCCTTCATCGTCACCGACGACAAGGGCAACGACTTCTTCACCGAGCTCAATCTGGGGTGAGCGGATGCTCCGGGAGCCGCGTTCGGCAAGCGATCCGCCCAGAACGGAAAACTAGCGGCGGCTCTGGCGCGCGGGCGGCGCCTTCGACGGCGGGCCTGCGGACGGCGCGAAGTAGAAATCGTCGACCAGCGCAGAAAAAACGGCCGGCACCTGCTCGCCGTTCGAGGCGCGCGCCACCATCACGCGGGTGCGGTTGAAAATGTGTTCGGCGGAGCCGCCGGACGCCCGGAGCTGGCCGATCAGTTCGTTCACCAACAGGCTGTTCGGCCCTTGCGTGTCGTCGGCGACCTTGCCGGGCGCAACGCCGTAGAGCACGAGCGTCCCCTCGGGCGCCGCGATCGGCGCGAGCCCGGAGGAGAAGCCGCGCAGGCGGCGCTCGAACGGATTGCGCCGCGAGGCGTCGACGATGACGAGCTTGCGCTTGGCCCCCCGCGTATTGAGTTCGGCGACCAGCGGTTCGAGCGCGACGCCGTCGCGGCGCACGTCCTCGGGACGCCAAATCTGCGCGTTGACGGGAATGAGGAAGCTTTCGCGGCCGGTCTGCACGCCATGGCCGCTGTAGAACAGGAGCGCAGTCGCGCCCGGCGTGATCTTCGCATCGAAGCGCTCGAGCGCGCGCTCCATGCCCTGTTTGGTCAGGTTTTCGCCGAGTTCGACGTCGAAGCCGCGCGCGCGCAGCTCCGCGGCCATCGCGCGGGCATCATTGAGCGGCTGAACGAGCGGGGCCTCCTCGTCGGGATAGGCGGCATTGCCGATCACCAGCGCGACGAGCGGGCCGCCGTCGCGGGACGGATCGGAGGCGGCGCGGCTCGGCTGCGGGTCTTGCGGCGCCGCCGCAGCCCTCCCGGTCTGGTCGGCAAGCGCGGCGACGCGCATCTCGTCCGGGATGCTCGGATCTGCGGCGGCGGGGCTGGCCTGCAGGCCAGGCGCGATCTGCTGCCCGACCGCCTTGCGCATGACCTCGGCCGACAGCAACGAAACACTCATGATTGCAAGTGCTAGCGCGCCAGCGAATTTCGCTGTTCGCATGAGACCTCCAGTTTGAAACGGCGAGGAGCGGTGTTTCGGCTCGGCGCGCGAACCCGCTCCGTTTCATTCTTGTTTTCACTCGCGTGCAAACCGGTTTCCCGCCTCGCCCGCATGCTCGTCAACGCGCCACTTATAGAAAAGGCGCATGGACCGCAAGCATTACGAAATCTTGGCGGGAATGCGGCTGTCGCGTCGCGCGGAAAACGCCGTAAAGATCAGAGCTCTAGATGCCCGAACCAAGGAGAGACAGCGGTTTACGCCCCCAATAATTGTTCATATGTCGCATGCCCCAATCCGTTCTGAGCGATGTGCTTTCGTTATACGTGAGCGCCCGAACGATCTACAGACCAACAGCCAAGCCACCGCTGAGCAGGCCCAACGCCGTGCAGGAACTCGCGCGCCAGCGCAGCTGTTGCGCTAACGCGCAGCGCGCGGGAGCCGTGCTGGAGCGAGATAAGGGGCGTTCGTCAGAACGCAAATGGATCGAGGGATTGATCGGCGGCTGATGTTGTCTGCGGCTCGCCCGCCCGCAGCATAACCCGCGAACGCGCCGCAAGGCGGAGCAGGTCAGGCCGCCGCCTTCGCGAGTTCTCGACTTGCATCCAGAACTGGGCCAAGCGCGGCCGGCGCGAGGGCGTGTTTCTCCCGCCATTTCGGCCCGGGTCCGCGCATGTAATGGCGCTCGGGCCGATACGCGCCGAGGAAATCCTCGAGCAGCGAGGTGAAGACCGCGGCGATCGTTTTGCCGAAGGAGCCAATGACGGGACCTGAGACGCTCATGACGCATTTCCGTCGAGTGACGGCCTTGCGTCCCGGACATTCGTTGCCGGGCGCAAGCCCGTTGTGCTTGCCACTCATCGTCGCGGCGAACCATTAAGAATCGGTGCAGAGCTGGTTGACAGGCGCGGTTCGTTGGTTCTGTCGCGCGAACCGACTGCGCGGTTACCGCCTGCGACACTCGGTCGCGATCAACGCTTCGCGCGCGGGAAAAAACATGACGAACTCAGAAAGTTACCGTTGGACTCCCGACGTCGTAAGTAAAACAAGCAGACACGGTGACGGAACTTAGTGGGCTCCAAATAGTTTATTCACCGATCACAAGCCATCCGGAGTAAAAAAAATGCGAATTGCGCAGGTCGCGCCGCTGTTTGAGAGTGTTCCCCCCAGATTATATGGTGGAACCGAGCGGATCGTCTCGTATCTCACGGAAGAGCTTGTTCGTCTCGGACATGACGTGACGCTGTTCGCGAGCGGCGATTCCGTCACCGCCGCCGAGCTCGTGCCCTGCGTTCCCGTCGCCCTGCGGCTCAATCGCGCCGTGCGCGACCCGATTCCCTACTTCATGCTGATGCTGGGCCGGGTGGCCGAGCAGGCGGACGAGTTCGACATCATCCATTTCCACATCGACCAGTTTCAGATGCCCATGTTCCGGTCGATCGCCGGGCGCACCGTCACCACGCTGCACGGCCGCCAGGACAGCGCCGACCTGAAAGCGCTCTATGCCGGATTTCCGGAAATGCCGCTGGTGTCGATCTCGAACTCGCAGCGTACGCCGATCCCCCACGCGAACTTCCTCGGTACGGTCTATCACGGCCTGCCGCTCAAGCTGCTCAGGCCGACCTTCCACCCGCGCGGCGGCTATCTCGCCTTTCTCGGCCGCATCTCGCCGGAAAAAGGCGTCGAGCGCGCGATCGCGATCGCACGCACTTACGGCCTGCCGCTCAAGATCGCCGCCAAGGTGGACAAGGTCGACGAAGCCTATTTCCGCGAGATCGTCGTCCCGCTGCTCGACCATCCGGGCATAGAATTCATCGGTGAGATCGATGAGCGAACGAAACCTGAATTTCTCGGCGAAGCCCAGGCGCTCTTGTTCCCGATCGACTGGCCGGAACCATTCGGCCTCGTCATGATCGAGGCGATGGCGTGCGGCACGCCGGTGCTCGCGTTCCGCAACGGTTCGGTTCCGGAGATCATCGAGGACAATCTGACCGGACGGATCGTCTCCTCCATGGACGAGGCGATGCTCGCTTTGCCGGAGGTGATCGCGCTCGACCGCCGGGCGGTGCGCCGGCGCTTCGAGGAGCGTTTCAGCGCGACGCGCATGGCCAAGGACTATGTCAGCCTGTACCGCAAGCTGCTCAAGCAGAGCACGCTGGTCGATGCGCCCTCTCTGGCGCCGTCTTTATCGCCTGCCGTGTCGACCCTGATGTCCCCGCCGCCCGGAGCGTCCACCTTGCGGAAGGCGGGGAGATATGCCGACTGAACCGGCGGCGGATCGCCGGGTCGATGTCGAGACTGCCGAGGAAACGCCATTCTACATTGCGGCAAGGGGCGCGCTCGAGCAGGCGCGCCGCGTGCTCAAGCACGGGGACACCTTCGCCGTATTCGACAGTTCCGGCGACATCGGCCCGCTTCCCACCGGGGAGGACGGGGTGTTCCATTGCGACACCCGCCATCTGTCGCGCTTCGAGTTCAAGCTCAACGGCTTGCAGCCGCTGCTGCTCGGCTCGAACGTGCGCGACGACAATGTCGTTCTCACCGTCGACCTCACCAACCCGGACGTCTATCTCGACAAGAAACTGGTCCTGCCGAAGGACGCCGTCCATATCATTCGCAGCATTTTCCTTTGGAACGGCACGGCGCATCAGCGGTTCGGCGTGCGCAACTTCGGCGAGCAAAGCGTCGAGTTGACCTTCTCGTTCTCTTTCGCGGCCGACTTTTTCGATCTGTTCGAGGTGCGCGGGATGCGGCGCGCCCGCCGCGGCGAGCAGCGCGCCTCGCTCGACGGCCGCTCCGCGGTCGAGTTCGATTACAAGGGCCTCGACGGCAAGCTCCGGCGCACCCGGCTCGTCTTCGATCCGCCGCCGACCATGCTCGCCAGCAATGTCGCCTCCTACACCGTCCGGCTGCGGCCGGACGAACATGTGTCGATGTTCTGCGCCGCGACCTGCTGCACGGAAAGCTCCAGGACTGCGCCGCCGTTCTTCAAGGCGATGCGCGCCGGGCTGCGCGATCGCAACGAGCAGTCGGGCAGCATCACCACGGTCGAGACATCGAACGACATCTTCAACGAAATCCTCTGTCGCTCGGCCGCCGATCTCGACATGCTCGTCACCATGACGCCGCAGGGGCGCTATCCCTATGCCGGCATTCCCTGGTACTCGACGACATTCGGCCGCGACGGCCTCATCACCGCGATGGAGCTGCTGTGGTGCGATCCGTCGCTTGCGCGCGGCGTGCTGCGTCGGCTCGCGGCCCATCAGGCGACGCGGCAGGACGACGAGTCCGACGCCGAGCCCGGGAAAATCCTGCACGAGATGCGCAGCGGAGAAATGGCGGCGCTGCGCGAAGTGCCGTTCAGCCTGTATTACGGCAGCGTCGATTCGACTCCGCTGTTCGTCATGCTGGCCTGCCTTTACGTCGAGCGCACCGGCGATGAAGACACGCTGCGCTCGCTCTGGCCGAACATCGAGGCGGCGCTCGCCTGGATCGACGGGCCCGCCGACAAGGATCGCGACGGGTTCATCGAGTATCACCGCGCGACCGAGCAGGGCTTAGCCAATCAAGGCTGGAAGGACTCGCAAGACGCGGTCTTCCATGCCGACGGGCGGCTGGCCGAAGGCCCGATCGCGCTCGTCGAGGTGCAGGGCTATGTCTATGCCGCCAAGCGCCTCGCCGCGCGCGCCGCGCGCACGCTCGGCCGCTATGATCACGCGGAGGCGCTCGATGCAGAGGCCGCGGCGCTGGCCGATGCGTTCGATCGCGCCTTCTGGCTGCCTGAACTCGGCGCCTATGCGCTCGCCCTCGACGGGGAGAAGCGGCCCTGCGCCGTCCGGACGTCGAACGCCGGCCATGCGCTGTTCACCGGCATTGCACGCAAGGACAGGGCGGAGGCGGTCGCGCGCGGATTCGTCGATCCGCGCTTCTTCACCGGCTGGGGCATCCGCACCGTGGCCACCGGCGAGTGTCGCTACAATCCGATGTCCTATCACAATGGTTCGATCTGGCCGCACGACAATGCGCTGATCGCCCTCGGGCTCGCGCGCTACGGACAAAAAACCGCGGTCGACCGCATCTTCCGCGGCCTGTTCGACGCCGCCGTCTATATGGATCTGCGCCGCCTGCCGGAACTGTTCTGCGGGTTCAAGCGGCGGCGCGGCCGCGGGCCGACGCTCTACCCCGTTGCCTGCTCGCCGCAGGCCTGGGCCGCCGCCACCCCGTTCGCGCTTCTTCAGGCGTCGCTCGGGCTGGAGTTCGACTCGAAGAAGTGCGAGATCAAGCTGCGCAACCCGCACCTGCCGGCCTTCCTCGACGTCGTGACCATCCGCAATCTGCACCTCTCCGGTTCGAGCGTCGATCTCGAACTGAATCGCCACGACAGCGAGGTTTCAGTGCGCGTGAGCCGCCGGCAGGGCGAGGTGCATGTGGCGGCGGTGTACGGCTGAGAACGCAGGGCGCGCGAGGGGAACCGAGCGAACGCTGCGGCATTGCCACCCCATCGCGCCGCCGCCCGAACGATGTGACGGACCATGCCGCAATCCCGGCCACGCTCTGGGCGGCCCGCCGAAAGCCCGACATACAAGCCGCCCCAGCCGCCCGACGCCGTCCTCGACAAGATCGAGCAAGAAGGCCGCTGGCTGAGAGCAAGTTCCGCGCGGCAGGTCGGGGAGCGGAACAAGCTTTGAGTCATCGAGCGAGGAGCGCCCGCCTGCTTGCCCTTTGCCGGGCGCCTCGCTACATCAGCGTCGCTTTCCCCACAGACCGATCGCGAGGACGAGGCGGCGATGGCCCGGCAATTCATCTACCACATGCAGGGTCTGTCGAAGACCTATCCGGGCAACCGCAAGGTGCTCGAAAACGTCAACCTGTCGTTCTATCCGGACGCCAAGATCGGCGTGCTCGGGGTCAACGGCTCCGGCAAGTCGACGCTGCTGCGCATCATGGCGGGGCTCGACGCGGAGTTCACCGGCGAATCCTGGGCGGCGGAGGGCGCGCGCGTCGGCTTCCTGCCGCAGGAGCCGCAGCTCGATCCGAGCAAGAGCGTGCGCGAGAACGTAATGCAGGGCGTCGCCGCGCAGAAGGCGATCCTCGACCGCTACAACGAGATCGCCATGAACTACTCGGACGAGACCGCGGACGAGATGACCAAGCTGCAGGACGCGATCGAGGCGAAGGGGCTGTGGGACCTCGACTCCAGGGTCGACCAGGCGATGGACGCGCTGATCTGTCCGCCCGACGACGCCGACGTGACGAAACTCTCCGGCGGAGAACGGCGCCGCGTCGCACTGTGCAAGCTGTTGCTCGACCAACCCGATCTGCTGCTGCTTGACGAGCCCACAAACCATCTCGACGCCGAGACCGTTGCCTGGCTGGAAGGGCACTTGCGCAATTATCCCGGCGCGATCCTGATCGTCACCCACGACCGCTACTTCCTCGACAATGTGACCGGCTGGATTCTCGAGCTCGATCGTGGGCGCGGCATCCCGTATCAGGGCAACTATTCCGCCTGGCTCACGCAGAAGCAGAAGCGGCTCACGCAGGAGGGCCGCGAGGAGGAGGCGCGGCAGAAGACGCTGTCCCGCGAGCAGGAATGGATCGCGGCCTCGCCCAAGGCGCGGCAGGCAAAATCGAAGGCGCGCTATCAGCGCTATGAGGACCTGCTCAAGAAGGCGAGCGACAAGGCGCCGACCACCGCGCAGATCGTCATTCCGGTCGCCGAGCGGCTGGGGCAGAACGTCATCGACTTCGACGGGCTGACCAAGGGCTATGGCGACAAGCTCCTGATCGACGATCTCACGTTTAAACTGCCGCCGGGCGGCATTGTCGGCGTGATCGGCGCGAACGGCGCCGGCAAGACCACGCTGTTCCGCATGATCACGGGCCAGGAGAAGCCGGACAAGGGCACGATCAAGATCGGCGAATCGGTGAAGCTCGGCTATGTCGACCAGTCGCGCGACGCGCTCGACGGCAAGAAAAGCGTCTGGGAGGAGCTGTCCGGCGGGCTCGACATACTGCAGCTCGGCAAGCGCGAGGTGAACTCGCGCGCCTATTGCGGGGCCTTCAACTTCAAGGGCGCGGACCAGCAGAAAAAGGTGGGCTCGCTCTCGGGCGGCGAGCGCAACCGCGTGCATCTGGCGAAAATGCTGAAATCGGGGGCGAACGTGCTCCTGCTCGACGAGCCCACCAACGATCTCGACGTCGACACGCTGCGCGCGCTTGAAGAGGCGCTTGAGGATTTCGCCGGCTGCGCCGTGATCATCAGCCACGACCGCTGGTTCCTCGACCGCATCGCAACCCATATGCTCGCCTTCGAAGGCGACAGCCATGTCGAATGGTTCGAGGGCAATTTCCAGGACTACGAGGCCGACAAGATGCGCCGGCTCGGCACCGACTCGATCATCCCGCACCGGCTGAAGTACAAGAAGTTTTCAAGGTGAGCCCAGAGCATTTAGTGCCAGCCGAGCCCTATGATGCGGCTGAACACAGGAAGACGATGTTTGCCCAGTTCGGCGGGGCATTCTATTTGATGAATTGCTTTGAACATGGGCTGGCTATCGCTCTTATGTATGTCGAGTTTTTGATGGAGCAGCAAGCAAAGCTGAAGAAGGAAGGAAAAGAGAAGTTCGATCGTACAAAATACGAAAATCAATTTGATGCTTTTTTTAACACCGCGTTTTCGCAGACTACAGGTAATTTATTAAAGCGATTAGAGCGCCAATTAACAATTCCAGATCAGTTGAAAGAAGACATAC
>CAYGZV010000089.1:0-10886 GCA_964354425.1 uncultured Rhodoplanes sp. | reverse complement strand
CGCCCGTCACATAGGGCGGACGGGCGGCCGGCACAACGGAAAAAACGCGCCCGCGTGTCCTTGCTCCCGCCGTCAGCGCGCGGCCGCCGGCCGGCCTGCCGGCGGACCAGGGGACGCGCGCTGCGCACGCGATGCACCCCGGGGTCGCCGGGGCTACGCCGCCGGGCGCTCGACCTGCGGCGTGACCGCCCCATGCGCATGCTTGCGCAGCCGGAAGGACAGGCCGACCAGGAGGACGCCGAAGGCGATCGAATAGGCGGCGATCGCCCAGACCAGGCCGAGCGCCCCGGGTCCGGGGGCGATCAGCACCAGCAGGCCGAACAGCACCGAGATGATGCCGGCGAGGATCAGCCACCATTCGTTGTCGATCTCCTTGCGCAGCTTGATCGCGCCGACGATCTCGAAAATGCCGTGCACGAGCGCCCAGGCCCCGATGAAGATCACCAGCACGATCGCGGTCACGCCCGGCCACAGGAACGTGATGACGCCCGCGCCGATGCCGGCGACGCCCACAAGGATCAGCCACCAGGTCGGGGCGGGCCGGTCCTTGCCGAAGGCCGACGCCAGGGCGATCACGCCGTCCACCAGGGCGAAGGCGCCGTAGAACAGGACGAGCGTCACGAGCGTCAGTCCAGGCCACACAAAGGCGACGACGCCGAACAGGATCGACACGATCCCGCGCAGCAGGACGAGCCACCAGTTCTTCGCCAGCGCATGCAGGTGCGAGGGCCCCACAAGGGGAGCTGTGACGGATTGCATTGGTCTGCCTCCATTGTCCGATCGCCCGATCCGCTTCGGGCGCCGCAAGATGAGCACAAGCTAGCCGAGCGGCCCCCGCCTGCCAACCGGGCGGGGTTGCGCCGTCCCGGATGCTTTGCGCACGGTTAAGCAACGCGACAGGACCGGCGGCGGATCACATCGGCGCGGCGGCTGAGGCTGAGCGTCTCCCCCGCGCGCCGGACACGACCGCGACCGCGAGGACCGCCGTCGCGGCAATGACCATGAACACCGCAACCGGATGGCCGCGGTCCATCAGCGGCCCGAAACACAAGGGCACGAGCACGCCGGCGAAATTAAAGCCGGTGGTGACGAAGCCGAATACCTTGCCGAACGCGCCGGGCGGCGTCACCGCCCGGACCATCATGTCGCGCGAGGGCATCGCCATGCCGCCGGCAAGCCCGGCGAGGCTCATGGCGATCACGGTCGCGGCCGGCCCGAGACTGAGCAGGCCGAGCACGACCGCCAGCACGGCGAAGGCGAGCATGCTCGCGACCGTCACGAGGAGCGGGCTGACGCGGCCCAGCAGCAATCCGCCCAGCAGCACGCCGGCCGCGTTCAGGAGGAGAAACCCGGACAGCGCCAGGCTGCCGACCGCGAAGGGGATGTCGTGCGCGGCGGTGAGCGCGACGACCGAATAGGTGATCAGGCCGCCATTGGTGAAGGCGAACAGCGCGAAGAACACGAAATTGAGCAGGATGACCGGCGACAGCAGGAGCCCGAGCGAGGTCTGCCCGTTCGCCGCCGGGTCGAGCGCGGGGTCGTGATGGTGGTGGCGGCTCGGCTCGTCGCGTTGCAGCGCGAGCACGCCCGCGACGGCGAGGCCGAGGAGGGCGGTCGCCACAAAGGCGCCGCGCCAGCCGACATAGCCGTAAAGAAAGAGGAGCAGGCCGGGGGCGACCGCGCCGCCCAGCATCCCGGAAAAGGTGTGAATGGAAAAGGCCCGCCCCATGCGCTCGTTCGCGACGCGGTGGGACAGCATCGCATAATCGGCGGGGTGATAGACGGCGTTGCCGAGCCCGGCCAGCCCGAACATCGCGACGAACACCCAGAAGGAGGCGACGACGCCCGCGACCACGACGGCGACCGAGCCAAGAAGCAGGCCGCAGATCAGCACGATGCGCGCGCCGACGCGATCGACCAGGAAGCCGGCCGGCGTCTGGAAGATCGCGGTCAGCGCGTTGAAGGCGACGAGCGCCAGGCCGAGCTCGGTGTAGCTCACCTGGTAGTCGGCGCGGATGATCTCGAACAGGGGCGGCAGCAGCAGGATGTAGACATGGGAGACGAAATGCGCGGCGCTGACCGACGCGATCGTTCGCGTATCGTTCGCGTGCTCCGTCGTCAGCGGAAGGTCGGGCGCCGCAGTCATTGTCGGTTTTCAATCATGGGAAGGAAGCTTGGACCGCCCCGCTTGAACACGACACCGCATATGATGGTTCCCGGTCGCGGAAGGAAGCGTCGGGGTGGAACTCCACCGACAGCCGCCGTCGCCAGGGATCGTCGAAATCGCCGGGCGGCAGGCCGGCGTTCAGGCGCCGGCCAAGCATCAAGCATATGGCATTGCTCGTATTGCGTCCCGTCTCTGGGCGCTGTTACACTAATTTTATTGCTTATGGGGACCATGCGGCCGAGTCCGCGAGCCAGGTCTCCGGCCAGGAAGGCATTCGATGGACCACGGGGTCCGGGCTACCGGCCTGTGCGACCCTGTGCGTGACGGGGCGAAGCTGGCGTCCGTGCTGGAAGGGCGGGCGGACCTCGCTCCGAAGCCGATATCCGAACGGCGCCGGCCGGCCAAGGATCGCTTGCCGACTTACGCCGCGCTCGATCTCGGCACCAATAATTGCAGGCTCCTCGTCGCCCGCCCCACTGGAAACGGCTTCCGCGTCGTCGACGCCTTCTCGCGCATCATCCGGCTCGGCGAGGGCGTTTCGATCACGCACCGCATCAGCGAGGCGGCGATCGACCGGGCGATCGATGCGCTCGCCATCTGCCGCGCCAAGATGCTCGCGCGCGGCGTCGGCCGCGCCCGCCTGATCGCCACGGAAGCCTGTCGCAGCGCCGAGAACGGCGCCGAATTCCGCGACCGCGTGAGCGAGGAGCTCGGGCTCGAACTCGAGATCGTGAATCACGAGACCGAAGCGGAGCTTGCCGCGACGGGCTGCACGACGCTGATGGACCCGCATTCGCGCGGGGCGATTCTGTTCGACATCGGCGGCGGATCGTCCGAACTGGTCCGCCTCGGGCGTTCCGATTCGTCTTGCAGCGGTCCGCCCAAGCCGTTGATCGAAGCTTGGATTTCCTTGCCGCTCGGGGTGGTGACGCTGGCCGAGCGGTTCGGCGGCGTCACCGTTACGCCCAGGGCCTTTGCCGCTATGGTAGAGGCGGTCGAGGCCGAACTCGCCGGGTTCACCGCCCTCTATGGCGGCGACCTCGCCGATATCCATATGCTCGGGACGTCGGGAACCGTGACCACCATTGCCGGCGTTTTTCTCAATCTCATGCGCTACGACCGCCGCCGGGTCGACGGCTGCTGGCTGCGCGCCGAGGAGATCACCGCGGTGATCGATCGGCTGATGGCGATGAGCTACCAGGACCGGGCGGCCAATCCCTGCATCGGGATCGAGCGCGCCGATCTCGTGCTGACCGGCTGCGCCATCCTGGAGGCGATCCGGCGCGCCTTCCCGTGCCCACGGCTGCGGGTCGCCGATCGCGGCCTGCGCGAGGGCATGCTGGTCAAGCTCATGCGGGCCGACGGGGTGTGGGAAAATGGCGGCGCCGCATAGATTTTCTACCCAGTGCGCGGCGATGACCTGGAGATTCTGCACATCCGTCATACGGCCCGGCGGCCATGGGTGGGGTCGCGCTGATCAATGAGAGTTGGCCGCAGTCCGCCCCTTAAAACTCGCGTGAAGAGCGGCGGCGGGCGAACCCCCGCCCAGAAACGATGGCTCGAACGCCAGCTCAACGATCCCTATGTGGCGCGCGCCAGGCGCGAAGGCCTGCGCTCGCGCGCGGCCTACAAGCTCGTCGAGATCGACGACAAGCACCGCCTGCTGAAGCCGGGCGCGCAGGTGGTCGATCTCGGCGCGGCGCCGGGCGGCTGGAGCCAGGTCGCCGCGAAGCGGGTCGGCGCCGGCGCGGGCAGGGGACGCGTCGTCGCGATCGATCTCCTCGACATGCCGCCGATCCCGGGCGTTGATTTTCTCAGGCTCGACTTCCTCGATCCGGACGCGCCGGACCGGCTGAAGGCGATGCTCGGGGGGGAGGTCGATATCGTGCTTTCGGACATGGCGGCAAACGCGACCGGCCATCGGCAGACGGATCACTTGAAGATCATGGCGCTCGCCGAGGCGGCGGCGATGTTCGCGCGCGAGGTGCTCAAGCCGGGCGGCGGCTTCCTGTGCAAGGTGCTGCGCGGGGGCACGGAAGCGGCGCTGCTCGCCGCGCTGAAGCGCGATTTCGCTAGCGTGAAGCATGTAAAGCCGCAGGCAAGCCGCTCTGATTCGGCAGAATTGTACCTCCTCGCGTTGGGCTTTCGTCACCCCTCGCGTTGATCGGCCGGCGGGGCGGACTTGGCTTGGTCGCCCGACGCCGGCTTGCCCGCGGCGAGTTCCGCGCCCGCATCGGCCGGCAGGCGCGCGAACAGCAGGGCCGAGGCGGCCGAGATGCAGGCGACGATCACGAAGGCGGGCGGGAAATCGGATGCCGACAGCGTCGGGTGCTGCTCGAAGCGCAACACGGTTTCGACGATAAGCGCCCCGACGGCGACCCCGGTCGAGATCGAAAGCTGCTGGGCGACGCTCACGAGCGAGGTCGCGCGGCTCATGCGGCGCGGCTCGACCTCGGCGAAGGCGATGGTGTTCACGCTGGTGAATTGCAGGGAGCGGAACAGTCCGCCGATCAGCAGCACGGCGACCATCGCCCAGATCGGCGTTCCCGGACCGAACGCCGCGCACGCGCCGAGCGAGCCGGCGGCGAGCAGGGCGTTGACGGTCAGGGTGCGCCGGAAGCCGAACCGCCGCAGGATGCGGGCGGCCCCCGCCTTCATCGTAATCGCGCCGACCGCCGCCGAAAGGGTGATCAGTCCCGATTCGAACGGCGACATGCCAAGGCCGATCTGCAACAGGAGCGGCATCAGAAACGGCAGCGCGCCCGCGCCGATGCGGAAAAGGAACCCGCCCGCAACGCCCGCGCGGAAACTCGGCAGCCGAAACAAGGACAGGTCGAGCACCGCGGTCGGCGTGCGCCGGGCATAGGCGACATAGGCGGCCGCCGCCGCCGCGCCGACCAGGATGAGCACGGCCACGAGGCTGCGCGGCAGAAAGCCGAGACCGGCCACGCTCGAGCCGAAAGCGAGCCCGGTGACGGCCAAGCCGACCAGCGCCATGCCGATGAAGTCGAACGGGTCCGGCGTCTCGGCGCGGACATTCTCCACAAACCGGGTCACCAGGAAGAAGCCGAGGACGCCGATCGGCACATTGATGATGAAGATCCAGTGCCAGGACGCATAGGTCGTGATGAAGCCGCCGAGTGGCGGACCGAGCAGCGGCCCGATCAGCGCCGGCATCGTCACCAAGGCCATGGCGTCGACGAGCTTGCTCTTTTCGACCGTGCGCAGGAGCACCAGCCGGCCGACGGGCGTCATCATCGCGCCGCCCATGCCCTGGATGAAACGGGCCAGCACGAAATGCCACAGCGCCCCGGAAAAGGCGCAGCCGACCGAGCCCAGCACGAACACCACGATCGCCGTACGGAAAATGGTGCGCGCCCCGAAACGGTCCGCCATCCAGCCGCTGATCGGAATGAAGACGGCGAGTGCAAGCAGATACGAGGTGATCGCGAGCTTCAGGGCGAGCGGGCTCGTGCCGATGTCGGCGGCGATGGCCGGCAAGGCCGTGGCGATCACCGTGGAGTCCATGTTCTCCATGAACAGGGCGACCGCGACGATCAGCGGCACGAGGCGTTCGCGGGACAGGGGCATCGGCGGAGGTTCGGGGTGGGCCAAGGACCTGAGACAGGGACGCGAACAGTAGGCGGCGGCTCGCGGGCGGACAACGTCGCGAGCGCATTGCGCGCAAGCCCGGACCCCCTACATAAGGCGCAAGCGGCCATACGCGGACCGGAGTTCACCCATGATTTACATTCTCGCGGCGCTGTTGCCTCCCATCGGGCTCCTGTTGAACGGGCAGCCCTTTTCGGCGCTGTTCAATTTCGTTCTGCTGGTGATCTGCGTCGTTCTGGGGCTCATCTTCCAGCCGCTGTGGCTGTTGCCGTCGCTGCACGCGATCATCGCGGTCGCCATGAAGCGCGACCAGAGGCGTCACCGGGAGATCGTCGAGGCGATCGAGCGGCACGGGCCGCCCGCGGCATGGAGGAACTAGCGGCTCTTGTCGCGCCCCGCCCGGTTCCGCCTGCGGTGTGGCGCGATGAGCTATGCAATCGCCCGCGGGCGTGATAACCACCCTCGCCAACTCCGCATCGGGGACTCCGAGTCGCGCCGCACGAATTCGTGGCGCGAAGGCTTGGCCCTTTTCTCCATCCCCTGCGGCTGATCGGGAGTCTGGCATGGCCGCATTACGGGACGGCGCCCCGCGCGAAGCGCTTACCTTCGACGACGTGCTGTTGACGCCCCGGCTGTCGGACGTGATGCCGTCGGAGGCGGATATCCGCACCCGCATCACGCGCAGCATAACGCTGAACATCCCGATCGTCGCTTCGGCCATGGATACGGTCACGGAATCGGCCATGGCGATCGCCATGGCGCAGGCCGGCGGCATCGGCGTGATCCATCGCAATCTCGAGCCCGACCAGCAGGCGATGGCGGTGCGTCAGGTGAAGAAGTTCGAGGCGGGAATCGTGGTCAATCCGCTCACGATCGGCCCGGACGCCTCGCTTGCCGATGCGCTCAGGATGATGGCGGAGAACCGGATTTCCGGAATCCCCGTGGTGGAGAATGCGGGCGCGGTCGCGGGCAGGCTCGTCGGCATTCTCACGAATCGCGACGTGCGCTTTGCGACCGATCCGCGCCAGAAGGTGGCCGAGCTGATGACCAAGGATCGGCTCATCACCGTGCAGGAGGGAACCAGTCAGGACGAGGCCAAGCGGCTCCTGCACCAGTACCGGATCGAAAAGCTGCTCGTGGTCGACGACGCGTTCCGCTGCGTCGGCCTGATCACGGTGAAGGACATCGAGAAGGCGGTCGCCCATCCGAGCGCCTGCAAGGACGACCACGGCCGGCTCCGGGTGGCGGCGGCGACCACGGTCGGAGCGCTCGGGTTCGAGCGGACAGAGCGGCTGATCGATGCGGGCGTCGACTTGGTGGTGGTGGACACGGCGCACGGCCATTCCAAGCATGTTCTCGAAGCGGTGAGTCGGATCAAGCGCCTGTCCAATGCCGTGCAGGTCGTCGCCGGAAACATTGCGACGGGGGAGGGCGCGAAGGCGCTGATCGGCGCCGGCGCCGACGCGGTCAAGGTCGGCATCGGGCCGGGCTCGATCTGCACCACGCGGGTCGTCGCCGGGGTCGGCGTGCCGCAGCTCACGGCGATCATGGACGTGGTCGAGGTCGCGCGGGCGGCGGACACGCCGGTCATCGCCGATGGGGGGATCAAGTATTCCGGCGACCTCGCCAAGGCGCTTGCCGCCGGCGCCGACTGCGCGATGGTCGGCTCGCTGCTCGCCGGCACCGACGAGACGCCGGGCGAGGTGTTTCTTTATCAGGGCCGCTCCTACAAGACCTATCGCGGCATGGGATCGGTCGGCGCAATGGCGCGCGGCTCGGCCGATCGCTACTTCCAGCAGGATATCAAGGACTCGCTGAAGCTCGTGCCGGAGGGCGTCGAAGGCCAGGTTCCCTACAAGGGCCCGGTCGCCAATGTCCTGCATCAGCTCACCGGGGGGCTGCGTGCCGCGATGGGCTATGTCGGGGCCCGCACGATCGCCGAACTGCACGCCAAGGCCGAATTCGTCCGCATCTCGGGGGCGGGCGTGCGCGAAAGCCACGTGCACGACGTCACCATCACGCGCGAGAGCCCCAACTATCCGACGCGGGCTTAGTTGGCGGAACGCGCCGAGCGGGCGCGCCGCGGCGACGGCGCTGCGCGCGGCTGGCGGCCGTCGCGAGTTCCCTCTATCGTCAGTGACGGTTCCCTGGGGGCTCATCATGTCGTTGCAGGCCGTGCTCGCGCCGCTATTCGTCCAGGTCGCGCTGACCTTAGCGCTCCTGTTCTGGATGGGATTTAACCGCGTCTCGCTCGTCCGGCGCGGCGAGGTGAAGCCGCGCGACATTGCATTGCGCGAGCCGAACTGGCCGCCGCACGTCCTGCAGCTCCAGAACGCCGTCTCCAACCAGTTTGAACTGCCGGTTCTGTTCTATGTGCTGACGATCCTGTCGATCATCACCCGGCACGCGGACTTCGTTTTCGTGGCGCTGGCCTGGGTGTTCGTGCTGCTCCGGCTCGTCCACGCCTACATCCATGTCACGGACAATGATTTGCCTCGCCGCGGCGCGGTGTTCATAACGGGCGCGACCGTGTTGATGGCGATGTGGGCGATCTTCATGCTGCGCATCATGACCGGGACTTAGCTCCGCACCAACGAGGCGCGACGGGATGCGGCCGGCAAGCCGCGGAAGCGATTTTGCCGCCGCGCACGGGCCGAGGCGCGGCTCCGAGGGCGTTCGCGGGCCGGACCTGGAAAGAACTGATGACGCCTGCCGCCCGTCTCTCCGCTGCGATCGATGTGCTTGCCGATATCGCGGCGCGCCGGCGTCCGGCGCCGGATGCGCTGAAGGACTGGGGCCTCGCCCATCGCTTCGCCGGCTCTGGCGATCGGGCGGCGATCGCCGGCCTCGTCTACGATGCGCTGCGCCGCAAGGCCTCGGCGGCGTTCCTGTTGGGCGAAGCCACGCCGCGCGCGGTCGCGCTCGGCATGCTCCGGCTCGAACGCGGCCTCGATGTCGAGGCGATCGCCCGGCTCGCGGATGGCGGGCGTTTCGCGCCCGTTCCGCTCACCGCGACCGAGCGCCAAGCGATCGCGGAGAATTCCCTCGCCGACGCGCCCGCTCATATCCGCGGCGACTATCCGGAATGGCTCGATCTCCCCTTCGCCCGCGTGTTCGGCGACGAGCGAGCGGAGGAGGGCGCTGCGCTCGCGCGCCGCGCCCCGCTCGATCTTCGGGTCAATACGCTGAAGGTCGACCGCGACAAGGCGGCCGCAGAGCTTGCGCATCTTGCGCCCGCGCCCACTAGGTGGTCGCCGGTCGGCCTGCGCATCGTGATCGGCGCGGACGCCAAGAGCCCGCCCGTCCACGCCGAGCCCGCCTATCTCAAGGGCCATGTCGAGGTGCAGGACGAGGGCTCGCAGCTCGCCGCCCTGCTGACGGGCGCGCAACCGGGCGAGCAGGCGATCGATCTTTGCGCCGGCGGCGGCGGCAAGACCCTGGCGCTCGCGGCGCTGATGGAGAACCACGGACAGATTTTTGCGAGCGACCTCGACCTGCGCCGGCTTGCCCCCATCCATGCGCGGCTTGCGCGCGCGGGCGCGCGCAATGTTCAGGTCCGCACGCCCCGCCGCAATCTCGACGTCCTCTCCGACCAGGTGGAACGCGCCGACCTCGTGCTGATCGACGCGCCCTGCACGGGAACGGGAACGTGGCGGCGCAACCCGGACGCCAAATGGCGCGTGCGGCCGGGCGCCCTGGCGGAGCGGACCAAGCAGCAGGCGAACCTGCTCGACCGTGCAACCATGCTGGTGAAGCCGGGCGGCCGCATCGCCTATGTCACGTGCTCTGTGCTCACCGAGGAAAACGGCGATCAGGTGCAGGCCTTCCTCGCGCGCCATCCGGAATTCGCTCCGGTCGCGGCGGCGGAGGTCGCATCCGTGCTGGGCGAACGCGCGGCGGATTTCCTCGCGGCGGTGCTGGTGACTGCGGAGGGCCTGTTGATGACGCCCCGGCGCACCGGCACGGACGCTTTCTATGTCAGCCTGTTGCGCCGGACGGATTAAAGATAACGCATTGATGTTAATGCGATTTATTATCTGCACCGGGGGCGGGGCGAAAGCCGCGGCCGGCCGCAAAAGCGGCCTTGACGCGTGTGTCGTCATTGCAGCGGGCCGCGCGATCCGCTAACCCCGGCGCATGGCCACGCATGACAAAATCCTCATCGTCGATTTCGGCTCCCAGGTGACTCAGCTGATCGCGCGGCGCGTGCGCGAGGAGCGGGTCTATTCCGAGATCGTTCCCTATCAGAAGGTCGAAGCCGCGTTCGCCGCGATGAAGCCGAAGGGCGTCATCCTGTCGGGCGGCCCCGCCTCGGTGCTCGAACCGGGCGCGCCTTTGCCGCCCGCCTCGCTGTATCAGGCGGGCGTGCCGATCCTCGGCATCTGCTATGGCGAACAGGCGATGGCCCATCAGCTCGGCGGCAGAGTCGAGGCCGGCCATCACGGCGAGTTCGGCCGCGCCGAGGTGCAGATCACCGAGGAATGCGTGCTGTTCGATGGGGTGTGGACGGTCGGCGAAAAATACCCGGTATGGATGAGCCATGGCGACCGGGTCACCGAGCTGCCGCCCGGTTTCCGCGCGGTCGCAACCTCGGCGAATGCGCCGATCGCCATGATCGCCGACGATGCGCGGAAGTTCTATGCGACCCAGTTCCATCTCGAAGTGATGCACACGCCGCACGGCGCGGCGCTGTTGCGCAATTTCGTGCGCAAGGTGGCGGGCTGCGCCGGCGACTGGACCATCCGCGCCTTCAAGGAGGAGGCGATCGAGAAAATCCGCGCCCGGGTCGGGCTGGGCAACGTGATCTGCGGGCTCTCCGGCGGGGTCGATTCGGCGGTCGCCGCGGTGCTGCTGCACGAGGCGATCGGCAACCAGCTCACCTGCGTGTTCGTCGATCACGGCCTGCTGCGGCGGGGCGAGGCGAGGCGGGTGATGTCGCTGTTCCGCGGCAGCTACAACATTCCGCTGGTGCATGTGCGCGCGCGCGACCGGTTCATCGAGGGGCTCGCCGGCGTCACCGATCCGGAAGACAAGCGCAAGATCATCGGCAAGCTGTTCATCGACGTGTTCATGGAAGAAGCGGAAAAGCTCGGCGGGGCCGAATTCC
>CAYGZV010000088.1:6434-10995 GCA_964354425.1 uncultured Rhodoplanes sp. | reverse complement strand
GCCGCGGAGAACCGGCCGGAAGGCTGGAATGTCTGGCTGACCTTCGTGCTATCGCCCGCGCCGCCCACCTCGACCGCATCGGCAGCGCCGATGACTCCGGCAAGGCGCTACGCCAAGTAGGCGCGCGCACCACAAGCGTATTGTGCTCGTATCGCGAGCGGCGTCGCCATTCTCGCTGGCGCTGCGCTGACCCGCGATGTCGATGTCAGCAGGCCGGGTGATCGAGCGCGGGCAGGAGCGCGCGGCGCTTGCGCGATGCGCGGCGCAGATCGGTGGGAAGCGCTTGCGTCTCGCTGGATCGAGGCACGTCGCGGGTGAACAGCCTCAGCGCGAAATAGTCGATCGTCGCCCGCAGCCCGTCCTCGAGCTTCACCTGCGGACGCCAGCCCAGCGCGCGCATGGCGGCGGCGATCTCCGGCCGACGCCGGCGGGGATCGTCTTGCGGCAGCGGTCGAAAGGCGATGGGGGAGCGCGAGCGTGTCTGGCTCAAGACCATCTGCGCGATCTCCTTCACCTCCACTTCCCGCGGATTGCCCAAATTGAACGGGCCGATGACGGACGGGTCGCTTTCCATCAGAAGCTCCAGCCCGTTCAGGAGATCGTTGACATAACAGAACGACCGCGTCTGCGCGCCGTCGCCATACAGGGTGATCGGCTCGTTGCGCAGCGCCTGCACCACGAAATTGGAGATTACCCGTCCGTCGTCCTCGAGCATGCGCGGGCCGTAGGTGTTGAAGATGCGCGCTACCTTGATCGGCATGCCGTGCAGGCGGTGATAATCGAAGAACATCGCCTCGGCGCAGCGCTTGCCTTCGTCGTAGCAGGCGCGCGGACCGATCGGATTGACCGCGCCATGATAGCTTTCGGGCTGCGGATGGATTTCCGGATCGCCATAGACCTCGCTGGTGGAGGCCTGCAGCACGCGCGCGCCGGTCGCGCGTGCGAGTTCGAGCGTGTGGTGCGCGCCCAGCACGCAGGTCTTCATCGTGCCGATCGGGTCGCGCTGATAGTGCGGCGGCGAGGCCGGGCAGGCAAGATTGTAGATGCGGTCGACCGGGCCTTCGACCCCGAGCGGCTCGCGGACATCGGCCTGCAGGAAGCGGAAATTCCGATGGTTGAGCAGGGGGCGGATATTGTCGAAGCGTCCGGTATGAAGATTGTCAATGCAGGTGACGCGATGGCCCTTCTGTACGAAACGATCGCACAGATGGGACCCGATGAATCCAGCGCCGCCGGTAACGACGATATCGAGTGTCGAGGCGGCAACCATTGCTCGTTCTCCGCTGTCCTCCCCTCGGTACAAACAATTGCTGCCGGGCCAAGTTCCTGCCGGAGCGACCCCTTATGCAACCGCGCCGATGCGGAGCTTCGCCTGGTCGGTCAATCGCGCCCTGCGCGCCAGCGCCTCACGGTAATGGTCCTCAAGTTCGCGCGCGCGCTCGCCCGCGCTATGCCGGGCAAGCGTGCGCCGCCGCGCCGCCGCCGCGATATCGCGTCGCCGCTCTTCCGGAATCTCGGTCATCAGCTTCACCACCTGCTCGGCGCTGTCGGCGACGAGGACGTCCTTGCCGGGCGCGAAGAACTCCTCGATGCCTGGCCAGCGGTCGGTGATGATCGGCGCGCCGCACGCGGCCGCTTCGAACAGGCGCACGCTCGGCGAAAAGCCGGCCGCCACCATGTCGGCGCGGGTGACATTGAGCGTGTAGCGTTGGCCGGAATAGAAGCCGGCGTGCTCGTTGGGAGCGAGATGCTCGATGCGCTCCACATTCCCGGGCCACTCGATCTCGGCAGGGTATTGCGGGCCGGCGACGGCGAAGCGCATCTTGGGCAGACGGCGCGCCGGCTCCAGCAGCAGGCGGTCGAGCGCGCTTTGCCGATCCGGACTGTAGGTTCCGACATAGCCGAGCGCGAGATGGGGGACGACGTCCTGCGGCTTGTGCAGGTCGGGATCGACCGCGCAGTATAGCGCGCGCGCCGCCTGGGCGCCGTAGGCTGCTTCGATATGCGCGAGCGCGGGCCCGCCGGTGAACGAGAGATAGAGGTCGAAACGCGGGATGACCGGCGCGTTGATATAGTCTGCGCAGCCCTTCTCGAGCCGCGCCAGCGTGACCGGCGTGTCGATGTCGTAGAATGCGGTGAGGCCGCGCGCCTGCGCGGTGATCCATTCAGCGATGGCGGCCCCGTCGGGCACGAAGGAACCGAGAATCACGAGATCGGCGGCGCGCACCAGCGCGCCATAGCGGCGCGGCAGCTCCTTCAGCGTCTGGTACAGCTCGGTTCGGCAGAAGGGCGGATGCCGCAGATCGCGATGGCGGCGATACCAGGCGACGTCGCGTTCCAGAAAAGTCACGGTGTGGCCACGCGCGGCGAGCCCCTTCGCCAGCGCGCGATAGGTCGTGGCGTGGCCGTTGCCCCAGGACGAGGTGATGGAAAGGCCGAGAACGACGATGTCGAGCTTCATTCCGCGGCCTCCTGCCTGACGGCGCCGACGCCGAGGATGTCGAGCGCCTGGCGCGCCCGGTGCGCATAGGTGTGAGCGGCAAGCACGCGCTCCCGCGCGGCCGTGCCAATGCGCCGCGCACTGGCCGCATCGAGCCCGTCAAGAGTCGCGGCGACGTCGCTGCCGGACATTACGGTCAGGATCTCTTCGCCTGGAGCGAGGAATTGCTCGATGCCGGTCCAGCTGTCGGTCAGGATGCAGGCGCCCGCGCCGGCCGCTTCGAAGATTCGGGTCGGCGGAGAGAATCCGTAACGCGCCATGCTGTCGCGATTGATGTTGAGGGTCACGCGCGACGAGCAGAAGAACGCGTTGTGGTCGGCGGTGCCGACATGGCCTGCGCGCCGCACATTGGAAGGCGTCGCCTTGTCGTCCCAGCCGGAGCCGCCGAGCAGGAAGCGCAGCTCCGGCCGCTGCGCCGCCGCGCGCAGGAAGAACTCCTCGACCCGCGCTTCCCGGTCCGGCAGCCGGTTGCCGAGGAAGCTCAAATCCGCCCGGAAAGCGTCGCGCGGCGGCGCGGGGCGATGCGTCTGCGGATCGACCGCATTGTAGATCGGCGCGCAAAGCCGCGCGCCGAGACGCCGATAGGCGTTGATCACCGGCGGACCGCCGCCATAGGTGAAGACGAGATCGTAGCGCGGGATCATCGGCCGCAGGTGATGGCCGCGGTCGGCGTCGATCGCGTCGAGGGTCGCCGGCGCATCCACGTCCCAGTAAATGGCGAGCGCCGCCTCGCGCGCGGCCTGCGGCAGCGCGATCTCGAGCTCGCGGTCGAACACGCCGACGCCGCTCGCCTTGACGAGGATGTCCGCTTGCGCGGCGGCATGGTCCAGCGCGCGCCGCCAGCCGTCGGCGGTCGCGGGATACACCACCACGCGCGCCCAGTGGGGATCGGGCATGTCCCGGTGGCGCTGCCGGTCGAACGCGTCGGGTTCGTAGAACGCGACGTCCACGCCGCACGCGGCGAGCGCCTTCAACAGCCCGCGATAATAGGTTGCGGCGCCGTTCCAATAGGAGGAGACGAGGCTGGATCCGAAAAAGCAGAGTTTCATCTCGCTGCAGCCCTCCGCGACGGTTCGTGCTCCGGCCAATCGGTCCAAGCGGCCTGTTCGATGACATGGGCGAACGTGATGTGCGCGATGATGGCGAAAAGCTCGGTGACGCGATGCGCGCAGCTGTGGCGGGTTCGGATCGCCTGGAGCCCGGTGCGCACGAGATGCGCCGCATAGTCGGCGTCCGCCAGCACCACAGCAAGCGCGGCGGTGGCCGCGGCGCCGCCGTCGACCGTGACGTAGCTGCCGGCCGGAAACAGCCCCTCGGCGTCGTCCCAGGGCGCGGTGACGAGCGGAATGCCGCAGGCGAGCGCCTCGAAGACGCGAATCGTGGGAATTCCCACCAATGCTTGCGCATAGGGGCGGCGCGGGACATGCATCGTCGTGCGCGCATGGGCGAAGGCTTCCGGCACGCGATGATTGGGCAGCCAGCCGGCGTAATCGATCCCGCGCGCTTCCAGTTCGGCTTGCATCGGTTGCGGATAGCGCACGCCATAGATGCGCGCCGACAGACCGAGCGTCATGATCGGATCGAGCAGGAAGCGCCGCAACTCCCCGTCGCGCTCGCCGTCGCCCCAGTTCCCGACAAACACCAGTTCGACGTTCTTGTCCCGCGCGATCGGACGGAAAAGCGCAGTGTCCGCCGCCTCGTGCCAGGTGAACGCCCGCAGCGCCCAGCCGCGCCGGAGATAGATTTCGCGCAGCACTTCGCCGAAGGCGAGAACCGCGTCGTAGCCATCGAGGTCGAAGCGCTCGATCTCATGCGGCGCGGTGACCGCGCGGTGATGGGTGTCGTGGAAGAACAGGAGGAACTTGCCGCCCCGCTTGCGCGCGCGGCCGAGCGCGGCGATCAACGCCGGGTCGTTCCATTCGTGGGCGAGCACGATGTCGGCGCCGTCGAGGGCGGCGTCGAGAT
Source organism: uncultured Rhodoplanes sp. (assembly GCA_964354425.1). Lineage (GTDB taxonomy): Bacteria > Pseudomonadota > Alphaproteobacteria > Rhizobiales > Xanthobacteraceae > Rhodoplanes. Next base: position 6,530 of record CAYGZV010000088.1, on the reverse strand, counting down.
CGAGATCGGCGAGACAATAATGCTGGATGTCGACGCCGGGCACGAGGGCGGCGGCCTGCGCGAGCGCGCCGGCTCCGTCGGCGAGCGCATTGACGC
>CAYGZV010000088.1:0-6334 GCA_964354425.1 uncultured Rhodoplanes sp. | reverse complement strand
ACGAGGGCGGCGGCCTGCGCGAGCGCGCCGGCTCCGTCGGCGAGCGCATTGACGCGGCTCCAGCCGTCGGCGGGCTCATAGACGGTCACCGCGTGGCCGCGCTCGACCAGTTCGCGCGCGATCCCGCGCAGGAAATGCGCATTGCCGTGATTCCAGCAGGAGGTGAAGGAATGATAGAAGAGGACGAATTTCAAGCGCGTGCCTCCGCGAAAACGCGTTCGGCGGCGCGGGATCCGACGCGGTTCCCGGTCGCCAACCCGCAATAGAGCGCCTCATAGGCGCCGGCCATGACGGACAGGCCGTAATCGGCGGCGCGGCGGCGCGCGGCGTGCCGCAATCGCCGGCGCAAGCCGAGCTCGCGGCACAGCCGTTCCAGCGCCGCCACCAGCGCGTCCGGATCGCGCGGATCGACGAACAGCGCTGCGCCGTCCCACAGCTCGCGGAACGAAGCGATGTCGGAGAGAACGAGCGCGCAGCCGCATGCGGCGGCTTCCGCGACCGTCAGTCCGAACGGCTCATACAGGGCAGGGGCGACGAACAGTTCGGCCGCCTGCATCTCGGCGAGAAGGCGCGCCCGCGTCAGCTCGCCTGCCAATTCGACGCAGTCGGCGTCGAAGTTGGCGGCGCGACTTTCGCCGGGCGGCTGCGTAGCTCCCGCGAGCCGCATCGGCCAGGAGAGGCGGGGCGCGATCGCGGCGAGGGCGCCGATATTCTTTGCTTCGTCCCACAAACGGCCGGCGGCGAGAACGATCGGGCGCTTCACGCGCGGGCCGGCGGGAAGATCGACGCCGTTACGGATCACCTGTCCGGGAAGGGCCGGCCGGTAGAGCGCGGTGATCGTATCGCCGAACGCCTTCGTGGGCGCGACCCATGCATCCGCGGCGGCAAGTCCGGCGGCGACGTGCGCGGCATATCGGCGCCAGCGCGGCTCGGCCGGATCGTCGCCGCGGCAAGCCCGCCACCAGGAGCGCACGCAGGAATGCGTGACGACCAGCACGGGGGCGGAGAAGGCGCCCTGGGCCTCACGGAAACTGTTGAGATGGACCACGTCCGGCCTGACGCGGCGCGCGATCGCTTCGAGCCGGGCGAGCGCGCGCGGCAGCTCCGCCGCCTCCGGCTCCATCCATTCCAGGGGGAGGTCGGTCACCTCGACCGAAACGCCGTCGATCTTCCACACCGCCTGCAGTTGATCCACCCGCGGCGTGGGCCCGAGCGTCACCAGCACGACCGCGTGACCGCGCCGGGCGAGTTCGCGCGCGAGCCCGGTCGCATAGGTCCACACTCCGCCGACGGCGTCGGCGGTCATCATGATGCGCAGCGGTCGCGGATGCGTCATCAACAGCACTCCGACTCCAGCTCGCGCAGCGGTCGCGGCCGCAGCTCCTGGATGTCGCTGAACGCGCTGAACTGACCGAGATAATGCGCATGCGCGCGTTCCCACGCGTCGTCGTCCGGCTCGCCCCACAGCCGGCGGTAATCGGGCGAGCCGGGATAGGGAAACAGCGGCACCGGATCATTCGCCCACACGCCGGCCTCACGCATGGCGTCGCGCCAGCGTTGCACCTCCTCCGCATCGTCGTCCGACATCTCGATCAGATTGGCCTGCACGAACGGCACGTGGCGCCGGGCGGCGATCAGCCGGCTGGTCAGTTCCTCGGTCGTGAGGCGGCACCTCTTGGCAAGCGCAGCGCGGCCTTCCACGCTCAGGCTCTCGACGCCGGCCTCGATGGAGACGCAGCCGGCGCGTCCGAGCAGTTCCAGCTGCTCCGGCTTCCAGAGGTCGATGCGGGTCTGCACGCCGAACTTGAGGCCGCGCCCGACCAGATCCCCCAGGAGATCCGGATCGGGAAGGAATATCTCATCGATGAAATAGAGGTATTCGACGCCCTGGCGCTGCAGCCGGTCGATCTCGGCGAGCACCGCTTCGGCCGGGCGGCGGCGATACGCGTTGCGGAAGTTCTCTTTGGCGCAGAAGGTGCAGTTGAACGGGCAGCCGCGCGAGCTCTCGACCTCCGCGCCCGGGCCGGTCGGCTCCGCCTCGAAGCGATGGTGGTGATGGCCGTGGCGGGCGATCCATTCCTGCGGCCATTCGAGCGGCGGCATCCCGATGAAACGCGCCGCCTGCGGACCGCCATTGACGCGGACCCGCTCACCATCGCGCCAGCACAGGCCGGGCGTGAGTTCCAGCTCTCCCGCGGCGAGGCGAACCAGCGTCTCCTCGCACTCGCCCATCACGACGATGTCGACGCCGAGCTTGCGCAGCGCGGCGCGCGGCGTGGTCGAGCCGTGCGGCCCGACGGCGACGAGCAGAGGCGTCACGTCGCGCACCGCCTGCGCCAGCTGTTGCGGGACGCGGAGCTCCGGCGGCGCGCAGCGCCAGAAGAGGTAGCTCGGCGCGGTCGTGATGACGGTCATGTCGGGTTTGAAGGCGAGTAGTTCGGCAACGATGTCGGACTGCGCGAGATCGAAAAGATGGGCGTCGAGCATGAGAACGCGATGACCCTCGCCGACGAGCAACTGCCGCGACGCGCCGAACTCGATGGGAAGATGCGGCGCGCGGCAGCCGAAATAGATGCTGCCGTCGAATCGCCACTGAGGATTGACGAGCGCGACCTTCATGCACTGGCCTCCTTCAGGCGGTTGGCGACGGCCGGAGGCGTGCCGGCGAAGCGCAACGCGAGCCAGCGATGCAGCGCCGACAGACCCTCATCGAGCCGCACGCGCGGCCGCCAGTCGAGCGCGGCCGCGAGAGCCGAAATGTCCGAGACGTACCAAGGCTGATCGCCCGGACGCCAAGCGGCGAAGGAGACGCAAGCGCGCCGCCCGCGCAGGCGCGCGATGATGTCGAGCAGCCCGTTTAGGCTGAGCGCGTTGTCGGGTCCGCCGCCGAGATTGAATACGCGCCCGCTCACCTCGTCGATGCGCGCAAGTGCGGCAAGCCAGGCCGCGACCGCATCGTCGATGTAGAGGATGTCGCGCACCTGACAGCCGTCGCCATAGATCGTGATCGGCTCACCGCGCGTCGCCTTGATGAGGAAATGCGCGACCCAGCCCTGATCCTCGGTGCCGAATTGACGCGGGCCGTAGACGCAGCTCATGCGCAGCACGACGGTGCGCAGACCAAGCACGCGCGCATAGTCGCGCACATACTGATCCGCCGCGCCCTTCGAGCAGCCATAGGGACTGTAGAAATCGAGCGGCGCATTTTCCGGGACGCCGCGGGCGAAGATGTCCGGCGCCGGCGCATAGCGGTCGCCGTCGCAGCGCACCTGATCGAGCGCGAGCAGCCGGCCATAGACCTTGTTGGTGGAGGCGAAGATGACCGGAGCGTCGGGCGCGCGGCGGCGCACCGCTTCGAGCAGGTTGAGCGTGCCGCGGGCGTTCACCTCGAAATCCGCGAGCGGGTCGGCGAGGCTGGTCGTGACCGCGACCTGCGCGGCGAGGTGCAGCACCGCGCGCGCACGAGCGACTGCGTTGCCGACGGCGCTTGCATTGACCAGGTCGGCCTGGAGGATGGCGACGCGATCGCCATGCCGGCGTTTCAGCCATTCGGCGTTCTCGCGGCTGCCGACACGGCTGAAATTGTCGAGCACGAGGACATCGCGGCCGCTCGCGGCGAGGGCGTCCGCAAGATTGCAGCCGATGAATCCGCAGCCGCCCGTCACCAGGATGCGGTCCGCAGGCTGAGCGCGGGTCGGCCGTGCCGGTGACGCCGTCATGCCACGAGCCCCCGCCGCGCGAGCTCGGTCGTCGCCTGCTCGATATGATCGATCGCGATCTCGTGCGAAAGCCAGCCCGCGAGTTCCTCGAGTCCTGCGCGGAAGTCGACCTTGGGGGAAAAGCCAAGCTTCGCCTTGCTCTTTCCGATGTCGGCGAAGCAGTGCCGGATATCGCCCGCGCGGGATTTGCCGGTGATGTGCGGGGCAATTTCGCTCACCCCCATGACGCCTGCGAGATCGTGCGCGAGGTCGGCGATGCTGCGGCTCTCGCCCGAGCCGACATTGAAGACGTCGCCCGCGCCCAGCTCGGTTCCGAGCGCGAGGAAACATGCTTCCGCCACGTCGCGCACATGAACGAAGTCGCGCCGCTGGAGGCCGTCCTCGAACACGAGCGGCGGGCGCTTGTTGAGGAGGCGTGCGGCGAAGATCGCCATCACGCCCGTATAGGGATTGGAAAGCGCCTGGCGCGGCCCGTAGACATTGAAGAAACGCAGCGCGACCGTCGGAATGCCGTAAGCGCGCCCGCTGATCAGGCACATGCGCTCCTGGCAGAATTTGTTGAGGGCATAAATGGAGTTGAGCGACGGCGGCTTGGCTTCCGGCGTGGGAACCGGCGCGAGCGGCGCTCCGTTCTCGTCCTGCGGCTCCCATTCGCCGCGGCGTATCTGATCGACGCTGCGTTCGGGCGGGTTGACCAATGTGCCGTCGGCCCGCCGCGCGAGCCCTTCCCCATAGACGCTCATCGACGAGGCGCAGACGAGCCGCTCGACCGGATGGCGCAGCAGCGCTTCGAGCAGCACGGCCGTGCCGCAATCATTGACGTCGGTGTAGTGGACGATCTTGTACATGCTCTGGCCGACGCCGACCGCGGCTGCGAGATGGATCACAGCGCCCACGCCGACGAGCGCGCGGTTCAAGACGTCGCGATCGCGAACGTCGCCGATCACCAGTTCGGCATCATCGGCAAGATACGCCGGCCGCTCGATCTCGCCGTGCACCTGCGGGATCAGGTTATCGAGGATGCGTACGGCGAAGCCGCGAGCGAGCAGCAAATCCGCGACATGCGACCCGATAAAGCCCGCTCCGCCGGTGATGAGAACATGCGTCGGCATTTCTGCTTCCTTGTGTCCGCCGGTATGCGAACGCCGAGCGCAAATGATTGTTCCTGCGCATTGGTGCCATGGCACCGCCGGAGCGCGTCAGAATGCGCGCCCGGGTCCGCTCCACGGCAGCGCGAGATGGCGTGCGACCGACGCGGCGATGTCCGCATAGGACGATCGCGCGTCGATCGATCCGGGACGCGCCGCGCCGTAAGCAAGGACCGGCGCCTGTTCGCGTGTGTGGTCGCTGCCGCGGTAGGTAGGGTCGCAGCCGTGATCGGCGGTGATGATCACGATGTCATCCGGGCGCAGGGCCGAATCGAGTTCGGGCAGACGGCGATCGAAAGACTCGAGAGCGGCGGCGTAGCCGGGGACGTCGCGGCGATGGCCGTAGAGACTGTCGAAATCGATGAAATTGGCGAACAGGAACCCGCCGTCGGCAAGCGCGCGGGCGCCCTCGATCGTGCGATCGAACAGCGCAGCGTTGCCGGACGCCTTGAGCACGCGGCCCGTCGCGCGATGCGCGAAAATGTCGGCGATCTTCCCGACCGTGATGATGTCGCGGCCCGCAGCCATGGCGCTGTCGAGGATGGTCGGCGCGGGCGGCGGCACGGCGTAGTCGCGCCGGTTCGCGGTGCGGGTGAAATCGCCGGGCGAGGCGCCGACAAACGGGCGCGCAATCACGCGTCCGATATTCAAGGGATCGACCAGGCGGCGCGCAATGGCGCACACCTCGTAAAGCCGGTCGAGCCCGAAGGTATCCTCATGCGCGGCGATCTGGAAAACGCTGTCGACCGACGTGTAGCAGATCGGCTTGCCGGTCCGCATATGCGCTTCGCCGAGCGCGGCGATGATGTCCGTGCCGGATGCATGCGTGTCGCCGAGAATGCCGGGCAACCCGGCCTCGCGGCACAGCGCCTCGACCAGCTCCGGCGGGAAGCACGGACTGGCGTTCGGGAAGTATCCCCAATCGAACCGCACCGGGCAGCCGGCCATCTCCCAGTGTCCGGATGGCGTGTCCTTGCCGCGCGAGACCTCCGCGGCGCAGCCGTAGCGTCCGCGCAATCCGTTCGCCGCGAGGCCCGGCGGCACGCGGCCGGTCGCGAGGCGGCAGGCTTCGCCTAGCCCGAGCCGCGCGAGGTTCGGCAGGTCGAGCGGCCCACGGCGCAGGCCGGGCCGATCGCCTTCGCCGCGCGCGCACGCGTCCGCGATATGGCCGACGGTGTCCGCGCCCGCGTCGCCGTACTGCGCGGCGTCGGGGGCGCCTCCGATGCCGACCGAGTCGAGGACGAGAACGAAGGCGCGGGGCATCGATGTCCTCTGACTTAAGCCGCGCGCCGCAGCTCGAAGCCGGCGGCGTCCCACAGACGAAACCCGCAGGCTTCGGATGTCCGCACGACGAAACCATGGACGGCGGCAAGCTGCGCCACGTCGCGGCGATCGCGATCAAGGCTGCCACGATACGAATAATTGAGAATGATCAGAACGCCGTCCGGCCGCAGCACGCGACGCGCG
>CAYGZV010000087.1:0-11347 GCA_964354425.1 uncultured Rhodoplanes sp. | reverse complement strand
CTAAATCCCTTGGGCCGCTTTGGTGCGGCCCCTCAGAGTCGGCGGCGGGCTTGCCCTTCCCCGCTCCCTGCGCTCCGGCAGCGGTGTCTTAGCTCGAGCCACCGCTCATTCGGGGTGCGTCATGTGTCGGCTGGCGTTCGCAACCGGGTTCGATCCCCGGCGGCGGCGCATGCGGCGCATCCGGTCAGCGCGCGGCGACGATAATCGCCTCGCCTTCGCTCGCGATCGTCACGGTCAATCCGCAGGCCTTCGCCAGCAATCCGGTGTAGAATGGCTGGATTGCGTGCGCATCGATCGTTTGCCCCTCCTCGCCGCCGGCCACGAGGACGGCCATCGCCTGCGGCACCCGAGAATTGAGTCCGCAGGCTTCGATACGGAACCCGAGGCTTTCGCCCTCCCCGACCGGATCGATCGTCAACACCCCGCCGCGCGGGATCGCATGGCCCGCTACGAGCAGCAGATTGAGCAGGAGCTTCACCCGATTCTTCGGAAGCAGCGCCCGCGGCAAACCCCAATTGATCTTCACCTTCTCGTCCTCGAGGGCGCCGCGCGCCACCTTTTCCGCATCCCCGAGATCGACCTGGGCGCCGGCCGAGCCCGCCGCGCCGAAGGCGAGCCGGCAGAACTGCAGACGGGCCGACACGGTCGCCGCGCTCTTCTTGATCAGATTGAGGGCGAAAGCCTTGGTCTCCTCGTCCTCCGCGTCTTCGTAGACTTCCAGTCCGTTGACGATCGCGCCGGAGGGACTGATCAGGTCGTGACACACCCGCGAGCAGAGCAGGGCGGAAAGATCGAGAGACTCAAGCGCGGCGCTGGGCATTCCATGCGTCTCCGCTGTGGATGATGGTCCGGTGGACGGCGCCCGCTCGGCGGCCGCGCCGCCGGTGGCCGTGTGTGATACACCGCCCCTCGCAATCAACGCAAACGACTCAGGCTGGGGGACGAGATTTCGATGCATGGAATTGATCCTGCTCTCGTTAAGGCGCTGACCGGCCTCGTCTCCCACGCGGGGAGAGCCATCCTCGACATTGCGCGGGATCGGCTGGCGGTCCGGGAAAAGGCCGATCTCAGTCCGGTGACCGCGGCCGACATGGCCGCGCAAACCGTCATTCTCGACGGGCTCGCCAAGCTTTTGCCCGGGATCCCCGTCGTCTCCGAAGAACTGGCCGACCGGCAGCCGGCGATCGGACATGGCGTAAGCTTCATTCTGGTCGACCCGCTCGACGGCACGCGGGAGTTCATCGCCGGAAGGGACGAATATACCGTTAATCTCGCGCTTATTGAGGCGGGACAGCCCGTTCTGGGGTTTGTTTTCATCCCCGTCCGCGGCCTGCTCTATCGCGGCGGCCGCGGACCGTTCGCCGAGCGCCTGCGCCTTGCGGCCGGCATGCCGCCCGAATCTGCTGCGGATTGCGCGCCGCTGCGCACCCGCCCTGCCCCGGCCAGACTGGTTGCTGCGGTCAGCCGGTCGCATCTCGATCCCGCAACCGAGTCGTTTCTCGACAGGCTTCCGGTCGCCGAGCGCGTCGCCTCCGGCTCCTCGCTGAAGTTCGGCCTGCTGGCCGAGGGCGCAGCCGATGTCTATCCCCGCCTCGCCCCCACGCATGAATGGGACATCGCGGCGGGGCATGCGGTGCTCGCCGCCGCGGGCGGAACCGTCGTCCGCGCGGATGGCGCAGCGCTCACCTATGGGCACGGCGAACGGAAATTCCTCGTGCCGGGCTTTGTTGCGTGGAGCGATCCCAGCGCCGCGCAATAAAGCGCGCCTTCCGCCGACCCGGCGGAGCGATCGGACCGCCTCCCCTGTGAGTTCCGCCGCGTTCGCGTCATAGTCTTGCTGGAACCTGTGATTCGGGCGGCCGTCGGCTGCGCGAGCCTGCTGTGGTGCGCGGTGCTCGACGGCGAAATTTTGGGGTGGCAAGCAATGGACAAAGCCTTGCGGCTGGTTGCGATCGTCGTTTGGCTTGTGTGCGCCGGTCCGCTCGCGGCGCTTGCCCAGGAGACGCCGCAGCCGGCGCGTCCGAGCGGCTTTGCGCCCAACGAGATCGTCGCGGCCGGGCATCGGTTCTTCGGCGGCGTGTCGCGCGGGCTCGCGACCATTGTCGAGAAGGCGGTCAGCCAATGGGGCCTCCCGAATGGCTATGTTCTCGGCGAGGAGGCCGGCGGAGCGTTTTTCGGCGGCCTGCGCTACGGCGAAGGCGTGCTTTACACCAAGAACGCGGGCGACCTCCGCGTCTTCTGGCAGGGCCCCTCATTCGGGTGGGACTTCGGCGGCGAGGGCGCCCGCACGATGATGCTCGTCTACAATCTGCCCGCCACCGAGGCGATCTATCAGCGCTTTGCCGGAATCGAAGGGTCGGCCTACTTCATCGGCGGGCTCGGCATGACGGCGCTGACCGCCAACAATGTCGTGGTCGTGCCGATCCGCTCGGGCGTCGGCCTCCGCCTCGGCGCGAGCATCGGCTATCTCAAATTCACCCCGCAATCGACCTGGAACCCGTTCTGAACGCTTCGCCACCGCGCGCGGGCGGCGGCCATGACAAATATTGCGTGAGCGACGGCGTTTTCGGCTAGTCTCCGGCCGAGAAAGCGCGAATTCGCGTTGACCGTGTTCCGCGCCGGAAGACCGCCATACGATGTCAGGCTTTCCGGTGCTGTTTGAGCGGAGGCATTCCACGTGATCGAACAGCTGATGCTCTTCGCGATCGGGTTCCTAGTTGCGAGCCTGTTCAATCTGCTCTTCGTTCCGCTGGTCCATAATCGCGCCGTGCGCCTGACCATGCGCCGGCTCGAGGCGGAAGCGCCGTACTCGATGGCGGAAATCCAGGCGGAGAAGGACCAGCTACGCGCCGAGTTCGCGATGTCCACGCGGCGGCTCGAAATGAGCGTGGAGCAGCTCAAGGCCAAGACCACGGCCCAGCTCAACGAGCTCGGCAAGAAGTCGATGATGATCGAAAAGCTCAAGCACGAGCTGGACGAGAAGACCGCGGCGGTCGCTGCGCTGGAGGCGAGCGAGCATACGACGCGCGAACAGCTCCGCACCACCGAGCAGGAAGATTCGGTCAAGACCAACCGGATACAGGACTTCGAGCAGGCCCTCACCGGCAAGGAGAACGAACTCGCCAAGCTGACCGCCGCGCTCAGTCAACGCAGCGCCGCCAACGACAACCAACGGCTCGAGATCGCCGCGCTGAAGACGCAGGCCGAGGAGCAAAAGGCGCAACTCGAGATCGCGACGAAGGGCCTCAAGGAGACCGGCGCGCGCCTGGAGACCACGCGCAAGGCGGCCGAGGCCGCCACACAAGAACTCGCCAAGGAGCGCGCCAAGGCGACGAGCTTCAGCACCCGCATCGCTCAGCTGGAACGCCAGCTGGCCGCGCAGACCGCGGACGCCGAAGCGCTCGGCAAGCGCGTCCAGGAACTCGAGGAGCGGCTGACCGAGCAGGCCGGCGGCGAGGTCGATGGGCTGGAGACCCTGAAGACGGAAATGGCGCGGCTCGAGCAGGAGCGCGACGTGGCGCGCGAGGAAGCCGCCCGGCTCACGCGCGAGGCCGCCTCGTTGCGGCAGGCAAAAGAAGCAACCGGGGCCGCCGAGCGGGCGGAGAATGCGCTGCTGCGCGAACGCATCAGCGATATCGCCGCCGAAGTCGCGCGTCTTACGCTCGCGCTGGAGGGGCCGGGCTCTCCGATCGAAGCGATCCTCGCCGACGAAAAAACCAGCGGTCCGCCGGCTGCGGCCGGCGCGAACGGGAGTTCGCCCGCCCAGGGCGACGCGGCGCAGGCGTCGCGCGGGGATCTGGGCGAGCGCATTCGCGCCTTGCAGAGCCGCGCGTCGCGACCCTCCCCCGCGCCCTGAATCTACAATCACGCCTACAAGATGGACCGGAATGCGGAGCGGCGGGACAGAAACCGCCGGCCTATTTCACCACGCCGGAAATGCAGCACGGCCTTGGCCGCGGCGTCTTCAGCCCTTCCTTGAGGAAGCAGCGCGCGATCGGACCGAGATAGCCGGGCCGCACATAGGTCCAGGCGCGGCAGCGATTGTCGGCTTCGCACGCGGCCTTGCACCACTGTTCGGATGCGCCGGACGGCGCTTCGAGCGATCGATAGTCGCCGCCGGCGCGATCGATGCCGTATTCGTCGCGCATGTCGCGCGGGACGATCACGCCCGCTCCCTTTACGCCGGATACGCAGCAGCTGTCGGCTGCGCGCGGCGGGACCTGCGACTTGAGCCAGCAGGTGGCGCCATGGCTCTCGGTCGGATAGGCGAAGCTCCAGGCGCGGCAGCGCGCCTCGCGCTCGCATCGCGCAGCGCACGCCGCCGGATCGGCCGATCGCACCGGGAAACTTGCATAATCGCCGCCCTTGCGGTCGAACCCGATCTGGGCGCGCGCGGGACCGGCGAGCAGAAGGAGAACGGCCAGACAGGCGGTAAGCGCAGCAACGCATCGCATAATCGATTGTTTGGCCTCGATCCACGCCCCTCGAATGCTCGTTTATCGCAAAAGCAGGACTCCGAACAGGCAAAGCGGACGCCTGTACAAAGGCTCGCTGCAGCGGTGCGCGATCCGTCGAACGTCAGTAGACGTATTCGGTGAATACCGGGTCGACCGAGCCTCCCCACCGCCCGTAGAAATTATCGAGGAGCTCTTCGGCGGGAGTGCGGCCGCGGGCGACGATTTCCTGGAGCGGTTCGAGATAAACCGTCTCGTCCCGTCCGCCGGAAAACCGGGCGCGGCGGGCAAGGCCCGCATCGGCAAGGTCGACGCAGTCCCGCGCGAGATCGAGCGCCGTGCGCTCGCCGATCGTCGCCCGGAAGCCGAGGCGAGGCACGTCGTCGCGCAGCCGCTGGCGCGCCTCCGCGCTCCAGCCCTTGACGATGTCCCAGGCGGCGTCGAGACACGCCTCGTCGTAGAGCAGCCCGACCCAGAAGGCGGACAGCGCCGGCAACCGACGCGTCGGATTCGCGTCGGCGCCGCGCATTTCGAGATAGCGCTTGAGCCGCACCTCGGGGAAGATCGTCGAAAGGTGGTTGGCCCAGTCGGAGATGGTCGCGCGCTCGCCCGGCAGCGCTTCGAGTTTGCCCGCGAGCAGGTCGCGGAACGAGCGGCCGGCCACGTCGTGGTAGATTTCGCCGCGCTTGACGAAATACATCGGCACGTCGAGCGCATAGTCGACCCAGCGCTCGAACCCCATGCCGTCCTCGAACGCCCAGGGCACCATGCCCGAGCGATCGCGATCGGTGTCGCGCCAGATTTCCGAGCGGAAGGACAAGAAGCCGTTCGGCTTGCCGTCGGTGAAAGGCGAGTTGGCGAAGAGCGCGGTCGCGATCGGCTGCAGCGCGACCGCGACGCGCAGCTTCTTGACCATGTCGGCTTCCGAGGAGAAATCGAGATTCGTCTGCACCGTGCAGGTGCGGTACATCATGTCGAGGCCGAGCCGGCCGACCTTCGGCATGTAGGCGGTCATGATCCGGTAGCGTCCCTTCGGCATCACCGGCATCTCGGTGCGCGACCAGGTCGGCGCCATGCCGAGGCCGAGGAAGCCGATCCCGAGCGGGGCTGCGACCTCGTGCAGCTGGGCGAGATGCGCCATCAGCTCGGCGCAGGTCTGATGCACCGTCTCGACCGGCGCGCCCGAGAGCTCGAACTGGCCGCCCGGTTCCAGCGAGATCGCGCCGCCGCCGGTCACGTCGACCAGTCCGATGATGCTGCCGGCCTCCATGATCGGCTCCCAGCCGAGCAGCATTTTCATGCCGTCGAGCAGGGCGCGAATGCCGCGACCGCCGTCATAGGGCAGCGGCTCGTGCCGGCCGAAGGTGAAGCCGAATTTCTCGTGCTCGGTCCCGATCCGGAACCGCTCGCGCGGCTTCACGCCGGCCGCAAACCACGCGACGAGTTCGTCGCGCGATTCGAGCGGCGTCATGTCCACCACGTCACGAGCCATGAGGGGGTCCGGATGAGCAATGCGGGCGCGCGCGACCTTACACACCCGCAACGAAAGAGCAATCTAGGGCCGGCGGGCGTTCCCCACCGCCCATCGCGTTGCGCCTTCAGTGGCTTATTCACTGGCCCGCGCGTATGACGGCAGCGGCGCGCCGAGCGCGCCCGGCCGGCGGCGTGAAGGATTATTTTCTTGCCACGTTCGTGCGCTAGCCTCCCTGCGCCCTCCTGGAGGGCGGCGAAGCTTTACCTGCGCGCGCGTTGTGCTACAGGCTGCGCGCAAGAGATATGATGGATTGATGTGAGTGAAACGCGCAATGACGTTGCGGCGCGTGGTGTTGTTATCGGTCGTGCTGGCGCCGCCGCTCTGCGGCTGCGCGGCCAATCTCGACCTCGGACTCCTCTACGCCGCTCCCGGCAAGTACGACTACCTGCGCTGCGAGGATTTGCCCGCGCGGCTGGCGGGGTCCATCGCCCGCGAAAAACAGCTCGTCGACCTGATGAACCGCGCCAACCAGGACGTCGCCGGGCCGGTCGTGAGCGTCGTCACCTATTCGGCCGATCTCGCCCAGGTGCGCGCCGACCAGAAGGTCTTGCGGCAGGCCGCGGTCGACAAGAAATGCGGCAGTATCGAGCCGCCCGGGGCGAAGCCGCAATAGGGCGTCTTCCTCGTCACGCCGCGCGGAGGGCGACCGTTAGCCGCTCACGGCCGGCGGCTGAGCAGGAACACCGCCTGCTCGCCGAACAGGTTCCAGAACCACCAGGGCGCGTCGATCTTGAGCGGCGTGCCCCACGGATCGAGCGCCACCGCCCGCTTCATCTTCGCCCCGACGAGACGGCACAGCTCGTTGAAGTCCTTGATCGTGCAGAAATGGATGTTGGGCGTGTCGAACCAGGTTTCCGGCAGGTTGGCCGTGCGCGGCATGCGCCCGCGAAACATGATCTGCAGCCTGATCCGCCAATGGCCGAAATTGGGGAAGGACACGATGGCATGCCGGCCGATCCGCAGCATGTGCTCGAGCACGATGCGCGGGCAGCGGGTCGCCTGCAGCGTCTGCGACAGGATCACATAGTCGAAGGCGTCATTCGGATAATTGGCGAGATCGGTGTCGGCGTCGCCCTGCACCACCGCGAGGCCTTTGGCGACGCACTCGTTGACGCCCACGCGCGACAGCTCGATGCCGCGGCCGTCGACGCCGCGCGCCTCGAGCAGCCGCAGGAGCTCGCCGTCGCCGCACCCGACATCGAGCACGCGCGACCCCGGCTCGACCATCTCCGACACGAGCAGCAAGTCGACGCGCGCGCCGCCGGGGCCGCGGACGGCCTCCGCCATGGTGAGATCGCGGGTGGGACGGGTCAGCATGCGTCAGTGCGCTCCTGAGCCGTCATGCCCGAGCAGGCATTCACCTCTCCCCAGCGGGGAGAGGTCGGCGAGCAGCGCAGGCTGCGAGCCGGGTGAGGGGGAGCATGACTCACCCCTGTAATACGCCCCCTCACCCGGATCGCTGCGCGATCCGACCTCTCCCCGCCGGGGAGAGGTGCGACTGGCGAACGTGGCCCCGCGTGGATGCCTAGAAGCGTGACGCCAACTGCATCCTCCCCCGTTTCACGGGGGAGGATGATTTCAGTTCGAAACGCCGCATCATTCGTCACAGAACGAGTGCCTGGCATGGCGCTTCACCCCCGCCCGGCGTCGAGGCCGCGGGCGCGGCCTGCCGAGTCCAAAAAACCGCGCACGATCGCCAACAGCTCCGGCTCGTCGAGCAGGAACGCGTCGTGCCCCTTGTCGGTCTCGATCTCCGCGAAGGACACGCGCGCGCCGCCGGCATTGAGCGCGTGAACGATGGCGCGCGAATCGGTGGTCGGGAACAGCCAGTCGCTCGTGAAGGAGATCACGCAGAAGCGCGTGCGGGTCCCCTTGAACGCGTTCGCGACCACGCCGTCATAGTCGGCCGCGAGGTCGAAATAGTCCATCGCGCGCGTGAGATAAAGATAGCTGTTGGCGTCGAACCGCTCGACGAAGGTGGAGCCCTGGTGGCGCAGATAGTTCTCCACCTCGAAATCGGCCTCGAACGAAAATGTCGGGTTGTCGCGATCCTGGAAGCGGCGGCCGAACTTGCGGTGCAGGGCCGCGTCCGACAGATAGGTGATGTGCGCGCCCATGCGCGCCACCGCGAGACCGCGCGACGGATCGGCGCCTTCGACGATGTAGCGTCCCTGCCGCCAGTCGGGATCGGCCATCACCGCCTGCCGGCCGACCTCGTGGAAGGCGATGTTCTGCGCCGAATGGCGGGTCGCGGTCGCGAGCGGCAGCGCCGAGAACACGCGGTCAGGATAGCTCGCGCACCATTGCAGCACCTGCATCCCGCCCATCGAGCCGCCGGCGATCGAGAACAATTGCGCGATGCCGAGGTGATCGAGCAGCATCGCCTGCGCCCGCACCATGTCGTGGATGGTGATGACGGGAAAATCAAGGCCCCACGGCTCGCCCGTTTGCGGGTTGGTCGAGGACGGGCCGGAGGTGCCCATGCAGCCGCCGATCACGTTCGGGCAAATGACGAAATAGCGCTCCGTGTCGATCGGCCGGCCGGGGCCGACCATGGTCTCCCACCAGCCCGGCTTGCCCGTGACGGGATGGATATTGGCGACATGCTGATCGCCGGTGAGCGCGTGGCAGATCAGCACGGCGTTCGAGCGCTCCGCATTCAGCGCGCCATACGTCTGATAGGCGATCTGGAACGGCGCGAGTTCGACGCCGGCGTCGAGCTTGAGCGGCTTGTCCGCACCGAACAGGACACAAGGCGAGCGCGGCCGGTCCGATTCGCCGACGCGATCCGGCGCATTGTGTTTTGCGGACGACCAAACGCTGTTCATCACTGTGCTCGCCAATCGGTCAATATAGGTGACTGCTCGCACATTCGGCCACTGTCATGGCGCGGCCGGCCTAGATAGACCAAGCGGCCCGCGCCGCCCAAGGTTTTCTTTGCGTTGGCGTTAACTGCGCATTATCAATGATATAGAAGGCGCGAACGCGCAACCGACATCCTGACGGAGGCGCTCTCCATGGCCGGTCCCGATCCCTCTCTGGTTGCGCTGCGCGCCGAAATCGACCGGATCGACGCGGCGATGCACGACCTGCTGATCGAACGCGGCGAGATCATCGGCCGGCTCATCGCGGCCAAGCGGACGGCCGAGATGGGCTCGGCGTTCCGCCCGGCGCGTGAGGCGGAGATGATGCGCCGTCTCGTCATGCGCCATCGCGGCATTCTCCCGCTCGACACGGCCGAGAGCATTCTGCGGGTCATCATCGCGACCTTCACCTATATCCAGGCGCCGTTCCGGCTGCATGCGGACCTGTCCACCGGCGAGGCGGCGATGCGCGACTCGGCGCGCTTCCATTTCGGCTTCACCGTGCCGTTCGAAGGCCATCTCGGCGCGTCCGGCGTCATCGCGGCGCTGTCCGCCGCGCCCGGCGATCTCGGCCTCGTGCCGGCGACCGCCGCCTCCGCCGGCGCCTGGTGGACCGGCCTCGAACCGGCGGATGCGCCGAAGATCATCGCCCGGCTTCCCTTCATCGAGCGCGCCGACCACCCGGCCGGCCTGCCCGTCTTCGCGATCGCCCGCCCGCATCCGGACGCGGTGGTCCGGGACGAAGCGACCGTGTGGAGCGTGCGCGTTTCGGGATGGGGCATGAAATCGGCGCAGGCGCTCGCGCTCGCCGCCGAGGTCGTCGCCGTTCCGGAAGGCGCCTTCGACGGCGCGACTCTGCTCGTCTCGCTTCCCGCCGGCCGCTCGATCGAGGAGATCACGGCGGCCCTCGTGAAAGCCGGCGCCTCGGTGCGCGCGCACACCCTCGTCGGCAGCCACGCGACCCGCTATACCGTATCGGCGGACGGCGCCTTGGTTCCGGCCGGACGCTGAACGGGCAACGATTCCCACGCGTCATGCCCGCGCTTGTCGCGGGCATCCACGTTCTTTGCTTCAACGCAGGGCCGAAGACGCGGATGGGCGGGACAAGCCCGGCCATGTCGGAGGATAGATCAATGGATATTGAAGGTTAGAGATGCCTTTGTCCCGTCCCGAACCGCGCCCCGGCGTGCTCAAGATCAAGCCCTATGTGCCCGGCAAGAGCCATGCGCCCGGCGTCGCCAAGGTCCACAAGCTGTCCTCGAACGAATCGCCGCTCGGCCCGAGCCCGCTGGCGGTCGCTGCCTATCGCGCGCTCGCCGAGCATCTCCAGGACTATCCCGACGGCTCGGCGACCGCGCTGCGCGAGGCGATCGGGCGCGCCTATGGGCTCGACCCCGACCGGATCGTGTGCGGGGCGGGATCGGACGATCTCCTCAACCTGCTCGCGCGCGCCTATCTCGCCGACGGCGACGAGGCGATCCACACGGCGCACGGCTTCCTGGTCTATCCGATCGCAACCCTCGGCGCGGGGGCGACGCCGGTGGTCGCGGCGGAAAAGAACCACACCGCCGACGTCGATGCGATCCTGTCCTGCGTGACGGAGCGCACCAAGATCGTCTTCCTCGCCAATCCCAACAACCCGACCGGCACCTTCATTCCGTTCGACGAGGTCAAGCGCCTGCATCGCGCGCTCCCGCCCCATGTCCTGTTCGTGATCGATGCGGCCTATGCCGAATATGTCCGCCGCAACGACTACGAGGCGGGCATCGAACTCGTGGCGACGAGCGACAATGTCGTCATGTGCCGCACCTTCTCGAAAATCCACGGGCTTGCGGCGCTGCGGCTCGGCTGGATGTACGGGCCGCCGCATGTGGTTGACGCCGTGCACCGCATTCGCGGGCCGTTCAATGTGAATGCGGCGGCGGTCGCCGCCGGCATCGCCGCGATTGCGGACGCCGCGCATGTCGAGCGCGCGCGCGCCCATAACGAGCGCTGGCTCGCCTGGCTGACCGAGGAGATCGGCCGGCTCGGCCTCGCGGTCACGCCGAGCGTCGCGAACTTCCTCCTGATCCATTTCCCGCTGAGCAAGGGGCGCACGGCGGCGGAGGCCGACGCGTTTCTCTCCGCGCGCGGGCTCGTGCTGCGCCAGGTCGCCGTCTACGGGCTGCCGCACGCCCTGCGCATGACCGTCGGCAGCGAGGAGGCGAACCGGCTCATGGTGCAGGCGCTCGCCGAATTTTTGGGGAAGCCGTGATCATGCTTGCCGCCGCCGCTCTGGCGCGCGCGTTACCCGCGAAATCGCATTCCCCCACTTTCCGGGAAGCTCTGGTGCGAAGGCCCGCATCCTCCCCCGCAGAGCGGGGGAGGGGAACCGCCCGCCGCAGGCAAGCCAGCGCAGCCTGCGCAGGCTTGCCAGCGGCGGCGGCGGAGGGGGCGCGCATTAACGAGTCCGCGCCCACGGCTGGCCCCCTCCACCATGCTGCGCATGGTCCCCC
>CAYGZV010000086.1:0-11364 GCA_964354425.1 uncultured Rhodoplanes sp. | reverse complement strand
GCCGTGCCGGAGAAGAAGCCGCAGCGCGGGCCGAAGCCCAAGTCGGGATGATCGGCGTCAGAGCGAATTCTGTTCCAGCGGAATCGGAATTCGCTCCAGCCTTCGTTGCGCGATCGCATTTTCTGCGGCGAACCGGTTCCCACTTCGCCGGAAAATGCTTCACCTGAACCGCTCGCGCATTCACCCGGACTGTGCGATCGCACGCGGTCACGCCGGCGGCGGCGGGACATAGGCATTGCACCAGGCCTTGATCGGCGCGAGGGCAGGGTGGGCGAGGGCGCGCTGCAGATAGGTCGCGACGCGCGGCATGTGGCGGAGATATTGCGGCTTGCGGTCGCGCTGCTCGAGGCGGGCGAAAATGCCGAGTATCTTCGAGGCGCGTTGCGCGGCGAGCGTCGAATAGAGCTGCGCGAAATAGGGAACGTCGAAGCTCGGATCGGCTTCCCGCCGCGCGCGCACATAGCGGCCGATCAGCTCGATCTCGAGCGCTTCCGGCACGTCCACCCGGGCGTCCTGCAGGATCGAGGCGAGGTCATAGGCCGCGGGGCCGAGAAGTGCGTCCTGGAAATCGAGAATGCCGATCCGCGCGATGCCGGTTCGCTCCGGCAGCCACAACAGGTTGGGGGAATGGAAGTCGCGCAGAACCCAAGTCTTCGGCGCGGCGAGCACGGGCGCGAGCGCCTGGCGCCAGAAGGACAGGAAGGCGCTGCGCGAGGTCACCGTCGGGGTCGCCGAGAGGCGCGGCAGATACCAGTCCAGCAACAGCTCGATCTCGATCATGAAGGCGTCGAGGTCGTAGGCGGGCAGGCGGTGCACGACATTCGGCGTGACCGGAATCTCCGGCGGAAGCGCGAGAGCGTGCAACGCGATGAGCACGTCGACCGCGGTCCGGTAGCGGTCCGCGATCGGCGCCGGCGGATCGCCCGCGACCACGGGGCGGTTGCCGAGGTCCTCGATCAGGACGAACCCGCCCTCGATATCGGCGGCATAGATCTCCGGCGCGGAGAAGCCGCGCCCGCGCAATGCGTTGGCGAGCGCGACATAGGGCCGGACATCTTCCGCGAGATGCGCGATCGCGCTGTAGGGCCGGCCGTGCTTGACCGGCGGGCCGTCGGGGCGGCGCGGCGCATTCATCAGAATGGCGGTGCGCTCGCCGAGCGTCAGCCGCTCGTAGGAGCGGGTCGAGGCGTCGCCGGCGAGACGCACCCGCGCGGCCTCGCCGAAGCCTGCCTCCTCGAGGAATTCCCGCGCTTTCGGGAGCCGCATCGTACGCGGGGCGAACGCCCGGTAGCCGGTGATGCGCACGCTCCGGTACTCCGGGCCGTGCTCGAGATCGAGCTTGATCTCGACCTCCAGCCGGTTGCCCGGCAGGAGCTCGGGGGCCCGGTCCGGCCATTCGATCAGCAGCACGGCGCCGGCCGGCAAGTCCTCGAAGCCAAGCTCGCGCAGATCGTCGGGTCCGGCGAGCCGGAAAAAGTCGGCATGCACCAGCACAAACCGCGGCAGCTCATAGCTCTGCATGAGCGTGAAGGTCGGGCTCGGCACGTCGAGCGTCGGATCGGAGGCCAGATGGCGGATCATCGCCCGGGCGAGCGTCGTCTTGCCCGCGCCGAGATCGCCGGAAAGAGCGACGACGTCGCCCGGATCAAGCGCATTTGCGAGATCGACGGCGAGATCCCGCATCGCTTGTTCGTTCGCCAAAGTGAGCGTGATAGTCGAGCCGCCCGACGGAGTGGGTTCCATCATGCCTTACGGGTGGTTCATTCGGCAGCCGTTCGCGCGGCTGCGCCGGGAAGCGGAAACGTACACACCACTGTCGTGCCGTGTCCAATCCCGGATTCGATGCGAACGCTGCCGCCGTGCAGTTCGACGAAGGAACGCACGATCGAGAGCCCGAGCCCGGCGCCCCGGTGGCTCGACCCGCGCGGGTCCGTCTCGAACAGGTCGAACACTTTGTCGGCCATCTCCGCCGGAATGCCCGGACCCTGGTCGGCGACGAGGAAAACCACCGCTTCGTCGTTTCGCTCGGCGCAAAGCGACACCCGGCCGTTCCGGGGCGAGAACCCGATCGCGTTCGACAGGAGGTTGAACAGAACCTGGCGGACGCGACGCCCGTCGCCGACGAAGCTGCCGATGTCGGGACCGGCCCGCAGGTCGAGGACGATGCCGTCTTTGACGAGACGGTCCTGCACGCCTTCGATGGCCGCCTCCATGGTCGAGCGGATGTCCACCTGTCCGAGATTGAGCGTCATCGCGCCGGCGTCGATCGTCGCGAGGTCGAGGATGTTGTTGATGATGGCGAGCAGCGCGTTGGTGGAGGTGGTGATGTAACCGAGATACTCGGTCTGTTTGTCGTTGAGCGGCCCAGTCGAGGCGTCGCCGAGGAAATGGGCGAAGCCGATGATATTGGTGAGCGGCGAGCGCAGCTCGTAGGAGACGTGGTGGACGAAGTCGAGCTTGATTTCGTCGGCGGCGATCAGCGCCTCGTTGCGCTCGCGCAATGCCCGCTCCACGTTAACCGAATCGGTCACGTCCTGGAAGGTGACGAGCGTCGCGCCATCAGGCAGGGGAACCGTCGCGTAATCCACCACGCTTCCGTCATTGCGCTCGATGCGGCCGGAGATCGGGTCGCGCTTGTCGAGCGCCGTCACCGCCTCGCGCAACCCGCTCCAGGTGTGCTCGTCCCGATGCAGCGGACGGCACAGGCCGATCACCGCCTCGATATGCGGGCGCTCCGTCAGCGAGGCGGCGGGCATTTTCCAGCATTGGGCGAAGGCCGGATTGAACAGGCGCAGCCGCCCGTCGCTCCCGAACACGGCGACCGCTTCGGCGAGGTTGTCGAGCGTTTCGCCTTGCACGCGGATCAGCGCGTCGAATCTTCGCTCGAGTTCGAGTCGCTCGGTGATGTCGTCGAAGAGATAGGTGACGCCGCCTTCGGGATTGGGCGTGGTGACGACGCGGAGCGTGCGGCGATCCGGCAGATGCCACTCGTGCTGTTCGGTCTCCGTCGACTGATAGGCCTTGTGGAGGTTGCGCTTCCATTGCTTGAAGTCGTGCGGCTCGGGCAGGCGGCGCGACGCGCGCAGGCGGTCGAGGACTTGTCCGTCGCTCGGTCCCTCTTCGAGAAAGGCGGGATCGAGATCCCACAGCGCGCGATAGGCGGCATTGTGGAAGGTGAGCTTGCGGTCG
The DNA here is from genome assembly GCA_964354425.1 of uncultured Rhodoplanes sp. Lineage (GTDB taxonomy): Bacteria > Pseudomonadota > Alphaproteobacteria > Rhizobiales > Xanthobacteraceae > Rhodoplanes. The sequence goes on along the minus strand of CAYGZV010000086.1, from coordinate 8,175 downwards.
GCGTCGAACACGGCGACGCCGGTCGCGAGCTGGTCGAGGGTGCGGCGGTGCGCGTCGAGCATGCGCGCGAGTTCCGCCCGCAAGCGCTCCGCCTCGCTCGCGTCGATGCCCATGCCGACCCGTCCACGCGCGATCGGCACCTCGATCACGTCCATCATGCGCCGGCATCCGCCGACTATCGCGGGCAGCCGCCCGCGATAGCCGCCGTTGGCGGCAAGCCGGCGGATTTCCTCGCGCTCGCCGAGCGCGAGCAGATCGAAGCCCCGCGCAAGCGCAGTCGCGGCGTCGGGGGCGTCGACCGCGCGGGCATAGGCCGCGTTCACGAGTACGAGCCGTTCCGCCGCATCGCACATCCAAACCGGCGAGGGCAGGGCCTCCACCAGGCTGCGCAAGGCGTCGGCGTCGCTCTGCAGGCGCTGGCAGCGGGCGTCGAGCTCGGCGACCTCGCGCTTTGCGCCGGTGACGTCGCGCAGCTTCATCACGGCGAAGGCGCCCATCGCCCGGCCGTCGGCCTCGATATGCCGGCCGGTGAGGGTCGTGAGCAGGAGCGCGAAGGCCTCTCCCTGCGTGCGCAGCCGGTCGATCGCGTCCGCCACCGCATGGGCGAGATCGGGGCCGAGCCAGCGCGCGAAGGCGAGGATGTCCTGCGGGGCAAGCGTCGGGGAAATGAACGACACCTCGCCGATGACTTCCGGCTCCTCGTTTCCCGCGGTCCATACGACGAGAATTTGCGGCTCCGACATCACCAGAGTGGCGAGCCGATCGACGTCCGACTGCAGCGATGCAATCTCCGCACGCGCCCGGCTGTCGCGCGCGGCCGCGCGATTGTGGTTGCGCACCAGCATGATCGCGGTCAGGACCGCAAAGACAAACACGCCGAGAAAAAGAGCGAGCGCGGCGAGCTCATGCGCACCGAGGCGCGCGAGGAGCTGCACATAGGCGCGGCCGAGCTCGAAATCGACCGGAGTATGGGCGGCGGCGGGGCTTGCCGCGAGAGGGGCGCCCGCGACCCCGCGGGCTAGCCCGGCTATATGCCGGCGGAATCGACGATGTCCGCTTCTCGTTCCGGCGACATCCGCCATTGCACGGCCCCTGCCCGGCCCGCGTTCACCCCCGGGCAATCGATCAAAATCCGATGACCGCACCGTCGCGCGAACCCGGTGCACTCCAACACAGGCACTGACGCGGAAAAACTCCACCCCGAACGATGGTGGACGTCCCAAGCTCGAAAAACACGCGCCGCAAAACGCCGGCGGCTGACACGAATCAAGACACGCACTGTACCCTCTTCCGGAGTCCGACCGGAAGAGTCCAGAGAGTGAACATGCGATGGCGCGGCAAATATCCCGCCTTGTCGCGAGGCGGTGTCCGGATTCAGTCCCGGACGCTCGTCATTCCGGTCGAGCCGAATCCGCCGCTGCCGCGCGACGTGGGGTCGAGCGTCGCAACCTCGCGCAGCGCGGGGCGCAATACCGGAGCGATGACCAACTGGGCGATGCGCGCGCCGCGGCTGACCGAAAACGGCGCGTCCCCGAAATTGGCGAGGACGACGAGCACTTCCCCGCGGTAGTCCGCATCGATGGTGCCGGGGCTGTTGAGCACCGTTACGCCATGCCGCGCCGCAAGTCCCGAGCGCGGCCGCACCTGCGCTTCGGTCCCCGTAGGCAAAGCGAGCGCGAATCCGGTCGGCGCCGTCGCGCGTCCGCCCGGCGGAATGACCAGCGGCGCATCCGCGGGCACCGCGGCGAGCAGATCGAGCCCCGCCGCGCCCGCGCTTTGATAGGCGGGCAGGGGGAGGTCGGCGCCGTGCGGCAGGCGCAGGATGCGGATCTCGGGCGTGCTCATTGCGCCGGCACTGCCGGGGTTTTCAGCGCCTCGGCGATGCGGGCGACGAGCGCGCGCGCGACGTCCTCTTTGGATTGGCTCGGCCAGGCTTCGACTCCGCGCGCGGTGACGAGGTGCACCGTGTTGCGATCGCCGCCCATGATTCCGGTCTCTTTCGACACGTCATTGGCGACGATCCAGTCGCAGCCCTTCTTCGCCAGCTTCTCGCGCGCGTTTTCGATCACGTGCTCGGTTTCGGCGGCAAAACCGACGACGAGGCGCGGCCGGTTGGCCTTGCGCTTGGCGATGGTCGCGAGGATGTCCGGGTTTTCGACGAGCGCGAGCATAGGAGGGCCGGCCGTCGTCTTTTTCGTCTTCTGCGTGCGCGTTTCGGCGACCCGCCAGTCGGCGACTGCGGCGGCGAAGACGGCGGCGTCGGCCGGCAGTCCCGCCTCCACCGCGGCGAGCATCGCCCGCGCGCTCTCGACCCGCACCACCCGCATGCCGGGCGGATCGGGCAGCTTGACCGGCCCGGACACGAGCGTGACGGTCGCGCCCGCCTCGGCGGCCGCGCGCGCGATCGCGTGGCCCTGCTTGCCGGAGGAGCGATTGGCGAGATAGCGCACGGGATCGATCGCCTCATGGGTCGGACCCGAGGTGACGAGGACGTGGCGGCCGGCAAGCACGCCGCGCGGGGCGCTGCGCGCGGCGATGAGTCTTTCGATCGCCGCGACGATCTCCAGCGGCTCGGCCATGCGCCCCAGGCCTGCTTCGCCCGCCTCCGCCATCTCGCCTGCGTTCGGTCCGACGGTCGCGACGCCGTCGGCCTGAAGCTGAGCGAGATTGCGCTGCGTCGCTGCGTGGCTCCACATATGCGGATTCATGGCGGGCGCGATCAGGATCGGCTTGTCGGTCGCGATCAGCACGGTCGAGGCGAGATCGTCGGCGTGGCCGCCGGCCATCTTGGCCATCAGGTCGGCGGTGGCCGGCGCGACCACCACGAGGTCGGTCTCGCGCGCGAGCCGGATATGGCCGATATCGAATTCGGTCACCGCATCGAACAGGTCGGCATAGGCGCGCTCGCCCGCGATCGCGCCCGCCGACAGCGGCGTGACGAAGTGCTGCGCGGCCTTGGTCATGATCACGCGCACGCCCGCGCCGCGCTCCTTCAGCCGGCGGATGAGGTCGAGCGATTTGTAGGCCGCGATGCCGCCGCCGATGATCAGGAGAATGCGCTTGGAGGCCAGGGTCATCGGTCACTCATGGGACCAGGGGTTGATGACGTCGATGCCGGAGTCTTCGAAGTCCGGCGCATTTCGCGTCGCGACGGCCATGCCCCGTGCCTTCGCCACCGCCGCAATCTGGATATCAAAGGGGGCGTTGTGCAGCCCGCGTTTTCGACGCTTCGTCACGATATCCGCATACGCGCGCGCGGCGGGCTCATCGAACGGAAGTATGCGGCGCGAAAATAGGGTCGAGAAAATCTGCTCCGCGATCGTGAGCATCTTTGTCTTTCGAGCATCCCCGTCCGGCAGAATTCCGATACCCGCAACAACTTCGGCCAGCGTGATCGTCGTCGTGAATACCGTTTCCGACCGCTGCGTCCGCATCCATTGAGTGACGGCGGGAGAGCGCATTTCCGCCGGCTTCATAAGCTCCGACAAAACATTGGTGTCCAATATGATCACGCGACCTCATTGTCGGGCCACTTGTCGAAGCGCGGGGGTTCCCGCTCGATTGAGCGCACCGGGATATCCAACTCGATCCCCCCGATTGGATCCACGAGGGCGGCAATCGCGTCCGCCAGGTTTTGCGGGGCGGGCCGCCTGCTCTGCAGCCCTTCGGCGAGGATTTGTCGCGCTTCCTCTTCCATCGAGCGGCCATGGCGGGCGGCCTGTAAGCGCAGGCGCTTTTTGAGTTTCTCATCAAGCTTGCGGATCGTCAGCGTTGCCATGACCCAGATTAAAGCATTGACTGCAATGCAGTCAACGCAATCAATCAATTCACTCGGCGATTTTGCGAAAGCCTCATTTTCCGGCGCAACCTCACCGCCAGACCAGCAGCAGCGCGAGCAGCGCGGCGATCACCCACAGCGCGATCGTGCCGGAGCGGTTGCGGCGCGCATGCGCCTCCCCGATTCCGGCGACCGTTTCGGCGGCGAGCACGATGCCGTCGCGGGTCGCGTGCTCGATCTTCTCGGCCACCCGCCCGGCGCGAGCGAGCAGCGACGGCGCGGCGGCAAGGAAGCGGCCGACCTCGCCTGCGCCCTGCGCCGCGTCTTCGAGGAGCCCGGCGGGCCCGAGATTGCGCGTGAGCCAATCCCGCACCACCGGCTCGGACGTGCTCCAGATGTCGAGCTTGGGATCGAGCATGCGCGCGACGCCTTCGGTCACCACCATGGTCTTCTGCAGGAGCAGCAATTCGGGCCGCGTGCGCATGTCGAACAAGGCCGTGACCTCGAACAGCAAGGTCAGCAGCTTCGCCATCGAGATGTCTTCGGCGCGGCGGTTGTGGATCGGCTCGCCGATCGCGCGGACCGCCTGCATGAAGCTTTCGACCGAGTGGTGCTCCGGCACATAGCCGGCCTCGAAATGCACCTCCGCCGTCCGTCGGTAGTCGCGGGTGATGAAGCCGAAGAGAATCTCGGCGAGGAAGCGCCGCTCCTTCGCGCCGAGCCGGCCCATGATCCCGAAATCGACCGCGACGAGGCGTCCGTCGCGATCGATGAACAGATTGCCCGGGTGCATGTCGCCGTGGAAAAAGCCGTCGCGCACGGCGTGGCGCAGGAAGCTCTGGATCACCGCGCGGCCGAGATTCGGCAGGTCGAGGCCGCGCTTGACCAGCCCCGCCCGGTCGGAGAGGGGGGTGCCGTCGATCCATTCGAGCGTGAGCACGTCGCGCGCGGTCTTGTCCCAATCGATCGCCGGCACGCGGAAATCCGGGTCGTCCTTGGTGTTCTCCGCTATTTCCGATGCGGCCGCCGCTTCCAGCCGCAGGTCGAGCTCGATCGCGACGCTGCGCGAAAGCGTCGCGATGACCTCGGTCAGGCGCAGCCGCCGCGCTTCGGCGGAAAAGCGCTCCGCCTGGCGGGCGGCGAAGCGGAATGCGTCGAGGTCGACCTTCAGGCTCTGCTCGACCCCCGGCCGCAGCACTTTCACGGCGACGCTGCGGCGCCCGTCCGGCGTGTCGATCTCGGCCCGGTGAACCTGGGCGATCGAGGCGGCGGCGACCGCCGGCCCGAACGCCGCGAAGACCGACTTCACTGGCGCGCCGAGCGCCTTCTCCACCGCGGCTTCCGCTTCGGCCTGCGGGAACGGCGCCATCTTGTCCTGCAGGCTTTCGAGGTCGGCCGCGATCGCCGGGCCGACCACGTCCGGGCGGGTGGCGAGGAACTGGCCGAGCTTGACATAGCTCGGGCCGAGCGCGGACAGCGCCGCCGACAGCCGGATTGCAGTCGAAGCCGTGCTCGGGCGCTCCAGCAGGCGGGCGAGCCGCAGGCCCGCCCGCACCGTGGCCGGAAACGGCGTCGGATCGATCAGGCCGAGCACGCCCTCGCGCGCGAACACGAAGCCGGCGCGGGCAAGGCGGGTCAGATGGGAGAGGGGAGGGATCACGGAGCGCCGAACGGCTGTGCGCAGGCCCAAAGTGGCCGGGGGTGCTCCCTTCCCGCTTGTGGGGGAGGGGCGTGGAGGAGGGCAGCGTCAGGATAGCCCCGAAAGATTCGACCCCCCTCGCGGATCGCCGCGCGATCCGGCCTCTCCCTCAATGGGGGAGGCGTGAAGAAGGGAGCGCGCGCGTTGAAGGTCACAGCCGCCAGCCCGAATGAAGCGCGACGATCCCGCCCGACATCACGCGCACATCGACGCGGCGGAAACCGGCCGCGCGGAGCATCGCGGCAAACGCCTGCGGCTTGGGAAACTTGCGGATGGATTCGACGAGGTAGCGATAGGCCTCCGCGTCGCCCGCCACCACCTGGCCGAGCGCCGGGATGACGTTGAACGAGTAGAGGTCGTATAGCGTGTCGAGCCACGGCACGTCCACATTGGAAAACTCGAGGCAGAGATAGCGCCCGCCCGGCTTGAGCACGCGGAAGGCCTCGGCGATCGCCGCCTCGATGCGCGGCACGTTGCGGATGCCGAAGGCGATCGTGCAGGCGTCGAAGCTCTTTGCCGGAAAGGGCAGCGCTTCGGCGTTCCCCTCAATGAAGGCGACCCGGTCGTCGAGCCAGCGGTCGACCGCGCGCTCGCGCCCGACCGCCAGCATTTCCTGATTGATGTCGCATACCGTGGCGCGCGTGCCGGCGCCGCCCGCTTCGACCACGCGGAAGGCGATGTCGCCGGTGCCGCCCGCCACGTCGAGCAGGGCGAACGGGCGCCCGCTCTTCGGCGGGTTCACTTTGCTGACCAGCACGTCCTTCCAGGCGCGGTGCAGCCCGGCCGACATCAGGTCGTTCATCAGGTCGTAGCGGCGCGCGACGGAGTGGAAGACGTCGTCGACCAGCGCCTGCTTTTCGTCGAGCGGCACTGTGCGGAAGCCGAAATGCGTGTCGGGAGCGGTGTTGGTCATCGGGTGGGTCCTCAGCCGGCGCGACCATAGCGCGGGAGGGCCGATGGCGCTATCTCTCCAAAGCGTATCCGAAGCGTAATAGCGTCCTCATGGTGAGGAGGCGCGAAGCGCCGTCTCGAACCATGCGGCGAGAGCCTCGTCCTTCGAGACGCGGCCTTCGGCCGCTCCTCAGGACGAGGCGAAATGCCCGAACTGCCGGAAGTCGAGACGGTCCGCCGCGGGCTCGCGCCGGCGATGGAGGGCGCGCGCTTTCTTAAAGTCGAGGCGCATCGGCCCGATCTGCGCCGGCCGCTGCCGAACGATTTCGCCGGACGGCTCGAGGGCGCGACCGTCACCGCGCTCAGGCGGCGGGCGAAATATCTCCTGGCCGAACTGTCCTCGGGCGAGGTGCTGATGATGCATCTCGGCATGTCGGGCTCGTTCCGCGTGAGCGGCGAGGACGGGGAAGCGACCCCCGGCGCGTTCCGGTATCCGCGCTCGGAGGCGCGCGCGCACGACCATGTCGTGTTCCACATGGCGTCGGGCGCGCGCATCACCTTCAACGATCCGCGCCGCTTCGGGCTGATGCTGCTCGTGCCGGGCAATGAATTGGCCGAGCATCCCCTGATGAAGGAGGTCGGTCCCGAGCCGCTCGACCCCGCATTCGACGCGGCCGTGCTGGCGCGCGCCTGCGCCGGGAAGGCGACGAGCCTGAAGGCGGCGCTGTCCGACCAGAAAGTGGTGGCGGGGCTCGGCAACATCTATGTGTGCGAGGCGCTGCACCGGGCGCGGCTGTCGCCGAAGCGGATCGCGGCGACCATCGCGACCAAGGCGGGGGCGCCGAACGCGCGCGCGGTCGCCCTCGTCGCGGCGATCAAGGCGGTGCTCGATGATGCGATTGCGGCGGGCGGCTCGTCGCTGCGCAACTACCAGCAGACGGACGGCGCGCTGGGCGATTTCCAGCACCGGTTCCGCGTCTACAACCGCGCGGGCGGCGCTTGCGTCACGCCCGGCTGCGGCGGGGTCGTCAAGCGCATCGTGCAGGGCGGGCGCTCCACCTATTTCTGTCCGAAATGCCAGAAGTGACGCGGTGCTCATCCTCCCCCGCTGCGCTGCGGCTCACCCTTCTCAACCACGCGGAGGGTATTCAGAGTGCTTGTCGCCACTCATCCTCCCCCGCAAAGCGGGGGAGGGGGAGTGTCACCGAGGCTTTTCGCATCCTCTTACGTTTTCGCGTCCTCTTCCATTCTAGAAAAATTCAATCTCCGCGCAGCGGGGAGGGGAATTTGGCTGCGCCACTTACTCATCCTCCCCCGCGGAGCGGGGGAGGGGGACCATGCGGAGCATGGTGGAGGGGGCTTACTGCGCAGACAACTCCGCAGCCATGCGCATGATCGCGTCCGCCAAGTCATCAAAACGCCGCGTGAGATCGGCCGCCGCAATGCGCATCACGGTCACACCGCGTTCGGCAAGCCAGGCGTCGCGGCGCGCATCGCGTTGCGGCCGGTCGCCCATGTCGTGGCTTGCCCCATCGATCTCGATCGCGAGCCGCGCTCTCGCGCAGTAGAAGTCGATCACATAAGGGCCGATCGGGTGCTGACGCCGGAACGCCGGCTGCTCCTTCGTTCGCGCTTTCAGGCAGCGCCACAGACGCGCTTCCGGGGGCGATAGCGCACGGCGCAGGCGGCGCGCCTTCTCGATCGTTTTGGTCGGCGCCCTCATGCTCGCTCTCTTCTGCGACCGAGAACCAACAGCTAGTACCGCTGCACAGGGATTATGACTCTTTGGGTCGGGGCTTGGGAACTG
>CAYGZV010000085.1:0-11434 GCA_964354425.1 uncultured Rhodoplanes sp. | reverse complement strand
CGCAGAGCCGGCTGCGCCAATTGATCTTCGGCGGCACCACCCGCCATATCCTGACCCATGCCGAACTGCCGGTGCTCACCGCGCATTGATATGGGAAGCGGGGCCGTCGTCTACCGATTACTGAATCGGAATAGATATGCGGCGTATGAGCAAGCTTAGTGAGGTGGCTTATTTGCGCGCAAGCACGATCATATCGATAATTTGGCGTCCTCGCTGGTCTTTTTGTGGCGATCGCTGGCTTCTTTATGCGCGAAGAAAATTGGTTGAGCTATTTTATAATGATCGGTGGAATAACTGGCTGCGCTGCAACGATAGCTCAGCATATATTGAACAAGCGGAAAGACGCGGAGTTTCGGTCTGAAATCAACAAAGTAAAAGGTGCAACTGACATATTTAATTGGATGCATTTTAGGTGATGGTTTTGAGCGAAGCTGAAATGCGGGGTGAGACGCGGAAACCAATCCCTGGGTCGCTGCGCTCAATCCTACGGACTACGCGCTCAAATTTATCCTCCCCCGCGCAGCGGGGGAGGGGGACCATGCGCAGCATGGTGGAGGGGGCCACGCGGCCCGCACAGATACCCGCCCCTCCCCCGCCCTACGGGCGGTTCCCCTCCCCCGCGCAGCGGGGGAGGATGACTATGCACTGCATAGTGGAAGGGTGCCCCGCGCAGGGATACCCGCCCCTCCCTCGCGCCGCGCAGGAGGATGATGCGATCCTCACGCTTGGAGACGAGCGGACTTACGTGCGGACTACCGCCATCTCCGGTGGATCCAGAACCACTGCTCGGGATGTTCGCGGACCCAACCCTCGATGATCGAGGTGACGAGCTGCATCGTCCCCGCGATATCGATCCGGCCGTCGGCGTTGCGCGGCGGGTCGAGCGGCTCGGTCAGGTCGAAGCGGAAACGCCCGTTCGGCAGCCGGACCACGCGCGCGCCGTAGATCGGGCACTCGAACCGCCGGGCAAAGCGCGCCAGCATCGGATTGACCTTGCAGGGCCGCCCGAAATACATCGCCTCGACGCCGCGCTCCGCATGCTGATCGATCAGCATGCCGACGATCCAGTTGCGCTTGAGCGCATCGCGGATGCGGAACGGCGCGTCCGGACCGGCCGGAATGAAGGCTGAAACGCGTGCGCTGCGCGCGGTGGCGAGCGCCTTGGTGAGGGAGTTGACCGGCGGCGCGCGGAACACGACCGCGACCTCGCGGTCGATGTCGGGCCCGCCGAGCGGCACGAGTTCCCAGTTGGCGAGATGCGCCGTGAACATCAGCGCCGGCTTGCGTTCGTCGCGCAGCCGCGCGAACCGCGCGGCGGTCGTCGAATCCATGAAGATGCGGCCCGGCGGCTTGCGCGGGTCATAGTCCCAGAGCCGATCGAGATGGGCGTATTCGACCGAGATCCGGCCGAAATTGTCCCACATGCCGGCGAGAATCTCCGCGCGCTCGGCTTCGGTCTTTTCCGGAAAAGCGATCGCGAGCTGCGCCTGCGCGACGCGATGGCCGCGCAGCCATGGGCCGATCCGGCGCATCAGCCAGCCGGCGAAACCTGCGCTGCGATCAAGGTTAAGGCGCTGCAGAATGTGCAGCACCCATAGATTTATCATTTCGGCCACACTCACGGAAAGTTCGCGCCGTGACCGCGAATGGGCGCGGCCTTGGGGTTGAGAGTCATAGCGTCATGCGTTCGGTTACTTGACCCGGTCGCGTTGCGCGCGTGGCGTGAAGAGAATGTGCGTGTGCATGATTCCGCCGGCGCGGTGGAATCAAACGGAAGCCCCGCCGCTCGCGGCGAAGCGGCTGCCGGCGCGATGCGCGATGCGTCACGGGCCCAGCTCGGCCTCGGCGAAAGCCTCATTGAGCAGATGCTTGCAGGCGTCGAGCGTTTCGAGCGCCGACTGCAAGCGATCGCGGTCGATCGACAGCATCTGTCCGAAGAGCTCCGGCTCCGCCAGCCGCTGCTCCGGCTGCTCGTTCACGTCTGCAGCCGCGTGCGGCGACGCCATCGCGCCGTTTTCCGTGAAACTCGATTCCTCGGCGCCCTCCGCGAGAGACGGCTCGCGCCGTTCTGGGGTCGCCGCAACCTCGTCGCGCGCGAACTCTTCGCCGCCGTGGTCGGCCGCGCGCGGCGCGACGGCCTCGTCCTCTATTCCAGCATCCTCGCGCTCGCGCTCGTCCGCCTCGACCTCGGGCAGCCGCTCCGGCTGCGGCGCGCCTGCCTGCCAAACCGTTTGCACGAAACGCGGCCCCTGCTCGCGCAGGATCCGCTGCACGCCGCGGATCGTGTAGCCCTGCCCATACAGCAGGTGGCGGATGCCGCGGAGGAGTTCGACGTCGTCGGGCCGGTAATAGCGCCGGCCGCCGCCGCGCTTCATCGGCCGAATCTGCGGAAACCGGCTCTCCCAGAACCGCAACACGTGTTGCGGCAGGTCGAGCTCGGTCGCGACTTCGCTGATCGTGCGGAACGCGTCGGGCGCCTTGTTCACAGCCGCCTCTTGCCTCGAAATCGGAGCGGGCGACTAATCGCTGGCGCTCTCGGGTGGCGAATTGATGCGCTGCTTGAGAATGGCCGACGGCTTGAACACCATCACGCGCCGCGGCGAGATCGGCACCTCTTTGCCGGTCTTCGGATTGCGGCCGATCCGCTGGCCCTTCTTGCGGACCACGAACGATCCGAAAGAGGAGAGCTTCACGGTTTCTCCGCGCTCCAGGCAGTCGGTGATCTCCTTGAGGACAAGTTCGACCAGAGCGGCCGACTCTGTCCGGGACAGTCCGACCTTGTGATATACGGCCTCGCAAAGGTCCGCCCGGGTGACTGTCTTTGCACTCATCGCCCCAGCCCCAAAACCCGCCTCAGTATCTCTTATATTTCAATGATATGAGCTTGATTTTCCGCGGTCAACCGCTTGCAGCGATGTTTGCAGATTTAAACGCAGGTTGTAGCGTCACCAGCGCACCAGCGCCGCGCCCCAGGTGAACCCGCCGCCAACGGCCTGCAGCAGAACGAGATCGCCCTTCTTGATGCGGCCGTCGCCGATCGCGACGTCGAGCGCGAGCGGAATCGATGCGGCCGAGGTATTGCCGTGCCGATCGACCGTGGAGATGATTTTTTCCGGCGCAATGCCGAGCCGGTGCGCCGCCCCGTCGATGATTCGCTTGTTCGCCTGGTGCGGGACGAACCAGTCGACATCCGCCGCGGAGTAGCCGGTCTCGCGAAACACCGTCTCGACCGCATCGGTGGTGCCGGCCACCGCGTGCCGGAACACATCGCGGCCCTCCATGCGCAGATATCCGGCCGTCCCGGTCGAGGACGGGCCGCCATCGACATAGAGCTTGTCCTTGTAGCGGCCGTCGGAGCGTAACCGGGTCGCCAACACCCCGCGGTCGGTGCGCGGGTCGCCGGGCTGCTCTTCGGCCACCAGCACGACGGCGCCGGCGCCGTCGCCGAACAGCACGCAGGTGGTGCGGTCCTTCCAGTCGAGGATGCGCGAAAACGTCTCCGCTCCGATCACGAGCGCGCGCTTGAAGGCGCCCGTCTTGAGAAAGCTGTCCGCCGTCGCCAGCGCAAAAACGAAGCCCGAACAGACCGCCTGGACATCGAAGGCGACGCCTTTGGTGATGCCGAGCCCGGCCTGCACCGCGACGGCGCTGGCGGGGAACGTATTGTCGGGCGTTGCGGTTCCGAGCACGATCAAGTCGATCGAGGAGGGATCGACAGCTGCGGCGGCAAGCGCCGAGCGCGCGGCGTTCAGCGCGAGATCGGAGGTGAGTTCGCCCGGCGCGGCGATGCGGCGTTCGCGAATGCCCGTGCGCTGCACGATCCACTCGTCCGACGTATCGACCATCTGCACGAGCTCGGCATTGGTCAACACGCGACTGGGGAGATAGCTGCCGCAGCCGACGACGATGGAACGCATTGTCACGAGGCAACCCCTTGGATCGACGGGGAGGACGTGAACAATGTCGGCGCTCCGATCGTCTGGCTGATCTTGGCGAGCACGTCGTAATGCGCCATGTCGTAGCCGAGATCAATCGCCGCTGCGAATCCCTCCGCATCGGTGCCGCCGTGGCTCTTGATCACCACGCCGTTGAGCCCGAGAAACACGCCGCCATTGACCTTGCGCGGGTCCATTTTGTCCTTGAGCGTTCTGAAGGCTTGGCGCGCGAAGAGATAGCCGATCCTCGCAGCGAGGGTCCGGCTCATCGCGCTCCGGAGGTAGGCGGCGATCTGTTTAGCCGTCCCCTCCGCCGTCTTCAAGGCGATGTTTCCGGCATAGCCTTCCGTCACCACCACATCGACCGCGCCCTTGCCGATATCGTCGCCTTCGACGAAGCCGCGGTAATCCATGTGATCGCAGGCCAGCTCGCGCAGGATGCGGTTCGCATCGCGGATTTCTTCAAGGCCTTTGACCTCCTCGACGCCGATATTGAGCAGGCCCACCGTCGGCCGGTCGAGATCGAACACGACGCGCGCCATGGCGCTGCCCATGATCGCCAACTCGACGAGGTGCTGCGCGTCGGCCCCGATCGTCGCGCCGACATCGAGCACGATCGACTCGCCCCGCAGCGTCGGCCACAGCGCCGCGATGGCGGGCCGGCCGATTCCCGCCATGGTCTTCAAGTGGAACTTGGCCATCGCCATCAGCGCGCCGGTGTTCCCGGCGGAGACCGCAACGCCCGCATGTCCCTTCTTGACCGCGTCGATCGCGAGCCACATCGAGGAACGCCAGCGGCCGTGGCGCAACGCCTGGCTCGGCTTGTCGTCCATCTTGACGGCGACGTCTGTATGGACGATGCGCGCGGCGTCGCGCAGCTTCGGCCGCATCGCCAGCAGCGGCTCGAGCACGGCCTGATCGCCGAAAAAGACCAGCTCCGCGTCCGGATGGCGCGCGAGCGACAGCTCGGCCCCAGCGACGACCACGGAAGGCCCGTGATCGCCGCCCATTGCATCCAGCGCGATAGCGACGTTACCCGACATGGAATGACCTGGAGGCGGGCCCCGAAACCCCGGCTGCGGTGATCGGCCGGCGGCGGCCGGACCCTCGAAGGCGAGCGACAATAGCGTGTTCGCCGACGATGACAATGCGTTAAGTAGGCGACGCCCCGGCCGTATCCGGATCATCCGCCGCGCTCCTCCCGCCTCCTCTTCAAGGTCGCGAGCGCGGCGAACGGGCCCTCCTGCGTGGCCGGCGCCGGCGGCGGCGCGAACACCGCGCCCGGCTTGCGCGGATAGGGGTCGATGCCGAGCAGCAGAAATTCGGTTGCGAGCGCCCCGAGATCGACGCAGCCGTCGTGCAGCGGTTCGGGAGGCTCGGTTTCCGGATCGCCATGCGCGATGCTCGGCCAGTCGCTCTCGTCGGCCGGCGCGAAGACAAGATCGACCGCTTCGGCGATCGGGCTTTCGATCGGCTCGAGGGTGACGACGCATGTCTGGCCGACCGTCGCCGACACCTCGCCGACCACGCGCAGCCCGCGCCCGCGGCGCGTGACCATGAAATCCGCTTCCAGGCGGGGCAATGCGAGAACGCCGGCGATGCGCGCGATCCTGTCTCGCAAGCTCTGGTCGGCGCAAATATAAAGGGCTAACCCCGTTTCCGGCGCCTCCTCGACTCGCACCGGCACGCTCCAGGGACGATCCGGTTCCATCTCTGGCCTCCTTCGTTCAGCGGCGCTCCCGGGATTTTCGCTCCGTCGCCGACGCGCCCGCGGACATATGGGGGCCCGGCCGGATGCCCGCCACGATCACGCCATAGAGCGCAGCAATGGTGCGAGGCCGTTAATGCCCTGGGGACAAAGCGGCTTAGCAGGACGCCGGGCCGCGCATTTGACGTCTCGCAGGAGACTAGGTAACCGATTCGCAGGAGACAAGCCTTCCGCGCGTTCCAAATCGGCATCGGCCGGGCGTGGAGCCGGAACGGACCGCATCGGCGAAGGTCAGGGGGAGACCGAGATTGCGCCGCAGAGATGATCAGCATTCGCTTCGCACACCGCGCGCTGCGGCAGTCCTGCTGCTGCTCGGTTTTCTACTGGGCGGCTGCATCAGCCAGACCTATCAGCGCGGCTACCTGTTGCCCGAAGGCGCGCTCGAGCAGATCCAGCTCGGCGCCTCGCAGGAGCAGGTTCTGATCATTCTGGGCACGCCGTCGACGGTGGCGACCGTGAGCGGCGAAGTGTTCTATTACATCTCGCAGAAGGCGCAGCAGACCTCGTTCCTGCCCCAGCAGGAGGTCGACCGGCGCGTGATCGCCGTGTATTTCGACAAAGGCCGCAAGGTCGAGCGGCTCGCCAATTACGGCATCAAGGAAGGCCGCGTGTTCGATTTCGTCAGCCGCACCACGCCGACCGGCGGCCAGGAGCTCAATTACGTTCAGTACATTCTCAAGGCGCTGACCATCTAGCGTTGTGGAATTAACGGCTCGGCCCCTTTCAGCGAGTTCGTGTCCGGGCGCAGCGCAGCACGACATGCGCGCTGCACGGCCGGGACCCATTGTCGGCCGTTTGCAGCAGGTCCCGCATCTGCGGCGCACCGCTTCGCGCGGCGGCGCCGTGCGGGACACAAGGAAGCCTCACTGGCCGCGCACTCGTGGGAGCCGCCGCCGTCCGCAGTCCGCAGCTCACGCGAGCGGCGGTCGAGCGCCCGACTGTCCTCGACCGGCCCCGGTCCCCGTAACGAAAATGGCCGGGACGAGCCCGGCCATTCGATCGTCAGATGCGTCGCAATCGGTTCAGTGCGCGAGCACCGCGAGCAGCAGCAGCGCGACGATATTGGTGATCTTGATCATCGGGTTCACGGCGGGGCCCGCCGTGTCCTTGTAGGGATCGCCGACGGTGTCGCCGGTCACCGCCGCCTTGTGGGCTTCGGAGCCTTTGCCGCCGTAATTGCCGTCCTCGATATACTTCTTCGCATTGTCCCAGGCGCCGCCGCCCGAGGTCATGGAAATGGCGACGAACAGGCCGGTGACGATCACGCCGAGCAGCATCGCGCCGACCGCGGAGAAGGCCGCCGACTTGCCGGCCGCCCCGCCGCCCGCGATCACGTAGATGAGGAAATAGACCACGATCGGCGACAGCACCGGCAGGAGCGAAGGAATGATCATCTCCTTGATCGCCGCCTTGGTGAGCATGTCGACGGCCGCGCCGTAATCGGGCTTGTCCGTGCCCTGCATGATGCCGGGCTTCTCGCGGAACTGGCGGCGCACCTCCTCGACGATCGAGGCGGCGGCGCGGCCGACCGCGGTCATGCCCATCGCGCCGAACAGATAAGGCAACAAGCCGCCGAACAGGAGGCCTACAACCACATACGGATTGCTGAGGGAGAAATCGAGCACGACGCCCTGGAAGTACGGATTCTTGGCCGAATTCGCGACGAAGAACTTCAGGTCTTCATTATAGGCCGCAAACAGCACCAGCGCGCCGAGGCCGGCCGAGCCGATGGCATAGCCCTTGGTCACCGCCTTGGTGGTGTTGCCGACCGCATCGAGCGCATCGGTCGACTTGCGCACCTCCTTGGGCAGGCCCGCCATCTCGGCGATGCCGCCGGCATTGTCGGTGACCGGACCGAATGCGTCGAGCGCCACGATCATCCCGGCAAGGGCAAGCATGGTGGTCACTGCGATGGCGATGCCGAACAGCCCGGCGAGCCCGTGCGCGACAAGGATGCCGGCGATAATGACGAGGGCTGGCCCTGCCGTCGCCTCCAGCGAGATCGCCAGTCCTTGGATCACATTGGTGCCATGCCCGGTGATCGAGGCCTTGGCGATCGATTGCACCGGCCGGAAGTTCGTGCCGGTGTAATACTCGGTGATCACGATGATCAGGGCGGTCACCAGGAGCCCGACCAGCCCGCACAGGAACAGCGAGAAGCCGCTGTAATTGACGCCCGGCAGCGTGCCGAAGCCGACCATTATCGGGATTACGATCGCAAGCCCGACGATCGACAGCACGCCGGTGGCGATCAGGCCGCGATAGAGCGCACCCATGATCGACTGGTTGGCCGGCAGCTTGACGAAGAAGGTGCCGGCGATCGAGGTGATGATGCACACGCCGCCGATGGCGAGCGGCAGGGTCATCGCGCTCTGCAGGAAGTCCGGGGGCGCGTTGGCGAAGAAGATCGCCGCGAGCACCATGGTGGCGACCGTGGTCACCGCATAGGTCTCGAACAGGTCCGCGGCCATGCCGGCGCAGTCGCCGACATTGTCGCCGACATTGTCCGCAATGGTCGCCGGGTTGCGCGGATCGTCCTCGGGGATGCCCGCTTCGACCTTGCCGACGAGATCGCCGCCGACATCCGCCCCCTTGGTGAAGATGCCGCCGCCGAGCCGGGCGAAGATGGAAATCAGCGACGCGCCGAAGCCGAGCGCCACCAGCGCGTCGATCACCGTGCGGTCGTTCGGGGCGAGGCCCAGCGTCCCGATCAAGTAGCCGAAATAGACGGTGACGCCGAGCAGCGCGAGGCCGGCCACCAGAAGCCCGGTGATCGCTCCCGCCTTGAACGCCATTTCGAGGCCGCCCGCGAGCGAGCCGATCGCCGCCTGCGCCGTGCGGACATTGGCGCGCACCGAGATGTTCATGCCGATGAAGCCGGCGGCGCCGGACAGGATGGCGCCGATGGCGAAGCCGACCGCCACCAGCCATCCGAGCAGGAGCCCCACGATTAAAAAGATTACGGCGCCGACGATGCCGATCGTGGCGTATTGGCGCTTCAGATAGGCTTGGGCGCCCTCACGGACCGCGGCGGAGATTTCCTGCATCCGTTCCGTTCCGGCGTCCGCCTTCATGACGGATTGAGTCGCCCAGACCGCGTAAACGATCGAAAGCGCCCCGCAGAAGACGATCACCCACAAAGCTGTCATCGACGACCTCGATAATTGGATTGTTGATTTGCTTGTTGTTCTTAGTGACCGGGATGCTTTCTTTCCCGGCGCGCAAGATCGGTCGGTTCCCCGGCCCCAGCCGACGGTCAAACCATTGCCAAAATCTGTGTTGCGACGCAACGGGAATCAGTGGGCGGACCGCAATCCCTTGCGCAATTCCAGCCTGACCAGCGAACGCATGCCGCCGGGGGCGAAGGCGCTCCGGGAAGGAGCCGGCGCCGGGCGCGGGGGCGCGGCGGGGCCTGCCTCGGCGGTCCGCGATTCGGTTCGCCAGCCGTCCCGTGCCGTCGGTCCATGTTATATTAGCAATAAGGAGAACGAGATGGCATCACACGTTCGCCCCGGCGGAATTGATGTCGCGCCCACCGAAGAACCGGCGGACGCGGCCTATGATCGCGATTTTTATTCCTGGTCGCTGGAGCAGGCGCGCCACCTGCGCGCGGGCCGATTCGAGGCGGTCGATCGCGAGAATGTGGCGGAGGAGATCGAGTCGCCGGGGCGGGAGCAGTTCAACAAGCTCGAGAGCGCGTTCCGGGTGCTGTTGCTTCACATGCTGAGTTGGGACCACCAGTCGGAGACCTGCGCTCCCGGAGCTGGGTGCTATCGATAGAAACTCAGCGAATCGAGGTTGACGACGTCCTGGCGGACAATCCAGGCCTCAAACCGCGCGTGGCCGAGGCGATCGCGCGCGCCTATCGCAAAGCCAGGCTAGAAGCGGCGCGGGAGACGGGCCTGAGCAAGAGAGAGTCCCGAATCGTGCCCCTATAGCCCGGGCGACATGGCCGCGCGGCCGTTCGAGGCCGTATCGAAATAATCCGGAAGGAAACCGTCCGGGCGTTCGGTCGTATGTACGAGACCCGCGCGTGCGAACCGCGTCCGCAGCGCCCCCGAGTGAGTACCCAAACCGACTTCACCAAAATCCGACCTAAGCTGCTGAAACAAATCACACTGAACGTTGCAATGCCCCTGTCGCCACTGCTGCCGCTTCGGCTCTGCGCTGTGCTCTTCATCCTCGTTGGCCTTCCCGCCTCCGCTCACGCCGCCGTCGTCGTCACGGTGGACAAGAGCACGCAGCGAATGTCCGTCGCCGTCGACGGGACGCCGCTCCACAGCTGGGCGGTCTCCACCGGGCGCGCCGGCTATGGCACGCCGAGCGGGACCTACGCGCCGACGCGGCTGGAGCGGACCTGGTTTTCACGCGCCTATTACAATTCGCCTATGCCGCACTCGATCTTCTTCCACGGCGGCTACGCCATCCACGGCAGCTACGAAATCTCCCGCCTCGGCGGGCCCGCTTCGCATGGCTGCATCAGGCTCCACCCGTCCAATGCCGCAACCCTGTTCAGCCTCGTGCGGCGCTACGGGGCGGGCAATACCCGCATCATCGTCACGGGCGGGGATTTCGGGAGCGCACGGCGAGCCGCGTCACCGGACCCGCGCGCCTACCCGGAGCCCTACCCGGAACCCTACCCGCCGCGCTACCAGCGCTACTATGCTCCGCGTGGCTATCCCGGCGGCCAGGGTTTTCCATTTTACCGGTACTGACCCGCCTCGCCTCTGTGGGCAAGTCTGTGGATAAATCGGTGCAGAACCGACCTTCGGCTTTGTGGATGAACTGATTGAAATCGCTTCGGCAAGTCTAAAATCCGCCCGCCGGGGAAAACTTGCCGCTGCCGCGCCGGATGAATGTGAACTGGAATAGCTAACAACATCAATGTGTTTATCGACTATGCTGGGATAGTTTCCGAGAACGGGCGCAAGCGCCCCGCTTTTCAACAATCGCATCGGTGGAGAAGCTGTGGATAAGGACCGCGCCGGCGACGCGCTTGCAGGCGGCAAGCCCATGGCAGGGGACAAAGCCGCGGCCGCCACCGTCGCGCGGCTCGTCACCGATCGCCGCCGCGGCGAGAACCTCGCCGATCTCCTTGCCGAGCAGATCAAGGCGAGTGCGATCGCCGTGTACGAGGACGGCGCGCAATGGTGCGTCGATATCCATTTCGCCGATCCGCCCGACCAGGTCGCATTCCGAGCCCGCTTGTCCGGCCTTGCGGGAGAGGAGACGGCGCAGGCTTTCCGCTTCGAGACGGTCGCGGCGCGCGACTGGGTCGCGGCGAGCCTCGCGGGACTGCAGCCGGTCGGCGCGGGACGCTTCGTGGTGCACGGCGCGCATGACCGCGCGCGCATTCCCCCCAACCGCATCGCCATCGAGATCGAGGCTTCGCTCGCCTTCGGCACGGGTCATCACGGCACCACCCGCGGCTGCCTGCTCGCGCTCGATCGGCTGCTCAAGGCGCAGGCGGTCCGCCGACGCAGGCCTCGCGCGAGCCGTCAGGCGCGCCGGACCGTTGCGCTCGACATCGGCACGGGTTCCGGCGTGCTCGCGATCGCGGCGGCGAAAACGATGCGCGGCGGCGTGCTCGGAAGCGACGTCGATCCGGCGGCCGTGCGGGTCGCGCGGGAGAACGCCCGGTGCAACGGCGTCGGCGAATTCATGGACGTGATCCTAGCGAACGGGCTGACTGACAGCCGATTGACGGCGCACGGGCCCTACCCGCTCGTAA
>CAYGZV010000084.1:9592-11502 GCA_964354425.1 uncultured Rhodoplanes sp. | reverse complement strand
CGACGGGCGCAACCGACAGCGTGCTCGTGCGCCTACAATAGGCCACGTTTCGCGCTCCCCTTGCGGGTCGGGGGATGGTCGCGCGAGCGGCGGCGCATCGTTGCACGCAGTGTCATTGCCGGCCGATAGAACCGCGGCGTTCGCCTTTCCCCCGCGGACGGATTTCTCTATGGTCCGCCGGCTTTTTCTGCGCAGGACATGACAATGGCGGTGGTGACCGATTCATCGAAGCGCGGCCGTTCCGGTTGGGGCTTCGGGACGCTGCTCGCTTTCGCGACGAAGTCGCACGCGCACGCCGTCGCGTGCCTCGCGGTCGTCTGCCTGCTCGCCTTCCTGCCGGGCTTCTTCTACATCCCGCCGGTCGACCGCGACGAGGCGCGCTTCGCGCAGGCGACCAAGCAGATGATCGAGTCGGGCGACTATATCGACATCCGCTTCCAGGAGGTCAGTCGCTACAAGAAGCCGGTCGGCGTTTACTGGCTGCAGGCGGCTGCGGTGAAGGCGGGCGAGGCGCTCGGCGTGCCGCGGGCGCTCACGCGCATCTGGCTGTATCGCATTCCCTCGCTGCTCGGGGCGATCGGAGCGGTCCTGCTCACTTACTGGGCGGCCCTCGTCTTCGTTTCGCCGCGCGGCGCGGTGTTCGCGGGCCTCATGATGGCGAGTTCGATGCTGCTCGGCATGGAGGCGCGGCTCGCGACCACCGACGCCGTGCTTCTCGCGACGACGACCGCCGCCATGGGCGCGCTCGGCCGCGCCTATCTCGCCGCGCGCGGCGAGTGGTTCGACGATGACCATCCCCTCGTCGTGCCGGCGATCTTCTGGACCGCGCTCGCGGCCGGCGTGCTGGTCAAGGGTCCATTGATTCTGCTGTTCGTCACGCTCGCCATCGTGTCGCTCGCCGCGCTCGACCGCTCGGCGCGGTTCCTGCTGCGCCTGCGGCCCTTGGCGGGGCTCGCCTGGATGCTGCTGCTCGTGCTGCCGTGGTTCATCGCGATCGTCGCGCGCAGCGGCACGGCGTTCTTCGCCGAGTCGCTCGGAGGCGATCTGTTCGCCAAAGTGGGCGGCGCGCAGGAAATGCATTGGGGCCCGCCGGGCTACTATCTCGCGCTGTTCTGGCTCACGTTCTTTCCGGCTGCGATGCTCGCGCCGCTCGCCGCCGGCGCCGTGTGGCGATGGCGCGACGAGCCCGGCGTGCGGTTTCTGCTCGCCTGGATCGTGCCGGGCTGGATCGTCTTCGAACTCGCGATGACGAAGCTGCCTCACTATGTGCTGCCGCTCTACCCGGCGATCGCGATTCTGATCGCATGCGCGATCGACCGGAAGGCGCTGACGCAGACCCACTGGCTGAAGCGGGCGACCGTGTGGTGGCTTGTCCTTGCTACGGTCGGAGCGGTCGGGGCGATCGCCATCAATATCGCGATCGGGCAGCGGCCGGGCTTCGCCGCCTGGCCGCTCGCCGCGGCGGCGGTGATCGCGGCGCTCTTCGCCTGGTGGCTCTACGACGTCGATGGTGCGGAAACCTCGTTCCTGCGCGCGGTCGCGGCGGCGATCCTCGTCTACACGGCGCTGTTCGGCGCTACTTTTCCGGCGATCCCCGCGCTGTTTCCCTCGGCCCAGATCGCACGGCTGCTCGACCCGCCGCTGTGCGACAAGCCCGCCATCGTAACGGCGGGGCATTACGAGGCGAGCCTCGTTTTTTCCGTCGGAACCGACCTGCGTCATTCAACCGGCGGGGGAGCGGCCGATTTCCTCGCGGGCGGGGACTGCCGGTTTGCCCTGGTCGAGCGGGCGCAGGAGCGGGCCTTCGCCGCGCGCGCCGACGCGATCGGCCTGCGCTATGCGCTCGGCCCGCGGGTGGACGGCTACAATGTCGCGACCGGCCGTCCGGTCGCGATCACGATCTTCATCGG
>CAYGZV010000084.1:7696-9492 GCA_964354425.1 uncultured Rhodoplanes sp. | reverse complement strand
AGGATGCTGCCTTTCTGGCTCGTCTCGGCGTTCGCCGAGATCACCGATTTCGGCCGCTCCGGCTGGATTCTCGTCCCGACGGGAGCGTTGATCCTCCTCCTCGCGGCGCTCGCGTCGCCCGCGCTCGACCGGTTTTCGCGCGGCGTGCTCGCTGCGCTCGTGGTCCGGATCGGTTTCATATTCGTCGCGATCGGCCTGCCGTCGCTCGTCGGGAGCGTCGTGAAACGCCTGATCGGGCGCGTGCGGCCCTCCGCCGAAGCGGCCTTCGCCTATCAGCCGTTCTCCTGGCGGCCCGATTATGCGAGCCTGCCTTCGGGGCACACCATCACCGCGTTCGGCGCACTCGTGGCGATCGG
Source organism: uncultured Rhodoplanes sp. (assembly GCA_964354425.1). Lineage (GTDB taxonomy): Bacteria > Pseudomonadota > Alphaproteobacteria > Rhizobiales > Xanthobacteraceae > Rhodoplanes. Next base: position 9,136 of record CAYGZV010000084.1, on the reverse strand, counting down.
CGTCCTTTTCCCGCGCGTGCGCCCGTTTCTGTGGGTCTTTGCCATCACGATCGCGGTGAGCCGGATCGTCGTTTCCGCGCATTTCCCGAGCGACGTCATCGCCGGGGCCGCCTTCGGCGCGTTCGGCGCAATTCTGGTGCGCGAATGGTTCGCCTCGCGGCGCCTCGGATTCGCGATCGATCCGCAGCGGACGGTGCGCAGATTCCCGCTCCCGTCGCTCGCGCGCGCGAAGCGGGCGATCGGAGCTTCGCTTGCGCGGTAGAACGGTTTTCCACTAATTGAAGCGGCGTTTCCGCGACGCATGCGGCCGGGCGCAAGCGCGACGGCCTGCGACGCGATCGAAGCCGATCTCTTTCGAGCCCCACCTGCCGCAAGCCCAGGACTGACAGGAGCCGGATCAATCGCATGATGAGCGCGCAAGCATCCGCGGCCGGCGGCGAAGCGCCGTTCGTCTCGGTCATCGTCCCGGTCCGCAACGAAGCGGGCAATGTCGGGCCCCTGATCGAGGAGATCGCGACGAGTATCGCCGGCAAGGGACGTTTCGAGGTGGTCTATGTCGACGACGGCTCGACCGACGGCACCGCGGCCGAGATCGACCGCTTGATGCAGGACCGGCCGTGGTTGCGTCATGTCGGGCATGCCGTCTCCTGCGGGCAGTCGGCCGCGATCCGCACCGGCGTCGCCGCAGCCCGCGCCGCGCTTGTCGCCACGCTCGACGGGGACGGGCAGAACGATCCCGCCTTCCTGCCGGCGCTAATCGAAAAGCTCGCGCAGAACCCGCAGGTCGGGCTGGTCGCCGGCCAGCGGGTCGGCCGCAAGGCGACCGGCTTCAAGCGGCTGCAGTCGCGCATCGCCAACACGGTGCGCGGGAGCGTGCTGCGGGACGGCGCGCGCGACACCGGCTGCGGCCTGAAAGCGTTCCGGCGTGACGTGTTTCTGGCCTTGCCCTATTTCGATGGACTGCACCGGTTCCTGCCGGCCCTGGTGCGGCGGGACGGTCATGAGATCGCCTATGTCGACGTGATCGATCGGCCGCGGCGCGCCGGCCTGTCGAACTACGGCATGTGGGACCGGCTGTGGATCGGCATTCTCGATCTCGCCGGGGTGTGGTGGCTGATCCGGCGGCGGGCGCGCGTGCCGCAGGTCGTGGAGGTGTCGCGGAATGCTGGTTGATCTGTCGGAGGCGATCGGGACCTATCTGCACGAGGTGTTCGTCACCAATCTCGATTGGTGGGTCGTGCTTGGATTCGTGGCGCAGGGCTTGTTCACCATGCGCTTCGCCGTGCAATGGATCGCCTCGGAGCGGGTCGGGCGCAGCGTCGTGCCGATGGCCTTCTGGTGGTTTTCCATCAGCGGCGGCTTGCTGCTGCTCGTCTACGCGCTCTACCGCCGCGACCCCGTGTTCATCTTCGGCCAGGCGTTCGGGGTGTTCATCTATCT
>CAYGZV010000084.1:0-7596 GCA_964354425.1 uncultured Rhodoplanes sp. | reverse complement strand
CGCAGCCGCCTCATCGCGCGGCGGCAAACGCGGCGAAGCCGCGCTCGAGATCGGCGATGAGGTCGCCGACATCCTCCAGCCCGATATGGAGGCGAACGGTCGGCCCGCCCGGCGCCCAGCGCGTCGCAGTGCGGATTTTCGCGCAGTCGAAGGGGATGGCGAGGCTTTCATAGCCGCCCCACGAGGCGCCGATGCCGAACAGGGTCAGCGCGTTGAGAAAGGCGTGCACGGCGGCGGCCGGGATCGGCTTGAAGACCACGGAAAACAGCCCGCTCGCGCCGGAGAAGTCGCGCTTCCAAAGGGCATGGCCCGGGTGCGATTCGAGCGCGGGGTGCAGGACCGCGAGCACTTCCGGGCGGGCCGCGAGCCAGCGCGCGACCGCAAGGCCCGACTCCTGGTGCACGGCCAGCCGCGCGCTCAGGGTCCGCAGCCCCCGCAGCGCGAGATACATGTCGTCGGGGCCGACACACAGCCCCATGGTGAACACCGCTTCCTTGAGCTCGCGCACCACGCCGGCATTCGCCGACACCATGCCGATCATCACGTCGGAATGGCCGCCGATATATTTCGTCCCGGACTGGATCGCGAGGTCGACTCCGCGCGCGAGCGCCGGGAAGAAGAGCGGCGTCGCCCAGGTATTGTCCATCAGCACATGGGCGCCGTGCGCATGCGCAACCTCGCTAATCGCCGGGATGTCCTGGATCTCGAAGGACAGCGACCCCGGGCTTTCGACGAAGACGGCGCGCGTATTGGGCTGCATCAGCGCGGCAATGCCGGCGCCGATGAGCGGGTCGTAATAGGTGGTCGCGATTCCGTACCGGCTCAGGACCTTGTCACAGAAGACGCGGGTCGGGTCGTAGACCGAATCGGTCATCAGCAGATGGTCGCCCGCGCTCAGCGCCGACAGGAGCGCGGCCGACACCGCCGCGAGGCCGGACGGGAGCAGCGCGACGCCGGCGCAGCCCTCGCCCTCGAGATGGCGCAGCGCGTCTTCGAGCGCTTCCGACGTCGGCGTGCCGCGTCGCCCGTATTTGTAGCGCGAGCGGCGGGCGAGGAAATCCTCGGCTGTCGGGTAGAGCAGGGTGGAGGCGTGATAGACCGGCGTGTTGACATAACCGTGATGATCGGACGGATCGCGCCCTGCGACCGCAAGCCGCGTGCGCGGATTGAGCTTTGCCAGCGCCGCGTCGCGATCCGGGGTCCGCTTCATCGGTCGGTCCTCAAGGCCGTGGTCCTCCGTGCCCGAACATGCGGCCCGACAATCCCTTGACCGCGGAGACGCGTTCGTTCTGATATGCGGAAGTTGGAACGCGCGTTGAATGAATGACCGCACGGCCGCCCGGTCGTGCCAGAGCGCATTTGGTCAGCCGACGCGTCAGGGCGAGTCCTTCGGGAAACTGCCCATGCACCGGACGGCACGCAGTGTCAATGAGGCGAACATGAAACGCGTTGTCACCGCACTCGTCTTGGCGAGCGCAGCCGCCATCATCGCTTGCCCAGCGACGGCGGCGACCCTCGACGACGTCAAGGCGCGGGGGATGCTCAATTGCGGCGCCAACGGCCAGCTCGCCGGCTTCGGCATGCCGGATTCGCAGGGCGAGTGGACGGGCATCGACGTCGATCTGTGCCGGGCGATCGCCGCGGCGATCTTCAACGATGCGAGCAAGGTCAAGTTCGTCGCGCTGTCCGCCAAGGACCGCTTCACCGCTTTGCAGTCGGGCGACGTCGACATCTTGGTGCGCAACACGACCTGGACGCTGTCGCGCGACACGCAGCTCGGCCTTTCCGCCACCGGCGTGAATTACTACGACGGGCAGGGCTTTCTCATCCGCAAGTCGCTCAAGGTGAATTCGGCGCTCGAACTCAACGATGCCGCCGTCTGCGTCCAGCAGGGCACGACGACGGAGCTCAATCTGACCGACTATTTCCGCGCCAACAAGATGCGGCTCAAGACGGTCACCTTCGCCACCCTCGACGAGGCGCTGAAGGCCTACGACACCGGCCGCTGCGACGCGTTCACCGCGGACGCCTCCGCCCTTTACAGCGTCCGTCTCAAGCTCGCCAAGCCCGACGATCAGGTCGTGCTGCCGGAGATCATCTCCAAGGAGCCGCTCGGGCCGTTCGTGCGCCAGGGCGACGATCAGTGGTTCGACATCGTGCGCTGGGGCCTGTTCGCCATGTTCAATGCCGAGGAGCTGAACGTCACCAAGGCGAATGTCGAGGAGCAGGCGAAGTCGGCCAACCCGGAGGTCAAGCGCCTGCTCGGGACGGAGGGAAATTTCGGCGAACAGCTCGGCCTCACCAAGGAATGGGCGTACCGGATCGTCAAGCTGGTGGGGAACTATGGCGAGGTGTTCGAGCGGAATCTGGGCCAGAGCTCGCCGCTGAAGATCGCGCGCGGCCTCAACGCGCTGTGGACCAAGGGCGGGATCCAGTACGGAATGCCCATTCGCTGACATGCAAAGCGAGCGCGGGCGGCCGGGCACGACGATGACTGAGCGCCTCGACCGGGCCCCGCCGGCGGTTTCTCCGCTCTACGATCCCCGGTTTCGCGCCATCGCCTATCAGGTGGCTCTGTGCCTCCTGCTCGGCTTTCTCGCCTATGCCGCGATCGAAAACGCCGCGAGCAATCTCGCCCGCGCCAGCATCACGACGGGCTTTGGGTTCTGGAACAATATCGCCGGATTCGACATCAGCCAGACGCTGATCTCCTATTCGGCCGAGACCTCGACATATGGCCGCGCGTTCTGGGTCGGCCTGCTCAACACGCTCCTCGTGGCCGGGCTCGGCGTCGTATTCGCGACGATGCTCGGCTTCCTCATCGGCGTCGCGCGGCTCTCCACCAACTTCCTCGTCGCGCGGATTGCCGCCGGCTATATCGAAATCGTCCGCAATATCCCGCTCCTGCTGCAGCTTCTGTTCTGGTACAACGCCGTGCTCAAGGCGCTGCCCGAGGTGCGTGCGAGTCTTGCCCTGCCGGGCGGCGGCTTTCTCAATAATCGCGGCCTGTTCCTGCCGCGCCCCGAGCTCGGCGGCGCCGATGCGATCATGCTGGCGCTGCTCGCAGGCCTCGCCGCGGCGCTCGTGTTCTGGCTGCTGCGGGGCCGCTTGCAGCGGCTCGGCGGCGGCCCTGCCGCGCTCGCGGTGACGGCGCTGCTCGTGCTTGGTCCGCCGGTCGCCGCTTTCCTGGCCACGGGCGCGCGCCTTGCATTCGTTTATCCGGAGATCGGCCGGTTCAACATCAGCGGCGGCATCGAGATACTGCCGGAATTCGCTGCGCTGCTCGCCGGGCTCGTAATCTACACCGCCGCCTTCATCGCCGAAGTGGTGCGCGCGGGCCTCGCCGCCGTGTCGAAGGGGCAGACCGAGGCCGCCTATGCGCTCGGGCTGCGGCGCGGCGCGACGCTGCGGCTGATCGTCATCCCGCAGGCGATGCGCGTCATCATCCCGCCGCTCACCAACCAGTATCTGAACCTCACCAAGAACTCCACGCTCGCGGTCGCGATCGGCTATCCCGATCTCGTCCAGGTGTTCGCCGGCACCGTGCTCAACAATACGGGCCAGGCGGTCGAGGTCGTGGCCATCACCATGGCGGTCTATCTCGCGATCAGCCTCGCCACCTCGCTCCTGATGAACTGGTACAATGCGCGCACCGCGCTGGTCGAGCGGTGAGGGGGCGGGCCGTGGCGCAGTCGCATCGACCGAACAGGGCAGGGGCCGCCTATGTGCGCACGGCCCTGCCGGCTTCCGTCGCCCCGCCGATGCTGGCGCGGGGCCCGCTGCGCTGGATGCGGGACCACCTGTTTTCGAGCGTGTTCAACAGCGTGCTCACCCTCGTGCTGGTCGCGCTCCTCGTCTGGATCGTTCCGCCGCTCGCCAAATTCCTGGTGATCGATGCGGTGTGGAGCGGCACGGATCGCGAGGCCTGCCTTGCGACCGAAGCGCGGCCGCAGGTCGGCGCCTGCTGGGCCTTCGTGCGCGAATGGTTTTCGTTCTTCATTTATGGGCCGTATCCGGCCGATCAGCGCTGGCGGGTCGACCTGTTCTTCGTGCTGCTCGCGTTCGGCGCCGCCTGGCTCCTGTGGCTCGATGCGCCACGCCGCGATCTCGGCGCCCTGTTCTTCTTCGTCGTCCTGCCGATCGTGTCCGTCGCGCTTCTGCGCGGGTTCCCGCCGATCGGGCTTGCGGTCGTCGACACCGCGCTGTGGGGCGGCCTTCTGGTCACGCTCGTCGTCGCCTCGGTCGGGATCGTGGCGTCGCTGCCGATCGGCATCGTGCTCGCGCTTGGGCGACGCTCGGCCATGCCGGCGGTGCGGCTCATCTCCGTGCTGTTCATCGAATTCGTGCGCGGGGTTCCCCTCATCACCGTGCTGTTCATGGCGAGCGTGATGCTGCCGCTGTTCGTGCCGCCGGCCTGGTCGCCCGACAAGCTGATGCGCGCGCTGGTGGGCATCGCGCTGTTCTCGTCCGCCTATATGGCGGAGGTGGTGCGCGCCGGGCTGCAGTCGATCCCCAAGGGGCAGCACGAGGCCGCCCAGGCGCTCGGGCTCGGCTACTGGGCAAGCCTCCGCTTCATCGTGCTGCCGCAGGCGCTGAAGGTGACCATTCCCAACATCGTCAACAGCACGATCGCCTTGTACAAGGATACGACGCTCGTCTTCATCGTCGGCATTTTCGATTTCCTGCGCACGATCGAGATCGCCCGCGGCGATCCGCGCTGGGCCACCCCGGTGACGAGCTTCACCGGCTATGCCTTCGCCGCGCTGTTCTATTTCGCGACCTGCCACCTGATGTCGCGCTATGCGAGCGGGATCGAGCGGCGTTTGCGCGCCGGCGAGCGGCGGTGAGGAGCATCTCGATGCACGATGCGGTCGAGGATGGCGAAGGCGAGCCCGCGGCGCCGGAGGCCTCCGACGCGGTGGAGATCATCGGCCTGCACAAATGGTTCGGCGAGTTCCATGTCCTCGCCGACATCAATCTGCGCATCGCGCGCGGCGAACGCATCGTGATCTGCGGCCCGTCCGGGTCGGGCAAGTCGACGCTGATCCGCTGCATCAACGCGCTCGAAACCTATCAGCGCGGGCAGGTGATCGTCGACGGCGTGGTGCTCACCCACGACCTCAAGCGGATCGACGAAGTGCGCCGGGAGGTCGGCATGGTGTTCCAGCAGTTCAACCTGTTCCCGCATCTCACTGTGATGGAGAACTGCACGCTCGCCCCCATCCATGTGCGCAAGACGCCGCGCAAGGAGGCGGAGGCCATCGCCATGCGTTATCTGACCCGCGTGCGCATCCCCGAACAGGCGAGCAAGTATCCGGCGCAGCTTTCCGGGGGCCAGCAGCAGCGGGTGGCGATCGCCCGGGCGCTGTGCATGAACCCGAAGATCATGATGTTCGACGAGCCGACCTCCGCGCTCGATCCGGAAATGGTCAAGGAGGTGCTCGACACCATGGTCGCGCTTGCGCAGGACGGCATGACCATGATCGTCGTCACCCACGAAATGGGGTTCGCGCGGGAGGTGGCGGACCGCATGGTGTTCATGGACGAGGGCCAGATCATCGAGATCAACGAGCCGGCGCCGTTCTTCTCCAGCCCGCAGCACGAGCGCACGCGGGCCTTTCTCGGGCAGATCCTGGCGCGGTGACTCTGGTAGGTTTCGGCGGCGTCGCATGGAGGTCTCTTCGGTCATGTAAGATGGGAGAGCGGGCGTCCCCAAGGTCCGCACGCGGAAACCTGCCGCCTGCGGATCGTATAGTCCTGCATCGAAGAGAGATGACCTATGAACGACGCCAATGTTTCGCTGGTTCAAGACCTGTACGCCGCTTTTTCTCGCGGCGATGTCAGTACGATCCTGTCGGCATGTGCGCCGGACGTCGACTGGCAACTGGTCGGCCGCAAGGACGACTATCCGGCTTTTGGCGCTTGGCGGGGGCCGGGCGAGGTCGAGACGTTTTTCCAACTCGCATCCGGCTTGCAGGATTACCAGGACTTCTCGCCAAGGGAATTCCACGGCTCGGGCGACAAGGTGTTTGTGCTCGGCTTCTATTCGCTGACGATAAAGAAGACCGGCCGCTCGGTCGCGAGCGAATGGTGTCACGTGTTCACCATTCGTGCCGGCAAGGTGGCGGCCTTCCGCGAGTTCACCGACACGGCGCAGGCCGCGGCGGCTTACCGCGGCTGAACGCGATTCGCCGTGTCTATCGACGCGCGCGCCCCGGCAAGCATGCCGCGTTCGTGATCCCGCCGTCAGTCGTCCGCCGCATCCTCGTCGCCCGCCGCGTCCTCCAGGGCGTCCGCGAGCCGCGCCAGGATGCCGGCGACATCCGCCTCGATGTCCGCCGCGGTCGCCTCCATCACGCGGTAGCCGCGCTCGGCGAGCCATGCGTGTCGTAGCGCCCGCGCCAGCACCGTCTGCTCGCTTTCCCCGGCCGGGACGATCTCGATCACGGTGCGCAGCGGGAACGAGACGAGGTCGGCGATGTGCGGTCCGATCGGGACCTGGCGCTTGAAGCCCTTGCCGGCGAAGCGGCGATCGTTCACCAGCGCGTCCCATAACAATCGTTCGGCGTCGGTCGGATTGCGGCGCAGGAGCCGCGACAGGCCGCGCACCGGTCCGCGTTCGGAGGGAACGCGGCCGGCCGCGTGCTCGGCGAGGAGCTCGCGCAGCCTGAGCGCCTCCTCGCCGTCGAGCACGCCGCCGCGCGCCGGCCCCTTGCGGCCTTCCGCGATCGCCATGATCACGCCGTGCAGCGTCTGGATGTCCTGCTGAGTCGGCCGCATGCGCGCGAAAATGTTGCGCAGATTGATCTGCATGGTCTCGCGCTTCTCCGCCGGGCGGAAGAACTCGACGCGTTCGAGCTCGCGTTCGAGCGTCGCGAAGAAGGCGAGCAACTGCTCCTTCGGGGCGTTGCGCGATTTTTCCGGCATGGCGAAGGGCGTCGCGCCGCCCGAGGCGAACTTGAACCATTCATAGGCGACGAGCGCGACCGCCTGCGCGAGGTTGAGCGAGGCGAAGGCGGGATTCACCGGAAAGGTGACGATGCAGTCGGCAAGGCCGACCTCATCATTCTCCAGGCCGTTGCGCTCGCGCCCGAACACGATGGCGGCGGTCTCGTCCGCGCCGACGCGCGGGGCGAGCCGCCGAACGCATTCCTCCGGCGAGACGACCGGCTTCGCCTGATCATGCGCGCGCGCCGTGGCGGCGGCGACGAAGCTGCAATCGGCGATCGCGGCGGCAAGCGTGTCGAACAGCGCGGCGCCGTCGAGCACGCGGTCGGCGCCCGCCGCCATCATGCGCGCCTTGGGATTGGGCCAGGCCTGCTTCGGATTGACGATGCGCAGGCGCGACAGCCCGAAATTCGCCATCACGCGCGCCGCCGCGCCTATATTCTCGCCGAGCTGCGGCTCGACCAGGATCACGATTGGCCCGGGCGCGGCCACCCAGGTCTTGGTCTTGTCAGTTCCGGCGCCAGGCATGATCGGGGTCAGGTTGACAGGGTTTTGTTCTTCCGATCTTGTGCGGCCGCTTTTTCGTTCGGAGATCGAAGTGCTCGCAGCAGACCTGCTCAAACAGTTCCGGCGCCGCCATATCTATCC
>CAYGZV010000083.1:0-11685 GCA_964354425.1 uncultured Rhodoplanes sp. | reverse complement strand
TCCGGCTCAATCCGAGCGACACCGAGGCGCTGAACAATCGCTGTTTCACCCGCGCGGTGCTCGGCCAGCTCGACGCCGCGCTGTCCGACTGCAACGAGGCCATAAAGCTGCGTCCGAAATACGCGGACGCGCTCGACAGCCGCGGCTTGACCCATCTGAAGCTCGGCCAGTTCGACCGGGCGATCGCCGACTTCGACTCAGCGCTGCGGCTCAACCCGAAAATGCCCTCGGCGCTTTACGGGCGCGGCAAGGCCAAGATGAAGAAAGGCGACGCCGCCGGCGGAAACGCGGATATCCGAAGCGCAAAGGCGATCGATTCCACGATCGACCGCGAGTTCGAAAGCTACGGCGTTCCTTGATTGAACGGGCGGCGGTGCGATCGTTTCGATCGGGGCAATCCCTGCCCGGCCAAAGTAGACGACTGCCGTGACTCTCACGCTGGCGCGCGCGTGTCCCGCACGCGGCGCAGCGCCGAAGCGGTGCGCCGCAGATGCGGGACCCACTGCAAACGGGCGACGATTGGGTCCCGGTTCTGCAGCGCGCACGTCGTGCTGCGCTGCGCCCGGGACACGAACGCGGAGTAGCAGGGCAGGCGCCGCGGTGTCCGCACGAACGCCGCCAAGTCAACGTTGCGCAAACGACACAAGAAATCGGAAAAGCGTCCGACGACCCGTCGACGCGTCCCGTCCATGTTTTCGCCGGCCCGTTTTCCTGATTTAATTATCGATTAGTTAACCGCGTCAAAATTTTTGAGATCGACTGTGGCGTCACCGACGACGGGCCTCGGGCCGGCGCGCCGGTCCTGGCGCACGGACGGGCGAATGCTCGCCGCGACCAGCCAGAGTCATCGCGAAGTACTGAAGCGACCTGCACAGAGACGCTTCGGTAAGAAGGCCCGGTCTCTTCGGAGGCCGGGCCTTTCTTTTCTTCTGGCGGTTTCGGACGCGAGCGCTCCGCCCGAGCAGCGCGCGCCGTTTTTCGGCGCAACGCTTCTTCGACAATCAGGCCGCCCGTTTCTTCGCCTGGATCAGCTTGCGATTGATCAGGCATTCGGCGATCTGAATGGCGTTCAGAGCCGCGCCCTTGCGCAGATTGTCGGACACGCACCACAGAACAAGCCCGTTCTCGACGGTCGCGTCCTCGCGGATGCGGCTGATATAGGTCGCATCCTCCCCCGCGCATTCGTAGGGGGTGACGTAGCCGCCGGGCTCGTGCTTGTCGATCACCAGGCAGCCCGGCGCGTTGCGCAATATGTCGCGCGCTTGGTCGGCGGAGAGGGGCTCCTCGAACTCGATATTGACCGCCTCGGAATGGCCGATGAACACCGGCACCCGCACGCAGGTCGCGGTGAGCTTGATCTTCGGGTCGAGGATTTTCTTCGTCTCGACCATCATCTTCCACTCTTCCTTGGTGTAGCCGTCCTCCATGAACACATCGATCTGCGGGATCAGGTTGAACGCGATGCGCCTGGGGAATTTCTTCGTTTCGATATCGCTCGCCGTGTAGATCGCCTTGGTTTGCGCGAACAGCTCGTCCATCCCCTCCTTGCCCGCGCCGGAGACCGACTGGTAGGTCGAGACGACGACGCGCCGGATCTTGGCGCGGTCATGCAGCGGCTTGAGCGCCACCACGAGCTGCGCGGTCGAGCAGTTCGGATTGGCGATGATGCCCTTTTTGCGGAAGTCCGCGATGGCGTCGGCATTCACCTCGGGGACGATGAGCGGCACCTCGGCGTCGTAGCGCCAGCACGACGAGTTATCGATCACGACCGCGCCAGCCGCGGCGATCTTCGGCGACCATTCCTTCGACACGGCGGAGCCGGCCGACATCAGGCAGATGTCGACATCGGAGAAATCGTAGTGGTCGAGCGCTCTCGCCTTGAGGATCGCGTCGCCATAGGACACCTCGACGCCGATGCTCCGGCGCGAGGCGAGAGCGACCACCTCGTCGGCCGGGAACTGCCGCTCGTCGAGAATCTCAAGCATGGCGCGGCCCACATTGCCGGTGGCGCCGACGACCGCGACCTTGTAGCCCATGATCGATCCTCCGCATGTCGCGTGGCCCGAAGCGGGCCGAACCGTGCTTTTAAGCAAGACGATATGACCTTTCAACGGCCTCTACCGCCATCGGTTCATGCGCCTGCCGCTTCGCCATCGGTTCATGCGCCTTTACCATATGGGGAGTTTCGCCCCCCGCCAAAACGCCGAATGTGTTGACTGCGCGCAACACCTCCACGACAAAGGCCGCCGATGCGCGGCTTTCCTTGTGGCGAACGCTGGGCAAACGTAAGATACAGGCTTGGCTCGACGACCTGTGAGGACCCGGATGCGCTCGATCACGTCTGCCGCATTGCTCGCCGGCGCGGCTCTCGCGCTTGCCTTCCTACAGGCGCCGGCCGAGGCAGCGCCGCAGCGACGCACGGCCGCCAACCAGCCGCCCCGCTACATTTACTACGGGCGGGCGCCGACGCGCATCGTCGTGCGGCGGCGCTCGTTCCTCGATCCCGGCAGCGAGACGAAGCCGTTCGCGCAGCATTACCACGACTACGCGATGTCGCCGTCCTACACGGTGTTCCCGCCCTTCTTCGATTACAGCGTCGCGCCGGGCTCGTGGTCGCGCATGCCGCTTCCGGGCCTCTACGACGTGCCCGGCTGGACGCGCGGCCCATAAAACGGCGAGGCTCGCTCGGAGCGGCGGACCGGCCGCGTCACCCGGCGAGCTGCGCAAGCTCCTTGATCACGGCGTCGCCCATCTCGGTCGTGCCGACGGGCTTTTCGCCCGCCGCGGCGATATCGGCGGTGCGTAGACCCTTGTCGAGCCCGGCCGCGATCGCCTGATCGAGCAGGTCCGCCTCGCGTCCCATGCCGAACGAGTAGCGCAGCGCCATGCCGAACGAGGCCAGCATGGCGATGGGGTTGGCGAGCCCTCGGCCTGCGATATCGGGCGCCGACCCGTGCACCGGCTCGTACAAAGCCTTGCGCTTGCCTGTCTTGGCGTCCACCTCGCCGAGCGACGCGGACGGCAGCATGCCGAGCGAGCCGGTCAGGATCGCCGCGACGTCGGACAGCATGTCGCCGAACAGATTGTCGGTGACGATCACGTCGAACTGCTTCGGCCGCCGCACGAGTTGCATCGCGCCCGCATCGGCGAGCTGGTGATCGAGCGCCACGTCGGGGAATTCGCGCGCATGCACCGCCGTGACCACCTCGTGCCACAGCACGCCGGTGCGCATCACGTTGCGCTTCTCCATCGAGGTGACCTTGTTGCGGCGCTTGCGCGCGAGCTCGAACGCGACGCGGGCGATGCGCTCGATCTCGTAGGTGTCATAGACCTGCGTGTCGACCGCGCGCTTCTGGCCGCCGCCGAGATCGACGATCGTTTTCGGCTCGCCAAAATAGACGCCGCCGGTCAGTTCGCGCACGATCATGATGTCGAGCCCGTCGACCAGCTCGCGCTTGAGGCTGGACGCGTCGGCGAGCGCCGGGTAGCAGATCGCCGGGCGCAGATTGGCGAACAGGCCGAGATCCTTGCGCAGCCGCAGCAGCGCCGCCTCCGGCCGCACTTCATAGGGCACGCCGTCCCATTTCGGCCCGCCGACCGCGCCGAACAGCACCGCGTCGGCCGCGTGCGCCTGCGCCATCGTCTGTTCGGTCACCGCGACCCCGTGCGCATCGTAGGACGAGCCGCCGACCAGCCCGTCCTCCGTTTCGAACGGCCCGAGCCCCTGCTTGTTCATCCAGGCGATCAGCCGCTTCACCTCGGCCATCACCTCGGGGCCGATGCCGTCGCCGGGAAGGAGCAGGAGTTTGTGCGGGGACATGGATCTGCCTGGTCTTGAACTTGAGCGGTCAAAGCAGTGCGGCGTGGCGCTCGGCGCCGCCGCGGGCCGTCTTCATTCAGCGAATAAACGATCCGGTCAAGCCCGCTGCGCGGGACCGGCCTAGGCCGCCGCCGCGGTGATGAGCAACAGGCAGCCGCCGTCGCTGGTGGCTGCGGGGTGGGCCACGCCGCGGCGGGCGAGATGGTAATCGCCGCTGCGCAGCGTCAGCGTGTCGAAGGTGATGTCGCCGGACACGACATAGCACTCCTCGTCGTCCGCGTGCTCGTGCCGGCCGTAACGGGCCCCCGGCGCCATCCGCACGAGGAAGGTCTCGCGATTGTTCGGCCCCTTGGCGCATAGCAGTTTGCGCTCGACGCCCGCACCGATCTCTTCCCACAGCCCCTCGGCGGCGCGGACGGTCAGCGTGCCCGGCAACAGCCGCGACCGCGACGCGATCGCCTTCTGAATGCGCGCGAACATGCCGGGGGGCGGCGCAACTTCCGCGTCCTCCTGGAGGGGCGCGAGCGCGCCATCCCAGCGCGCGATCTCGTCGGCGAGCGCGGGATCGCTCTCCGCCGCGCGTGCAAACCCGGCCCGCTTGCCCGCCGCAAGCAGGCCAAGCGCGTATTCGGCGGCCCGGGCGCGATCGGTCTCGTTCATGCGTCACCGTCGAGGCTGCGCCGCAGCTTGGCGATGCCGCGGCTCACCCAGGTTTTCGCGGTTCCGATCGGTATTCCGAGCGCAGCACCGATCTCCTGATAGCTCATTCCGTCCAGATAGGCGTGCATGATGGCGCGCCGCGGACCCTCGTCGAGCTCGGCGAGCGCGCGCGCGACCGCCGGAAAGTCGAGACGCGCTTCGGCCGGCGCGAGCGCGGGCTGATCCGGCAGCTCGAACTCCGCCCCATCCACCGAGAGGACCTCGCGACCGCGCGTCCGGATCACGTCGATGGCGTGGTTGCGCGTAAGCGCGATCATCCAGGCGAGCGCGCTGCCGCGTTGCGGGTCGAATTGGGGCGAGCGCTCCCACACGCGGGCATAGGCTTCCTGCAGGAAATCTTCCGCGAGCGTACGGTTGCGAGCAATGCGAAGGCAGATCGCAAACAGCCGGCCGCTGGTGCGGTCATAAAGCACGCGGAAGGCGTCCTGGTCGCCCGACGCGGTGCGCGCGAGCAGGGCGTCGAGCGATTCCTCCGCCCGCGCGCTCGCGACCGCACGACTCGATACGGCCGATGCCATCCGCACGGGCTCCCGCTCGTTTACGGAGCGCAACTTACCACTGTGGGACGGTTGAGTGAACCCGCGTCAGTCGTCCCGCCCCGGGGGGAAGGCGCATACGTCGACGCGGCCGAGCCTGTGCGGCTAGAACCGGTAGTTCAGGCCGAAGCGCACGATGCTCGACTCGATACCGGTGTTCATATTGGTGAAGACGTAGTTCGTCGCGGAGAGATCGACGAACAGGTACTCCGCCCGCGCGCTCAAATTCCGGGTGAGGCCGACTTCGAGTCCGACGCCGGCGGCCCAGCCGCCATGCGTGTTCTCCTCGGTGAATCCGCGATAGTCCAACTGGCCTTTCCCGTAGGCCAAGCCGGCCGTCGCGTAGGCGAGAATGTTGTTGACCGCATATCCCAGGCGCGCACGCGCGGTGCCGAACCAGGGATTGGAGAACTTGTAGGCGGCGAACGTCTCCTCCGCGCCGGAGACCTGGAAATCGGCTTCGCCGCCGACCACGATCTGGCCGAACTGCCAATTGTAGCCGCCCTGCACGCCACCCGCCAAGCCGCTTGGCTCCAAGCTGAATAGCGACGTTTTCCCAAACTGATAGCCAATATTCGCCCCGATATAAGGGCCAGTCCAGTTGTTCTGGGCGATGTAAGCGGCAGGCGTTGAATAGGGCCCTCCGCCATAGATATCGGCCGCGCGGGTGGTGCCTGCGGCCATTGCCGCGATGCTCGCCGCCAGCAGTATCGTCCTTTTCATCGTCCCCGCCCCTGTCCCACACGAGTCATCGAGTCGACGAACTCCGCCCTTTCGCCTTGGCGCACGCGAACCGATGACGCGAAGTTCACGTAAAGGCGGAAAATGGCTAATTTCGTATTGCCGATTATCGGCGATCGAGGTGAACTTTTTCTTATTCGCCGGCGGCAGCCAGCGCTTAAGGATAAGCCCTGGTTAACGGCGGTAATTTGCTCGTAACTCAATTTTAAGTTGAAACTTGGCGCGTAGGCGGCCGGGGGCCTCGAAGAGGCTCCTCGAGGCAAACCGGAGATGAAGCATGCAGGAATCGGCCTCCGCGCCGCGGCCGCGCGCCGCGCTCGTGACCGGGGGCGCGCAGCGCATCGGCCGCGCGATCGCGCTGGCGCTCGTCCGGGCGGGCTATGCCGTGGCGATCCACGCCCGGGTCTCGCAGGCGGAAGCCGACGCGCTGTGCGCCGAGATCGCCGCCGCCGGCGGGCGGGCGCACGCGGTTCTCGCCGACCTCGCCGATCATCACGCGGTTCTCGGGCTAGTGTCGGCGGCCGCGGCGGCGACCGGACCGCTGACGCTGCTCGTCAACAACGCCGCCCTGTTCGAACCCGACGAAATGGGCAAGCTCGACGGGGACGGCTTCGACCGCCAACTCGCGGTCAATCTTCGCGCGCCCCTGTTTCTCGTCCAGGCCTTCGCGGCGCAGGCCCCCGACGGCGCCGACGCGTCGGTCGTCAACCTGCTCGACCAGCGCGTCTACAAGCCGACCCCGCATTTCCTGACCTACGGGCTCACCAAGAGCGCGCTGCACACGGCGACCACGACGCTTGCGCAGGCGCTCGCGCCGCGCCTGCGGGTCAATGCCGTCGCGCCCGGCCCGACGCTGCCGAGCCCGCGCCAGGATGCGGCGTCCTTCGCGCGCCAGGCGCAGGCCGTGCCGCTCGGCCGCGGTCCGTCGCCGGAGGAGATCGCCGACGCCGTGCTCTATCTCGCGCAGGCGCGCAGCGTGACGGGGGTCACCATCGCGGTCGATGGCGGCCAGCGGCTCGCCTGGCAGACGCCCGATGCGGTCGGAATGGAAGAGTAGGGCAGCCGCGCCGCCGGCTTCACCAGCGGACGCCCGCCGCCTTCACAGACCGAGCACGATGCGGGCCGGGTCCTCCAGGCACTCCTTGACACGCACGAGAAACGTCACCGCCTCGCGGCCGTCGACGATGCGGTGATCGTAGGAGAGCGCGAGATACATCATCGGCCGCGCCTCGATCTTGCCGTCCACGACCATCGGCCGCTCCTGGATCTTGTGCATGCCGAGAATGGCCGATTGCGGGGCGTTGAGGATCGGCGTCGACATCAGCGAGCCGAACACGCCGCCATTGGAGATGGTGAAGGTGCCGCCCTGCATGTCCTCGATCTTGAGCTGGCCGTCGCGCGCGCGCCGGCCGAAGCCGGCGATGTCCTTCTCGATCTCGGCGAGCGTCTTGTCCTGGCAGTCGCGCACCACCGGCACCACCAGTCCGCGCTCGCTGCCGACCGCGACGCCGATGTGATAGTAGTTCTTGTAGATGATGTCGGCGCCGTCGATCTCGGCATTGACGGCGGGGACTTCGCGCAAGCCCTGCACGCAGGCGCGCACGAAGAATCCCATGAAGCCGAGTTTCACTCCGTGCTTCTTCTCGAACAAATCCTTGTACTGGTTGCGCAGCGCCATCACCGCGCTCATGTCGACCTCGTTGAAGGTCGTCAGCATGGCGGCGGCGTTCTGTGCGTCTTTGAGGCGGCGGGCGATGGTCTGCCGCAGCCGCGTCATGCGCACGCGCTCCTCGCGCGCGGCGTCGTCGGGCGGCGACGGGGCGCGCACCTGAAGCGCGGTGGCGGGCTGGGCGACCGGCATGGGAGCGGCGGCGGCGCGCTCGATCGCGGCCAGCATATCGCCTTTGGTCACCCGTCCGTCCTTCCCGGCGCCCGCGACGCTTTCGGCCTCGACGCCGGATTCGGCGCTCAAGCGGCGCACCGATGGCGCGACGGCCGCCTCCGGCTTTGCCGCGGGTTTGGGCGGCGCAGGGGGCGGCGGCGCGGGCTTCGGCTCCGGTTCCGCCACACGCAGGCGCGGCTCCTCGGGCCCGGCGCCGATCGGCTTCGTCGTGCTGGTCTTCTCGTCCGGCTTGCCGGTCGGCGACGGCGATGGCTTTGCCGCGGCGCCCGCCGCGCCTTCCGCGATCTGGCCCAAGAGCGCGCCGACCGCGACCGTCTCGCCGTCGCGCACCGCGATTTCGGACAGCACGCCGCCCGCCGGCGCGGGCACCTCGATCGTCACCTTGTCGGTCTCGAGCTCGACCAGCGGTTCGTCGGCCGCCACCGCCTCGCCCGCCTGCTTGAACCAGCGGCCGATGGTGGCCTCGGTCACCGACTCGCCGAGGGTGGGAACGCGAATTTCAATCATGATCGTTATCCGAAATCGTCATTGCGATCCGCCGAGCGCGTCGTCGAGGAAAGCCTTGAGCTGGGCGAGGTGCTTCGACATCAGGCCGGCGGCCGGCGAGGCTGCGGGCGGGCGGCCGACATAGCGGGGACGCCGATGGTCGGCCCCGATCTGGTTCAGAATCCACTCGAGATAGGGCTCGATGAACAGCCAAGCGCCCATATTGCGCGGCTCTTCCTGGCACCAGATCAGTTCGGCCGCCTTGAACGGGATCAAGCGGGTGAGCAGCTCCTTGGTCGGAAACGGATAGAGCTGCTCGACCCGCAGGAAATAGATGTCGTCGATGCCGCGCTTCTCACGCTCCTCGTAGAGATCGTAATAGACCTTGCCCGAGCACAGCACGACGCGCCGGATTTTCTGCGCCTCGACCAGCCTGGTCCGCTCGTCTCCGCCCGCCGCCGCGTCGTCGGGCAGCAAGCGATGGAACGCGGTGTTCGGGCCCATCTCGGCGAGGGGCGACACCGCCCGCTTGTGCCGCAACAGGCTCTTCGGCGTCATCAGGATGAGCGGCTTGCGGAAGTTGCGCTTCAACTGCCGCCGCAGGATGTGGAAGAGGTTCGCCGGCGTCGTGCAGTTCGCGACCTGCATGTTGTCCTCGGCGCACATCTGCAGGAAACGCTCGAGCCGCGCGGAGGAATGCTCCGGGCCCTGCCCCTCATAGCCATGCGGCAGGAGCAGCACCAGGCCCGACATGCGCAGCCATTTGCGCTCGCCCGACGACACGAATTGGTCGATGACGACCTGGGCGCCGTTGGCGAAGTCGCCGAACTGGGCCTCCCACAGCACCAGCGCATCGGGGTCGGCGAGCGAATAGCCGTACTCGAATCCGAGTACGGCCTCCTCCGAGAGCATCGAATTGATGACCTCGTAGCGCGCCTGGCCGGGCCAGACATAGTTGAACGGCGTATGGCGGCTTTCGCTCTCCTGGTCGATCAGCACCGAATGGCGCTGCGAGAAGGTGCCGCGCTCGACATCCTGGCCGGACAGGCGGACCGGGTAATCCTCGATCAACAAAGAGCAGAGGGAGAGCGCTTCGGCGGTCGCCCAATCGATGCCTTCGCCGGTCTCGATCGCCTTGCGGCGCTGGTCGAGGAAGCGCTGGATCGTCCGGTGGGCGTGAAAGGTCGGCGGCAGGGTGGTGATTTTCTCGCCGATCTGCCGCAGCGTATCGAGCGCGACGCCGGTGTCGCCGCGACGCGGCGCTTCGGACGTCTCCGCCGCCTTGAGCTTCGCCCAGCGGCCATCCAGCCAGTCGGCCTTGTTGGCCTTGTAGCTGTGGCTCGCTTCGAGCTCGGCGTCGAGCCGGGCCCGCCAGTCGGCCTTCATCTTCTCCACTTCGCCGACCGTCACGACATCCTGCTCGACCAGCTTCTTGGCGTAGATTTCGAGCGTGCTCGGATGCGAGCGGATCTTCTTGTACATCAACGGCTGGGTGAAGGACGGCTCGTCGCCTTCGTTGTGCCCGAAGCGCCGATAGCAGAACATGTCGATCACGACCGGCTTCTGGAACTTCTGCCGGAACTCGGTCGCGACCTTGGCGGCGAACACGACCGCTTCCGGGTCGTCGCCATTGGCGTGAAAGATCGGCGCCTCGATCATCTTCGCGACGTCGGACGGATAGGGCGACGAACGGCTGTAGCGCGGATAGGTCGTGAAGCCGATCTGGTTGTTGACGATGAAATGCACCGAACCCCCGGTGCGGTGTCCGCGCAGCCCCGACAGGCCGAAGCACTCGGCGATGACCCCCTGGCCGGCGAATGCGGCGTCGCCGGAAATCAGCAGCGGGATCACGCAGGTGCGATCCTCCGGCGTGCAGCCGTGCTGGTCCTGCTTGGCGCGCGTCTTGCCGAGCACCACCGGATTGACGATTTCGAGATGCGACGGGTTCGCGGTCAGCGACAGATGCACGCTGTTGCCGTCGAACTCGCGGTCGGACGAGGCGCCGAGATGGTATTTCACGTCGCCCGAGCCCTCGATTTCGTCGGGCGTGTAGGAGCCGCCCTTGAACTCGTGGAAGATCGCCCGATGCGGCTTCGCCATCACCTGCGCGAGAACGTTGAGCCGGCCGCGATGCGCCATGCCGATCGCGATTTCCTTCACGCCGAGCGCGCCGCCCCGTTTGATGATCTGCTCGAGCGCAGGGATCATCGACTCCGCGCCGTCCAGCCCGAAGCGCTTG
Source organism: uncultured Rhodoplanes sp. (assembly GCA_964354425.1). Classification (GTDB taxonomy): domain Bacteria; phylum Pseudomonadota; class Alphaproteobacteria; order Rhizobiales; family Xanthobacteraceae; genus Rhodoplanes. The sequence goes on along the minus strand of CAYGZV010000083.1, from coordinate 1,240 downwards.
GTGCCGGTGAATTTCAAGTCGGAGAACTTCTCGAAGCCCTCGGCCTCGACGAGCTTGTTGAGGATCGCGCGCTTGCCTTCGCGGGTGAAGGTGATCTCCTTGTCCGGCCCTTCGATGCGCTCCTGCAGCCACGACTTCTGCGTCGGGTCGGAAATATGCATGAACTCGACGCCGAGCGTCTGGCAATAAGTGCGCTTGAGAATGGCGCTGATCTGCCGGATCGTCCCGAACTCGAGCCCGAGCACGTGGTCGAGGAAGATGCGGCGGTCAAGGTCGGAGTCGGCGAATCCGTAGCTGCGCGGGTCGAGCTCGGGATGCTCCACGGGGGGCTCGAGGCCGAGCGGGTCGAGATTGGCGGCCAGATGTCCGCGGATGCGGTAGGCGCGGATCAGCATCAGGGCGCGGATCGAGTCGCGGGTCGCCTGCTGCACGTCGGACCAGGAAATCTCGACGCCGGCCTTGTGCGCGCGTTCCATGATCCGGCCGCCGACGCGCGTCTCGGCCTCTTCCCAATCGGTATCGAAGATCGGGATCGGGCCTTCGCTGATGACCGGCCAATGCGCCTCCTGCCAGGAGGGACCGCTCGCGTTGCGCACAACGTCGCCGGCATTGTCCTTGAGGCTTGCGAAAAAGGCCTGCCACTCGGCGTCGAGCGCCTGCGGGTCGGCTTCGTATTGCGAGTAGAGGTCCTCGATATAGGCGGCGTTGCCGCCGTAGAGAAACGAGGTCAGGGCGAAAGCGGCGTTCGCTTCTTGACGGGACATGAAGACATCCTGAATTGCGAGACGAATATGCGGAAGACCGAGGCGATTGCGGCCCTCGGCGCCCGGCAGCCGTTCTCCTTATTTAGGCCGCCTCGGGCGGCCTAACAATTGTTTCCTCAGGTCGATTGCCCGCAAGGAATGAAGTACCGTTCAGTTTGGCGCTTGGCCGGATGCTGCGTCGAGGCCGGAAACCCCGAACTGGCAGGCTCGGGCCGGTCTGCCCTGGCTTGGCGTCAGGAATGGCCGTCACGACGACGCGCCGATCCGATCCGATCGCGCCTCTTGACCCGCGCCGCGGACAGGGGGAAGACTCCCCCTCGGCGCGCCTCACGAGACAGGCCAAGGACGGCCCCGCCGCTTGGTCCGGCTCTCGCGATGCAGGAGTGTCAGGAGCGCGGGCGTAGTTCAGTGGCAGAACGACAGCTTCCCAAGCTGTATGTCGTGGGTTCGATTCCCATCGCCCGCTCCAATACTTA
>CAYGZV010000082.1:1918-11710 GCA_964354425.1 uncultured Rhodoplanes sp. | reverse complement strand
TCGTCGGTCGGCGCATTCCGATCCGCTCGACCGGATTTGGTTCGAACGGCTTCCATTAGTTGCCTTGCAACGGCTTTGGTTCGGCCGACGCGAATTGCATCGGATGCGTAGAATAGCTGATAAATCCCAGCAGGAATGTGGACAGACCGTTCATCCATCGTTCATCGCTCGCGGCGATCCAGCGCCGGCGCGGCGAGCGCCGCTTTTTTCACTCGGCGGCGATGGCGGGCCGCTCGCGCGGGCGCACCTCTTCGAGCTGCGGCTCGAGGCGGAGGCGCAGCCGTCGGTCGAAGCGGTCGAGATAGATGTAGACAACCGGCGTGATGTAAAGCGTCAGCAATTGCGACAGGATGAGTCCGCCGACGACCGCGATGCCGAGCGGCTGGCGCAGCTCCGCGCCGGCGCCGGCCCCCAGCGCGACCGGCAGGGCGCCGAAGATGGCGGCGAAGGTCGTCATCATGATCGGCCGAAAGCGCAGCAGGCACGCCTCGCGAATCGCCGGTTCGGCGCCGAGGCCGACCCGCCGGCGCTCGATGGCGAAGTCGATCATCATGATCGCGTTTTTCTTGACGATGCCGACCAGCATAACGATGCCGATCATCGCGATCACCGACAGGTCCATGCGGAAGGCCATGAGCGTCAACAGCGCGCCGACGCCTGCCGAAGGCAGTCCGGAAATGATCGTGATCGGGTGGATGAAGCTTTCGTACAAAATGCCGAGCACCACATAGGCGGCGAACACGGCGGCGAGCACGAGGATGCCCTGCCCGCGCAGCGAATCCTGAAAGACCTGGGCAGACCCTTCGAAACCGGTCACAACCGAAGCCGGCAGATTTGCGGCGCCCTCGATCTGCCGGATCGCGTCCACCGCCTGGCCGAGCGAGAAGCCCGCCGAGAGGTTGAACGAAATCGTCACCGATGGCTGCTGGCCCTGGTGGTTGACCTGCAACGGACCGACCGTCGGAACGATCTTCGTCACGGCGGAGAGCGGAACGGACGGTCCGGTCGGCGCGGTGGCGCCGGTGACGCCGGAGCCCGGCGCGAGCGTGCCGGCCGCGGCGGCCCCGATCCCGCTCGACCCCGTCTTCAGGAATATCTTGGACAGCGCGGCGGGGTCCGCCTGAAACTCGGGCAGGCTTTCCAGAATCACCTGATAGTCGTTAGACGGGGTGTAGATGGTCGCGACCTGGCGCGTGCCGAACGCGTTGAACAGTTCCTGACGAATCTGCTCGACCGAGATGCCGTAGGCGGCGGCGCGCTCGCGGTTGATCTCGACCGTCAGTTGCGGATTGCTGATGTAGAGATCGCTGCCGACGTCGCGCAGCCCGTCGAGCCGGGCGATCTTGTCGCGCAATTCGGGCGCTGCGCGGTACAGCGCGTCGGTGTCGCTCGAGCGCAGCGTGTACTGGTACTCGCCTTTCGTGAGGCGGCCGCTGATATTGAGGTTCTGCACGTTCTGGAAGTAGACGGCCATGCCGACAATGCTGGCCGCCTTCTGCCGCAGGCGCTGAATCACCGCGGGCGAGGACTCGCGCTCGCTCTTCGGCCGCAGTGCGATGAACATCCGCCCGTTATTCGTCGTGGCGTTGGGCCCGCCCGAGCCGGCGGTCGAATTGACATAGACGACGGCGGGATCGGAGCGGACGATCTCGGCTATTTCGCGCTGGCGCTCGGACATGGCCTTGAACGAAATGTCCGCCGGGCCCTCCACGGTCGCGGCGATGAAGCCGGTGTCCTCGGTGGGGAAGAACCCCTTGGGAATCACGATGTAGAGCCAGACCGTGCCGACCATGGTGCCGACTGTCACCACCAGCATCGCGAATTTCCGGCGGAGCACGCGATCGAGCGACCACTCATAGGCGCGCAGCATGGCGTTGAACACCCGCTCGAACAGCCGCAGCAGCAGATTCTGCTTCGCCTCCTTGCGCTCGGCGCGCAGCAGGCGCGCGCACAGCATGGGCGTCAGCGTCAGCGAGACGAAGCCGGAAATCAGGATCGCGACCGAGATGGTGACCGCAAACTCGCGGAACACCCGGCCCACCAGCCCGCCCATCAAGAGGACCGGGATGAAGACCGCAATCAGCGAGAGCGTGATGGATATGATGGTGAAGCCGATCTCGCGCGCGCCCTTGAGCGCGGCCTCGAACGGCCGCATGCCGGATTCGATGTGGCGTACGATGTTTTCCAGCATGACAATGGCGTCGTCGACGACAAAGCCGACCGACAGCGTGAGCGCCAGCATCGTCATATTGTTGATGGAGAAGCCGAGCGCATACATCACCGCGAAGGTGCCGATCAGCGAGACGGGCACCGCCAGTGCGGGGATGATGGTCGCCGGCACCTTCCGCAGGAACAGGAAGATCACCAAGATGACCAGGCCGATCGCGATCGCGAGCGTGTGCTGAACGTCGGCGACCGACTCGCGGATGGAGACCGAGCGGTCCATCAGCACTTCCATGCGGATCGCGGCCGGCACCTGCGCGCGATAGGCGGGAAGACTGGCGCGGACGGCGTCCACCACGGCGACCGTATTGGCCGAAGGCTGGCGCTGGATGGCCAGCACGATCGCCCGCTCGTTGTTGAAGTAGCTCGCGATCCTGTCGTTCTCGACGCTGTCGACGACGCGGGCGACATCGCTCAGCTTGACCGGCGCGCCGTTGCGATAGGCGATGACGACGTCGCGGTAATCCGCGGCGCGCGCCATGGCGGCCGTCGCCGTCAGCGTCACGTTCTGGCGCTCGCCCGTGATCGTGCCGACGGGCGTGTTGGAGTTCGTCTTGGCAACGATGCTCCGGATGTCCTCGAGCGAGATGTTGCGGGCCGCCGCGGCCACCGGATCGACCTGCACCCGGACGGCGAACCGCTGCGCGCCGTAGACGAGGACCTGGGCGACGCCCGGTATCTGCGAAATCTGCTGGGCGAGCGTGATCTCGCCGTAGTCGTTCACGGTCGAAAGCGGCAAGGTCGGCGACACGAGGCTGACATAGAGAATGGGGAAATCGCCGGGATTGACCTTACGGAAGGTCGGCGGCGTCGTCATCTCGATCGGCAGCCGGCGCTGCGCGACGGACAGCGCCGTCTGCACGTCGAGCGCCGCCCCGTCGATGTCGCGGTTGAGATCGAACTGGACGATGATCTGCGTCGACCCGAGCGACGAGCTCGACGTCATCGAGCTGACCCCGGAAATCGTCGAGAGCTGGCGTTCGATCGGCGAGGCGACGGAGGCCGCCATCGTCTCCGGGCTCGCGCCGGGCAATGAGGCGGTAATGGCGATGGTCGGGTAGTCCACGGTCGGCAGCGCCGCGACCGGCAGCAGCCGGTAGGCAAAAAAACCGAACACGAGCATCGACGCGGTGATCAGCGTCGTCATCACCGGGCGCCGAATGCAGGTTTCCGACAGGCTCATGTTCCCGCTTTCCGCTCGGCGGTTTCCTGCGGCGCGCGCGGAGCAACCCGCGCGCCGTCGCTGAGCTGGAGATGGCCGTCGGTGACGACCGCCTCCCCGCCGAGCAGGCCGCTTTCTAGAATAGCGTCGCCGCCTTGCGTGCGGGAGACCTTGACCGGGCGCACGCGCGCCGTTCCGTCCCCGACCACATAGACGAACGTGCCCTGCTGGCTCACCTGAACCGCCGAGGCCGGAACGGCGATCGACTCTTCCGTGCGCAAAGTGAGCCTTGCGGTGACCAGCGTGCCCGGCCAGAGCAGTTCGTCCGCATTCGGCATGGTCGCCCGGATCGTCGCCATGCCGGTTGCGCTGTCGACGGCGTTCTCGATCATGGTCACGGCGCCCTGGGCCCGGCGTTCCTCGCCCGGAACGACCGCCTCGATCGCCGCGTCGCCGGTCGCCAAGGCCCGGCGCACCTCCGGCAACACGCGTTGCGGGATCGTGAAGGAGACGTAGACGGGCGCCACCTGGTTGATGGTTGCGATCGGCTGACCATCGGCGACGCGCACGAAATTGCCGATCTTCACATTCGCCTGGCTGATCCGCCCGTTGATCGCCGCGCGGATCGAGCAATAGCTTAACTGGACCTTGAGATTGTCGATCAGAGCCTGGCTCGCGCGGATGGCGGCGCGGTACACGTCCGCCTGGGTGCGGGCATTGTCGAGATTCATCTGCGGCGTCGCCTGCCGCGCGACCAGTTCGGTGTAACGCCGCAGGTCGCGCTCGGCGCCTTCGAGCTGCGCCTGATCGCGCGCGAGCTGGGCCTCTGCCTGCCGAATCTGCGCTTCGATCGCCCGGGTATCCAGGCTGACCAGGAGGTCGCCTGCCTTCACGAGCGACCCATCGCTGAAATGAATGTTGACAATCTCGCTGTCGATGCGCGTTCGCACGGCGACGCTGGCGAGCGGGGTCACGGTTCCGAGCGCCTCGACGACCACGGGCACCCGCTTCTTCACCGCGGTCCCCATCTCGACCGACACGAGGCGCGGCTGCGGGGTCTTGGGCGCCTGCGCGACTGCGCGCTCGTTCGCGCCGAACCACTGCATGGCCGCGGCGCCGCCCAGGACCGCGATCAGCGCTGCGGCCGCAACAAGGAGCGCGGGCTTCTTCATGGAAAGCAGTCTTTCTCGGGTTCGCTTCCCGTACTGGCGGCCTCGCCTGCTCCTACGCTCCCGCTGCGCCCGCGCAGCGACGGCTCATCCGCGTCGGGCGCGCAAACCATCCAAGCCATATTCCTTATTTAGCATACCGGCTTATCCGGCGCAGCCCCGCGGCTCCCACCTTGCCAAAATGTAATTGATTCCGTTCGGCCCGCCGTTGCACTGTCGCGCCGCGTGGGAGCGTTCGGGGGAGCGCGCGCCGCGGGCGAGCGTACATGCTGATTGCGACCTGGAACGTCAATTCCGTGAAGCAGCGGATCGACCACCTCGTGTCCTGGCTGCAGGACCGGCGGCCCGACCTCGTGTGCCTGCAGGAAACGAAATGCATGGACGACGCGTTTCCGCGGGAGCCGATCGAGGCGCTCGGCTACAATGTCGCCGTGCACGGGCAGAAGACGTTCAACGGCGTCGCCATTTTGTCGCGGCTTCCGTTCGACGAGGTGGTCCCCCGCCTGCCCGGAGACCGCGCCGACGACCATGCGCGCTTCATCGAGGCGGTGGTCTCGACGCCCGACGGGGTCGTGCGGGTCGCCTCCATCTACCTGCCCAACGGCAATCCCGTTGCAGAAAAATACTCCTACAAAATCCGTTGGATGGACCGGCTTTTTGACTATGCGCGGGAACGCCTCGCACTCGAGGAGCCGCTGGTGCTGGCGGGCGACTACAACGTGATCCCGGCGCCGCAGGACGTGCCGAACCCCGACGCCTGGACGAAGGATGCGCTGTTCCTGCCCGCCACGCGGGAGAAATTCTCCGCTCTGAAAAATCTCGGCCTCACCGATGCGATCCGCGCGGGCTCGGAGGCGGGCGGCCTTTACACGTTCTGGGACTACCAGGCCGGGTGCTGGCAGCGCAATATCGGGCTGCGGATCGATCACCTCCTCCTGTCGCCGCAGGCGGCCGACCGCCTGGTCGGGGCCGGCATCGACAAGCATGTGCGCGGCTGGGACAAGCCGTCCGACCACGTGCCGGCGTGGTGCGAACTCGCCGGGCATGGCTGACCGGTCCTCGGCAGAATACGCCGCCGATCGCTGTTGCTTTCGTCCGGAGTGACGCTATCAATATCGATAGCAAAGGAGCGAACATGTGGGCCAAGTCCTGATCAGGAACCTGGACGATCGCGTTATCGAGAACTTGAAAGTCAAGGCGGAGCTTCGCGGCCATTCGCTCGAACAGGAATTACGCGAAATCGTCTGCGCCGCGGCCCCCCTGACGCCAGAAGAAAAGCTGGAGATCGTCAAACGACTGCAGGCTGAATCACCCGACCTGCGGCATGTCGATGTGTCGGCCGCCATTCGATATGGGCGCGATGACGAGGAAATCCCGTGACCCTTGTGGTGGACGCGAGCGTCGCGGTCCGTTGGTTATTCAACCTCCCGGACTCGGATCGGGCCAACAATCTGTTTCAGCCGGATTCGGTTCGTCTCGTCGCTCCCAGCTTGATTCTGGCCGAAATCGCCAATGCGGCGTGGAGACTGGTCACTTACAGCGGGGCCGACCCGCTATTTGCTGAAAAAGCCGTCAATCAAGCCGAGCGGTTGTTCGAGGAGCTCACGCCCTGTTCGGAATTGCATAGACAGGCGCTGGCGATCGCTCTGGACTTGGGCCACCCAGCATATGATTGCTTCTATCTCGCGCTTGCCCGCCAATACGATACGCGGGTCATCACGGCGGACATGCGCTTGGCCCGCCGTTGCGCGAACGGTGCTTACGCCGATCTCGTCGAAATGCTTTAGCTCAGGCGGGCGCCGCCCCTATTCCCGCCGGCCGCCGCGGATCCAGCGCTCGATGAACGCGAGAGCGGTCGCGCGCTCCTCGTCGCTCGCCTGTTTGAAGGCGCGGGCATGGAGATCGGCGATCCAGGTCTCCTGGGAGGTCGCCGCGTCGCGCGCAAGCGTGAGCCACATCAGTCCGCGGGCCGCCTGTCGCGTCACCGCCTCGCCCTTGAAGAGCATGGTGCCGAGCATGGCCTGGGCTTGGTACTGGCCCTTGTTCGCGGCGAGCTGGAGCCAGCGGGCCGCCTGCTTGGGATCCTTCACGCCGCCGAAGCCCTGGAGATACATCCGCCCGAGGTGATACTGGGCGTCGGGATCGCCGAAATAGGACGCGGCGTAGGTGAACATCTCGCGCGCGCGGTCGGGATCGGCCTTCACCGGGGAGCTCGGGATGCCGTCGAGGTAGTACCCTCCCAGCGCAACGAAGGCGTTGGCCACGAAGCGGGCGCGCGGCGTGCCCGGGCTCTCATCGGCATGCGCATCGGCGATCTCGCGGAAATACTCGAAGGCGCGCAGGTCGTCCTGCTTCACCCCATCGCCTTCCGCATACATGCGGCCGAGCTTCCACTGGGCGAGCGGATGGCCGCTGGCGGCCGCGTATTCGAGCGAGACGACGCCGCTTTTGGTGTCGCCCGCGCGCAAGGCCTGCGCGCCCGTGCGGAACGCCTCGACCGGAGTGAGGCTGCGGAGCGCCGCAGGCGGCGACTGCAGGTCGGTCGGACCAAGCGAGGCCTCCGGGTTGCCGCGGCGGAAGACATCGACGCTGGCCGCGGGCGCGATGCCGTTCGGGGCGCGCGCAGATTCGAAAGCGAGCGCCGAGGAGAGCCCGAGGACCGAGCCCAAGCCAATCACGAGACTCATACGCCTAAACGTCCGCATAACACTTCTTCTCGACAGCAGCGCCCGGATGGGTGACGGCGCCGGCACGCGCCGGCCCCACCTGCTGGGCGTATTTCCACAGATATCCGGAGGTGAATTCCGGCGGCTTGGCCTTGAGGCTTTGCCGCCGCTTGTCCAGCTCGGCATTCGTGAGCTTGACGTTGAGGGTGCCGTTCTCGGCGTCCATCTCGATGATGTCGCCGTCGCGCAGCAATGCAATCGGACCGCCGACCGCCGCTTCCGGCCCGACATGGCCGACGCAGAAACCGCGGGTCGCGCCGGAGAAACGTCCGTCGGTGATGAGCGCGACCTTGCCGCCGGTGCCCTGTCCGTAGAGCGCTGCGGTGGTGGCGAGCATTTCCCGCATGCCGGGGCCGCCCTTCGGGCCCTCGTAGCGGATCACAAGGACATCGCCTTCGGCGTATTTGCGCTTGCGCACGGCCTCGAAGCAGGCCTCTTCGCCGTCGAAGCAGCGCGCGGGACCGGTGAATGTGAGGCTCTCCAGCCCGACCACCTTCACGATCGCGCCATCCGGCGCGAGGTTGCCCGAGAGCCCGACGACGCCGCCGGTCGACAGCAAGGGCCGGTTCGCCGGATACACGACGTCCTGGTCCTTATTCCACGCCACGCTTTTCAAGTTCTCAGCCATAGTACGCCCGGTCACGGTCAAACACTCGCCGTGCAGATAACCGTGATCCAGCAATGTTTTCAGGAGCAACGGAACGCCCCCAGCCTCGAACAAATCTTTGGCGACATAGCGGCCGCCCGGCTTCAAATCTGCGAGATAAGGCGTGCGCTTGAACACCTCGGCCACGTCGAACAGATCGAATTTGATGCCGCATTCATTGGCGATGGCCGGTAAATGCAGCGCCGCATTGGTCGAACCGCCGGACGCCGCGACAACGGCGGCGGCGTTCTCGAGCGCTTCCCGGGTCACAATTTCGCGAGGTCGCAGATTGCGCGCGATCAGGTCGACGATCAGTTCGCCCGCAGTCATGCAAAAACGGTCGCGCACTTCGTACGGCGCCGGCGCGCCGGCCGAATAGGGCAGCGCAAGGCCGATCGCCTCAGACACCGTCGCCATCGTGTTCGCGGTGAACTGGGCGCCGCAGGCTCCGGCCGACGGACAGGCGGTCTGCTCGAGCAGATCGAGATCCTCGTCGGACATGTCGCCGACCGAATATTTGCCGACCGCCTCGAACACGTCCTGGACGGTGACCGGCTTGCCTTTGAAAGTGCCGGGCAGGATCGAGCCGCCATAGATGAAGATCGACGGCACGTTCAGGCGGCACATCGCCATCATCATGCCCGGCAGCGACTTGTCGCAGCCGGCGAGGCCGATCAGCGCGTCATAGGCATGGCCGCGCATGGTGAGCTCGACGGAGTCAGCGATCACCTCGCGCGAAGGCAGCGAGGACTTCATGCCCTCGTGGCCCATGGCGATGCCGTCGGTGACGGTGATGGTGCAGAATTCGCGGGGCGTGCCGCCGGCGGCGGCCACGCCCCTCTTGGCGGCCTGGGCCTGACGCATCAGCGCGATATTGCAGGGCGCCGCCTCGTTCCAGCAGGTCGCGACGCCAACGAATGGCTGATGGATCTGCTCGCGCGTCAGACCCATCGCGTAATAATAGGAACGGTGGGGCGCGCGCTCGGGGCCTTCCGTCACATGACGGCTCGGCAGCTTGCGCTTGAGGCCGGTCTTCGCGTCCATTACCTAACCCCACCCCCACCCGACAGAACATCGCCATATGGCGTTTGTTCCTTTGCCCCCCGGAAATCGTGGAGGGGTGTGGCGGAAAATTGGCGCGGGCGGCTTCGGGCGGGGTTGGGAGGGCGAAGTTATCCACATGTTGCGTGGAAGGCACAGAATGTGGCGGCAAAGTCGCGCTCACGACGCGCCGCCGCCGCGATCAGGTCGCGACTTCGCCCGGTCGCCCGCGCCGCAGATAACGCGCGCACATGATTCCCACGACCAGCATCGCGAGCGCGGAAATCGCGTTCGTCCCGACGAGCCCGATGCTGGCGAGGCCATAGCGATAGGCGATCGGCCCGAGCGCCTGGCCGAGGAAGAAGAAGGACGAGTGCAGCGACATCGCGAGGCCGCGCGAAAGCGGCGCAAGCTCGGTCGAGTAAATCTGGATCACCCCGTGCAGCGAGTAGAAGCCGAGCCCCAGCACCGTGAAGGCAAGACACTCGACCGGCCAGGGCAGTCCCAATGCGATGATGAGGAGCGCGGCCGCAAGGGTGACGCCCCCGCCGAGCATCATACGCTGTTCACCGTACCGGCCGAGCAGCGCGGAAACGGCGAAAGAATAGATGATCCCGCCGATTCCGAACCCGGCGATGACGAGGCCGGCGATGAGCGCCCGCTCCTCCCCGCGGGCGACGAGGAAGGCCGCGACATAGGGGAACAGGCCGAACACGCAAATGCCTTCGAGCAGCACCGCCGTGAAGCAGACCTTCGTCAGCGGGTTGCGTAGGATGGTCCGGAAGCCCGTCCCGACCGCGGCCGGATCGAACCGCCCCCGCCTGT
>CAYGZV010000082.1:0-1818 GCA_964354425.1 uncultured Rhodoplanes sp. | reverse complement strand
AGGATGGTCCGGAAGCCCGTCCCGACCGCGGCCGGATCGAACCGCCCCCGCCTGTCGACCGTCATGCCGCGGAAACCGATCAGCGTGGCGGCGAAGGCGATCAGCGCGACAAGGGTTACGAGCGCGAACACGCCGCGCCAGCCGATCACGTCGCCGACCATCCCGGCAAACGGCGAGCCGAGCAGATTGCCGAGCATGGCGGCGGCGAGCAGCCGGCCGATCGCCACCTGCCGCCGCGCGACCGGCACGAGATCGCCGGCGAGCGCGAGCGCGATCGGGAAAACGCCGCCGGCGACGACCCCGGCGAGGATGCGGGAGGCGAGCAGCACTGCGAAATCCGGGGCGAGCGCGCCGAGCGCGCCGGCAAGCGCGCTTGTCGCTATGGCGACAATGATCAGCCGCGCCTTGCCGACCGTATCGGCGAGCGCGCCGAGCACGGGCTGCACCAGGGCGTAGGGGAGCGCGAAGGCGGTCGACAGCAGCGCGACCGTTCCGGTGTCCAGGGCAAGGTCGCCGGCGATCTGCGGAATCACCGGATCGACCGCGCGGACGAACAGGCTGCTCGCGAAGATCGCGAGCGCCGTCGTGGCCAGGACACGCGTTGTTCCCGGCGGTTCGCGCGCGGGCAATGCGACCTGCTCGCGCGGCGCGGGCGGCTCGGCCTCGTTCATCCCTTGGCGAGACGGTCGAACGCAACGAGCGTGCGAAGCAGCCCCTCCATCTCCTTGAGCGGCATCATATTGGGGCCGTCCGAGGGGGCGCGGTCCGGGTCCTGATGCGTCTCGATGAACAGGCCGGCGACGCCGACCGCGACGGCGGCGCGGGCAAGCACCGGCACGAATTCGCGCTCGCCCCCGGACGCGGTCCCCTGCCCGCCCGGCTGCTGCACCGAATGGGTGGCGTCGAAGATCACCGGCGCGCCTGTAGTGCGCGCAAGGATCGGCAGCGCCCGCATGTCGGAGACGAGCGTGTTGTAGCCGAACGAGACGCCGCGCTCGGTGACGAGCACCTTGGCGTTCCCCGCGCCGGTGATCTTTGCGACGACATTGGCCATGTCCCAGGGGGCGAGGAACTGGCCCTTCTTGACGTTCACCACCCGCCCGGTTTCCGCGGCCGCGATCAGCAGATCGGTCTGCCGGCACAGAAAGGCGGGGATTTGCAGCACATCGGCGGCCTCGGCGACGCGGGCGCACTGCCACGTTTCGTGCACGTCGGTGAGGATCGGCAGGCCGAGCTTTTCCCTGATTTCGGCGAAGATGGGCAGCGACTGTTCGAGGCCAAGGCCGCGAGCGCTCGCGACGCTCGTGCGGTTCGCCTTGTCGAACGAGGTCTTGTAGACGAGCCCGACCCCGACTTTCGCCGCGATCTCCTTGAGCGCCGAGGCGGTCTCCAGGGCATGCAGCCGGCTCTCGAGCTGACACGGGCCCGCGATCAGCGCGAAGGGAAGCGCATTGCCGAAACGCGCGCCGCCTGCGGCGACGACGGGTTCGGGCGGCGGGTGAGCGACAAGGGTCACGGAGTATCCGTATGCGACTGAGCGTCCTTCTTCGGACGAGAGCGCGCCCATTACAAGGGCCAAAGCGGCCGCCTGCAGGATCGCTTGCTACATCCCCTCGGCGTGGTGAGCGGCCCGTCCTTGCGATGCTTCAGCGCCGCCGCAAGTAAGAAGCCCCGACGCTTGGGCCGGGGCTTCTTCGCGTAGTTCTCTGGCAGAGCGCGCCGCAATCACCAGCCGAATGCGACGACCCGCGGACGCCAGCCATAGCCGTAATAGCCGGCATAGTAAGGCCGCCGCCAGCCCCAGCCATAGCCGGCGTA
>CAYGZV010000081.1:9388-11712 GCA_964354425.1 uncultured Rhodoplanes sp. | reverse complement strand
CGACTTCGCCCAGGACCGCTACCTCGACGTGCTCGGCAGCAATCTGAATGCGGCGCTGGACATCGGCGGCATGCGCACCACGCTGCACGATGTCGCCAAGGGTCTGAGCCCGCCGAAAAACTATTTCGAGGGATTCGATCCGGGCGACGCGGAAATGGGGTCGCACCGCAATCTCGGCCAACGGCATGTTTCCATTCTCGACGATCACGATCACGTCTTCGGCGCGAAGATCCGCTTCTCGAGCGAGGCCGCATCGGATCATCAGGTCGTCGCGGGTGTCGCGCTTCAGCTTCTCACGCTGGGCATTCCCTGCATCTATTACGGCACGGAACAGTCATTCGCAGGTCCCGAAGCGTCCGAGCGGATGTTTCTGCCGAGTTGGCGGGGGAGTTCGAACCATGCGGACCGGTATCTGCGGGAGGCGATGTTCGGCCCGCTTCATCCGCGCAAGTCGGGACTGGCGGGGCTCGACCCGACGAACAGTCTCGATTCCACCTTGCCGGGCTTCGGGCCGTTCGGAACCGCCGGCGCTCATTGCTTCGATCCGGCGTTCGGCGCCTACCGCCGGATCGCCGCGCTCGCCGCGCTGCGCAGGCAGTTCCCGGTGCTGCGCCAGGGCCGGCAATATCAACGGCCGTTTTCGCTGTTCGGCGGCCCCTTCTCCGAGCACGGGCCGGGAGAACTCGTCGCCTGGTCGCGCATCCTGAGCGATGAGGAAGCGCTGTGCGTCGTCAATTCGCACGGAGGCGAGCCGCGCGGCGGCGACGTCGTGGTCGATGCAAACCTCAATCCGGAGGGGGGCGAGATGACGGTGGTCGCCAACGCCGCGGAGGCCGCGGCCGGAACGGCCGCCGGGATGTCGCATCCCATTGGCTCGCGCGTGCCGGTCAAACGCCGCGCCGACGGAACCGCCTTCGTGGAAATCCGCGACCTGCCGCCTTCGGAGGTTCTGGTTCTCGTCAACCACCCGTAACGCGCCGTCCGGAGGAACTCGGACAGCGCGCGGCCTCGACTATTTTCGCCGGCGTCGCTGCTGGCCGAGACCCATCTGCTTTGCGAGCTGCGAGCGCGCCGCGGCATAATTCGGCGCCACCATCGGATAGTCGGGCGGCAGCCCCCATTTCTCGCGATACTGCTCGGGCGTCATGTTGTACTGGGTGCGCAGATGGCGCTTGAGCGACTTGAACTTCTTGCCGTCTTCGAGACAGACAATGTATTCGGGCGTGATCGACTTCTTGATCGGGATCGCCGGCTTGAGCGGTTCCGCGGGCGTCTCGGCCTGGCCGCCGGAGACGCGCATCAGCGCCGAGTGGACCTGATTGATCAATCCCGGAATGTCGCCTGCGGACACGCTGTTGTTGCTGACATAGGCAGACACGATATCGGCCGTCAGTTCGATGTAATTCTGGGGGGCGCTTTCGCCCGGTGCACGATGATTTCGCATAGAGGACCCCGGTCATTCTCGGCCTGGCGGCCTGCGTCTTACGGACAGCGCGGCGGCGAAACGAACACGCTGTTGACGGCGCAGTCAGGCGATTCGGAAGAACAGATGATTTTTACTATGCATTTCTAGCCAAAGCAATAAAAGATTCCGGCCGGCAAAAATAGTGTGAGGTTAGCTTAATATGAGTTGCTCGTTTTCGTCCGACAATTCGCGCCAATAAAGGGTTCGCCTCGCCTTCCGCATGTTTTCGCGCCGCGGCGGGGAAGAAGAGCCGCGCCGTCGCGGCCTCCGCGGGTGCATCGAACGACCTGCGGCGGGCGATCCTTGCCTTTCACTTGAGCCCGCGTCCTGCGATGCTTACCTCTGGAGCAACCCTTTCCGATCTCGATCACGCCAAGAAAGCGCCATGGACACCAAGACCGACACCCGCGTCAAAGTCGTCAAATCCGACGAGGAATGGCGGCGACAACTCACCCAGGACCAGTACTATGTCACCCGCAAGCACGGCACCGAGCGGGCCTTCACCGGACCGTTCCAGGATGAGAAGCGCGCCGGCGCGTATGCCTGCGTATGCTGCGGGGCGCCCCTGTTCTCCTCGGCGACGAAATTCGAGTCGGGCACAGGGTGGCCGAGCTTCTTTGCGCCGATCGCGGCGGCCGCCGTCTCCGAGCATGCCGATCGCGCGTGGTTCATGCGCCGCACCGAGGTCCGCTGCGCGACCTGCGACTCCCATCTCGGTCACGTCTTCGCGGACGGACCGCGCCCGACCGGCTTGCGCTACTGCATGAACGGGACGGCGCTGACATTTACGCCCACGACCAGGACTGCGAGCAACGACGATGCTTGACCGCGCTTCCCGACCCGCCGTCCCGCCGCGCGC
>CAYGZV010000081.1:0-9288 GCA_964354425.1 uncultured Rhodoplanes sp. | reverse complement strand
TGCGAGCAACGACGATGCTTGACCGCGCTTCCCGACCCGCCGTCCCGCCGCGCGCGGAGCAAAGGCCCGTGCGCTCGATCGCGCATGGCGTCGAACGCGTGGACGAATTCGGCTGGCTGCGCGCGGCGAACTGGCAGGCGGTGATGCGCGATCCGCAGTTGCTGGACCCCGAGATTCGCAGCTATCTCGAAGCGGAGAACGCCTATGCGGAGGCGGCGCTCGCCGACACCGCGGCGCTGCAGGACACGCTGTTCGCCGAGATGAAGGGCCGCATCAAGGAGGACGATTCGAGCGTTCCGGAGCCCGATGGTCCGTTCGCCTACTATATGCGTTACCGCGAGGGCGGGCAGCACCCGCTGATCTGCCGGACGCCGCGCGACGGCGGGGCGGAACAGTTGCTGCTCGACGGCGACGCGCTCGCGGCCGGCAAGTCCTTCTTCCAGCTCGGCGGCGCGACGCATTCGCCGGATCAGCGCCTGCTCGCCTGGGTGTCCGACGAGATGGGCTCGGAGTTTTTCACCGCGCGGGTGCGCGATCTTGCGACGGCGCGCGATCTCGCCGACCAGGTTCCCGAGGTGTCCGGCTCGGTCGTATGGACGCAGGATTCGGCCGGCTTCTACTATGTGCGGCTCGACGCGCAGCACCGCCCGACCGAGGTGCGCCTGCACCGGCTCGGCGCGCCGGTGAGCGAGGACGCCCTCGTCTTCGCGCCGAAGGACAAGGGCTTCTTCGTTTCCGTATCGCGCCTGCAGTCGGGCCGTTTCGCCGAAATATCGGTGCACGATCACGAGACCGCCGAGGCCTGGCTGATCGATCTCGCAGCCCCCGCGGCGCCGCCGCTGCTGGTCGCCGCACGCGAGCCGTCGCTGCGCTACGAGGTCGAGCACCATCCCTCCTTTGGCGGAGAGCCGACGCTGATCCTGCGCACCAATGCGGACGGGGCGGAGGACTTCAAGATCGTCGTCGCGCCGCTGGCGACGCCGTCGCGCGCGCATTGGCGCGATCTCGTCCCGCACCGCCCCGGCATTTTCATCCTCTCGCATCTGGTGCTCGCCGACTGGCTGATCCGGCTCGAACGCGCCGACGGCCTGCCGCGCGTCATCGTGCGCCATCTCGCAAGCGGCGAGGAGCACGCGATCGGCTTCGACGAGGAGGCCTATTCGCTCGGCATCGAGCATGGCTACGAGTTTGCGACCGACGCGCTGCGGTTCGGCTATTCGTCGATGACGACGCCCGCGGAAACCTGGGACTACGACTGCGCCGCCCGCACGCGCGTGCTGCGCAAGCGGCAGGAGGTGCCTAGCGGCCACGATCCCGCGCTGTACGTGACGCGGCGGCTCTTCGCGCCGGCCGGCGACGGCGAGACCATTCCGATCTCGGTCCTGTTCCGCAAGTACACGCCGCTCGACGGAACCGCGCCGGGCCTCGTCTACGGCTACGGCGCCTACGGCATATCGATTCCGGCCGCGTTCAGCGCCAATCGCCTTTCGCTCGTCGATCGCGGCTTCGTCTACGCCATCGCCCATGTGCGCGGCGGCACCGAGAAAGGCTGGCGCTGGTATCGCGAAGGCAAGCTCGCCTTGAAGGCGAACACATTCGCCGACTTCATCGCCGCGACCGAGTATCTCGCCGCAATGAAATTGGTCGCCGCCGACAAGATCGTCGCGCAGGGCGGCTCCGCGGGCGGCATGCTGATCGGCGCGATCGCCAATGCGCGGCCCGATCTCTATGCGGGGCTGATCGCCGAGGTGCCGTTCGTCGACGTGCTGAACACGATGCTCGACGACACCTTGCCGCTCACGCCGCCGGAGTGGTTCGAATGGGGCGATCCGATCACCGATGCGGAGGCGTTCCGCACCATCCTGTCCTACTCGCCCTACGATAATGTGCGGGCGCAACCCTACCCTGCCCTGCTGGCGCTCGCCGGGCTCACCGATCCGCGCGTGACCTATTGGGAGCCGGCGAAATGGGTGGCGCGGCTGCGCGCGGTCAAGACCGACGACAATCTCGTCGCGCTGCGCACCAATCTGGAGGCCGGCCACCAGGGGGCGGCCGGCCGCTTCGACCGCTTGAAGGAGGTGGCGCTCGCTTACGCCTTCGCCATCAAGCTGGCGGGAGGCGACTGATCCGTTCCAGCGCCCGCGTCAGCGAGCGGTCTGGAAGCGGCTCGGCAGCATCTTCTGCTGCAGAGTGTGGCGCTTCAGCACGTTTGGATCCCGTTTGATGATCGAAGCCTTGCTTTCTTTCGGCGGCAAGGGCTGGGGATTGAGCGCGTGCGCCGGCAGCGCAAAGGCCGAGAGTGCGACGACCGCGGACGCGGCCGCGGCGAAGGTCTTGAGGCTCATGTCAGTCTCCTGTTGCATTCCGCATGACGAGTGGGCGGCAGCGTGCAGGAGCCGGCGAGACCGGGCTGTGAGGAACATCACGCTCCGTGCTTGGCCCGGCGAAGGCGCGCCATCGATTTCACGCGAGCCCGAGAAACGCGCGGATCTCTTGCGCGGCGGCTTCTGCGGCGGCCTTGGCCGCGGGCGGCAGCTCCAGATGCGTTCCCGAGCGCGTCACGAGCAGCGTGTAGCAGGACGCAAAGCCGCAGGAGCGATCGATCGCAGGCGTCACGGCGATCTTGCAGATATCCGCGAGCGGGACGGTGATCGGCGTGCGATCCCACAGCAGCGTCTTGCGGCGCAGGCTCGCCTGTCCGCTCTCCTTGTCGAGGACGAGCGTGGTTGCGCCCGCTTGCAGCACGAGCCGCTGCGACGTGCGTTCGACCGTCGCCAATTCGCTTCTCCCCTACGTGCGTCCGCAGCAGATGCGCCCTATTGGTCCGCTCGCATTTTCGCGCCAACGTCACGGTCAAGCCAGCGTGTCGGGTGTGGCAATCTCGCAATGCGGAGCGTCGGCCTCGAACCAGCGCGCGTCGGTCATGGCAGGACAATAGCCCCCGCCGAAACTCGTTCGAGAAACGCCGGCGTGCACCAGGATATCGGCCGGATATCGGCTTTCAGGCGCAAGCGCGCACACGCGCTCTCGACAAAATCGAGCGCGGAGCGCAGCGGCGGCCCCTTGAAGTCGACGATGATGTCGATGTCGCTTTCATAATGAAACCGGCCGGTGGCCGCCGACCCGAAAATCAAGAAGCGCCCGCCATGCGTCGCGCCGTATCCGGCAAGCTCCTCGCGCAGGCGGGTAAATCCCGCGCGGATTTCCTCCACCCGGGCTTTCTTGCGGTCCGACAGCGTGAGCGCCATGATCGCACCTTCGACGATTGTCATCCCTGCTCTTCGAGATGGCGGCGGAGGTCCTCGATCGAGGCGAAGCGCAGCTTCCCGTCGGGAAACTCGGCGTCGATCGAGCCGTCGGTATAGAGCGTGTAGGACATGCCGCCCACCGTGCCGGACTTGAGGACCTGAACCTCGTCTTCCGGAGCCGGCTGCGCCTCCCGCGCCGCCGGCGGGCGCTCGGCGGCCGGACGCGCCGGCTCTCGCCGCTCCTCCCGATCCCCGTCCCGGGCCGCAAAGCGCGGAGCTTCGCCGCGCGGGCCGCCTTCGCCCAGATTAGGCTCGGCGCGCGGCTCGGCCGGCTGTTCGGGCGCTTCGCGGCCGGCGCTCCGCCGGGTCCATGCGAACAAGCGACGCCTTTCCGGCGAGGTGGCCGGCGCGGACGGCTCGCCCGCCCCCTCGCGCGCAGGCCCCGTGACGCCCGGTTCGCCCGCGTGCGAGGGCTCCGGGGCGCGGCTCGGGCCCCCGCCCGGCCGCGGCGGCTCGACGAGGGGTTCGCGCGGCCGCTCGGCGCGCACCGGCGCGCGGCCAGGGGCTGGGCCGCGCTCTGCGCGCAGCGGCGGAGCGGCAGGCCGCGGCGCCGGCGCCCGCGTTGCTTCGCGCGAATCCTCGCGCGCTTCGGACCAGGCCGGTCGCGCCGGAGGCGTCGCTTCGGCGCGCTCGCGCGGCGGGCCTTCGGCGCGCAGGGGCGAAACCGGCGCCGGGCGTGGCCATTCGGCCGCGCCGCCTGCCCGCTCGACCTGCGGCGCGGCGGATTCCTCCTCCATCGCCGGGAGTTCGCGGTTGCCGCGCTCGATCGCACGCAAGACGGCCCCGAGCGCGAGCACGATGAACCCGGCCGAAACCGCCGTCGTTCCCGCCAGGATCAGCGTGTTGCCGAGACCGAATTCGTTGATGGGAATGCCGAATGCGATCGCGACCGCGCCGGCCAGAATGGCGATCACGCCAAGAAAGAACACGAACGGGACCATCGCACCCCTTTCTACGATTCGCGATCGCCGTGCGCGGGCGGCAGGCGTCCCGATCGCACCGCTGTGACATGCGCATGACGGAGAGGCCGCGACCAATTGCGCCCGTCGCCTCAATACAATAAGCGATGCGGCCAGCCAGGGACAACTCCCTGGAGGAGGCAAAGCATCCGGACGGGCGGCGTTGCGGCCCTTACGTCAGCGCCCGCGCGCTTGCGCCGCGCTTGGCCACCGCGCATCATCCGCGCTAAGTTGCCGCTTTCCCGACCTGACGGTCACCCCCGAGTCTGCCGAGGAGCAAGGCGATGTCGTTCACGCTGCCGGACCTTCCCTATCCTTATGAAGCGCTCGCGCCCTTCATGTCGCGCGAGACGCTCGAATATCATCACGACAAGCATCATCAGGCCTATGTCACGACCGGCAACAACCTGCTCAAGGGCACCGAGTGGGAGGACAAGCCGGTCGAGGAAGTGGTGAAGGGCTCGTTCGGCAAGAATCAGCCGCTCTTCAACAATGCCGGCCAGCACTTCAACCATATCCATTTCTGGAAGTGGATGAAGCCGAACGGCGGCGGCGACAAGATCCCCGGCAATCTCGAAAAGAAGATCGTCGCCGATCTCGGCTCCGTCGCCAAGATGAAGGAGGACTTCATCCAGGCCGGCGTCACCCAGTTCGGCTCGGGCTGGTGCTGGCTCACGGTCAAGGACGGCAAGATCGTCGTGACCAAGACGCCGAACGGCGAGAACCCGCTCGTGCATGGCGGCGCGCCCATTCTCGGCTGCGACGTGTGGGAACATTCTTATTATATCGATTACCGCAACCGGCGGGCCGACTATCTGAAGGCGTTTGTCGATCACTTGATCAATTGGGATCATGTCGCCGAACTGTACGAGGCGGCGGCCAAGTAACGAGTTCGGGCGCATGAAGCCGTTCTCATCCGCGCCAGCGGATGGTCGCGTCATCGGCGGCGACATCGCCGCCGTTGGCGAATGCCGGGCGCTCGGTCGCGGAGTTCTCGGCCAATGCGTCACGCCCGCGGAACAGCCGCAAGGTGACCGCCACGCCTATTAAAGCCGCCGCGTCGGAACTTCGTGTCATGGCGACGCAGCCGACCAGCGCGCGCGCGGCCGAGAGGCTTGCCGACGCCCTGTCGCTCGCGGTGTTCGCCGCCGTCGCGATCGTCGCCGCCCTCACGTTCCGGCATTACGGGCTCGGCTGGGACGACTACACCCACGCCGAATATGGCGGCCTGCTGCTGCGCCTCTACGAATCGGGCTTCAGCGATCAGCGCGCGCTCTCTTTCGTCAATCTCTACGCCTATGGCGGCGGCTTCGACATGCTCGCGGCGCTCGTCGCCAAGGTCCTGCCCTTCGACCTGTTCGAGACGCGCCGCCTCGTCGGCGCCGCGGTTGGGATCGTCGGCCTTATCATCGCCTGGCGCATCGCCCGCCGCCTGGGCGGGCCGGTCGCCGGCTTTCTCGCGGTCGCGCTGCTGGCGACCTGCCCGCTCTATTACGGGCATATGTTCATCAACCCGAAGGACGCGCCCTTTGCGGTCGCGATGGCGCTGCTCGCGCTTGGCCTCGTGCGCGCCTTCGACGAATATCCGACGCCGTCGATCGCCACCATCGCCCTCATCGGGGTCGGTTTCGGCCTGTCCTTCGGCTCGCGCGTGATGGGCGCGCTCGCGGTCGTTCCCGCCGGCGCGGCGCTCGCCCTCATCCTCGCGGTCGAACTGCGCAAGGACGCGCGCACAGCGTTTGCGCGCGCCGGCCGATTTCTGCTGCGGCTCCTCCCTGCCCTGCTCGTCGCCTATGCGGCGATGGCGCTGATATGGCCCTGGTCGGTCGTCTCCCCGCTCAATCCGCTGCGCGCGCTGTTCTACTTCTCGCAGTTTTTCGAAAAGCCATGGAAGGAGCTGTTCGACGGAGCGATCCTTGCGGTGACGGACATGCCGCGCAGCTACGTGCCGACGCTGTTCCTGCTGAAGGCGCCGGTCATCTTCGTCGCGCTGGGGTTGGCCGGCGCGCTCGGCGCCGTGGTCGCGGCGGCGAGTTCGGCACTGCCTGCGGGTCGGCGCGCCGGATTGTTGTTTCTTGCCCTGAGCGCCCTGTTCCCCATCGCTTACGTCGTCCTGACCCGGCCGGCCGGCTACAACGGCATCCGGCATTTCGTTTTCCTGCTGCCGCCCTTCGCCGTTCTCGGGGGACTGGCCGGGCTTTGGCTGATCGCCCGCGCGATGCGCCTGTCTTGGGCCGCGGCCGCCGCGGTGGCCGCTCTCATCCTCGCCGGACTGATCGAGCCGGTCGTCACGATCGTGAAGCTGCACCCGTACGAGTACACGTATTTCAACCCGCTGGCCGGCGGCGTGCGGGCGGCCGAGGGCCGCTTCATGCTGGACTATTGGGGATTGGCGAGCAAAGAGGCCGCCCAGGGACTGCGCGCCAGGCTCGCCGCCATGGAGCCGCCGCCGCAGCCGGCGCGGCCCTGGCGCATCGCCGTATGCGGCCCGCAGCGCGCGGTGAAGGTCGAGCTCGGCCCTGATTACGTGACGCAATGGCAGCCGCAGGACGCCGATTTCGCCATTTCGCTCGGCGTCTTCTATTGCGCGAAGCTCGATGCGCCGCTCCTCTTCGAGGTCGCGCGCGAGGGCGCGGTCTATGCCCGCGTCTACGACCTTCGCGGGCGCGATATCCCGACGCTGCTGACCCTGCCGCCGCCGTAACGCGCCCTGGCAAGCCGATATCCCGCCTCGCCGTTGGATCTAGGTCCCCGCCCGCGCGCGGACGCGCGGAATCGCATCAGTCCGACGCCCCCGAGCAGCCAGCTTCTTTGTTGCTCTGCTATCTGAGGTTCGCCCGCCATGGTCTTATGAACGTTACAAATCCGGATTCATCCGAAGCGGGTTGTCCCGCATTCCCGCACGCGCCGAACCGTGCTTGACTTCGTTCGACGGTGGCGTGGGGGCTCGTCATGCTGACCCAAGCATCCGGAAGGCAGCCGTCTAGCCGCCCCAAGCCCATGCCAAACAAGAGCTGAAAATGCTGCGCTTCGTCCTCGCCGATTTCCGCCTTTTCACATCGCCCGTTCCCGTGTGGCGATTGCGGCGGCAGTTTGCGCAGGTCAATGCGCTGTTCCGGTCCGTCGTCGCAGCGCTTACCGACCCCTATCGGCCCGAGCAGCACTATATGCGCGGACCCGGCCCGAAATGGCGAGCAAAGCAGGCGCGCGGCGAGCCCTCGCAGCGCCCGACCGAGTAATCCTGCGCGCGGCGCGAAGTCCGCCTTGAGCGTTCGCGCAAGCATCGCACCGCACCAGCCGGAAGCGAACGTGGCCCAGTCGCGCCGGACCTGCCGCACGTGACGGCGCTTGCCGCCTAAGGCGGGGCTACCGCGGGAGCGGAACGATGATGCGGGCGCGCAATCCGTCGGGGTCGTAGTCGACGGTCACGTCGGCTCCGATCTGCCGGGCGAGAACATGCTCGAGCAGCCGCGATCCAAAACCCTTGCGCGTCGGCGGCTTCACCGCCGGGCCGTCCTGCTCGATCCACACGACATGCAGCCTGCGCGCATCGGCTTCGATACGGACGCTCCAGGTGACCTCGACGACCCCGCCGATCATGGACAGCGAGCCGTATTTCGCAGCGTTGGTCGTGAGTTCGTGAAGCGCCATGCCGATCGGGACGGCGAGGACGGACGGCAGTTCGACCGGCGGCCCCTTCAACCGGACGCGCTGGCAGGCGCCGTCGTGATAGGCGTCGAGCTCGTTCGACAATAGGGTGGCGAGCGCAACCGCCTGGTCGAAATTCTCCGTCAGCAATTCGTGCGTCTTGGAAAGCGAATCGATACGGCCGACAAAGGCTTCCTCGAATTCCTCGATGGTTGCCGACGCGCGCGCCGTCGTGCGCATCACCGCCTGGACGGTTGCAAGCGTGTTGCGGACGCGGTGATGCAGCTCGCGGATCATGAGCGCTTGCTGGTTTTCCGCGCGCTTGCGGTCCGAAATGTCGACCAGCATGTTGACCGCGCCGACAAGCGCGCCCGCGCCGTCATACAGCGGGGTCGGAAAAGGAATGAACGGCACCCGGGTTCCGTCGGGGCGTTCGGCGATCGCCTCCGTCCCGCGGACCGGGCGCTTCTCGCGCAGCGCCATCGCCATCGGACACTGGTCGTGCCGCATCGGCAGCCCGTTGGGCCAGAACAGCTTCCAGGAACCGCACCATTCCGTGCCGCCCAGCGCCGGGCTGCAACCCCAGAGGTCGGCCGCCGCCTGGTTGTAATAGGTGATCTTTCCGTTTTCGTCAGTGGTGTAGATGGCGGCCGGAAGGGCTTCGAGGAGCTGATGAAAACACCGTTCACGATCGCGCAGCGTCGCGAATGCCCGCCCGCGCCCCGTCGTCCCGGCGCGCGCATAGGGCTCGAACTCGGTCCATGCCCGGACGACCTTGTGCTCGACCTCCGCGGCTTCCGTTTCGATGACGCTCAGGCGTGGCTTGTCCATGGAATCCTCGATTGTCCGTCACAAATATGTAGCGGACGAAACAGGAACGCGGCGCCCCTTGTTTGGTTCAGCACTGGCCCGGCTTCTACAGAATAAATGCTGACGGGGTGATCACGATGGGGCGAGCGGGCGGGCGATCGACCGCTGTCCAACCGCCCGGCCAAAACCGCCGTCCTCAGGCTCGGGAGCACGTCATTTCACTAAAAATGGCAACAGGATCGGCGTCAATAGCGCGGTGAGAAGGCCGTTCAGCCCGAGCGCGATGCCGGCGAAGGCGCCGGCGACCGGATCGATCTGGAACGCCCGCGCGGTGCCGATGCCGTGCGAGGCGAGGCCGGCGGCGAAGCCTGCCGCCGCGGCGTTCTTCAGCCGCAACAGGCTCATGAGCGGCGTGACGAGGATCGCGCCGACAATGCCGGTGAGGATGACGAACACGGCGGTCAGCGCCGGGTCGGCGCCGATCCCCTCCGCCGTGCCCATGGCGATCGCCGCGGTCGCCGATTTCGGGGCGAGCGCCCGGATCGTGGCGGCGTCCAGGCCCA
>CAYGZV010000080.1:0-11795 GCA_964354425.1 uncultured Rhodoplanes sp. | reverse complement strand
TGCACACCACCGGCGCGCTCGACACCGTGTTCGAGGCGGTTGCGGTGATGCAGGCGGCGCGGGCGGCGGTCACGGACGATATGATCGAGCGCCTTTATCACCTGCTTGAGACGATGGTGAACAACCTCGCCACAAGGGAAATCGCCGAACTCGCCCGCAATACCGAAATGTCGCTGTATGAAGCGGCGCGACGCTCAGACGCCCCTGACGGACCGAAGTCGCTGTTCGGCGTCATGCGCCGCCTGCTCGAACCGGACAGCGTGCGAACGATGAACCTGCTGCTCGCCTTCGGCAACGCCATGCGGCAGCGCATGGAGGCCTCAAACGGCCATGCGCTTTCCGAGGCGCCCTTGCGCGAATAGCGGCGAAGGCGGCTTTGGGAATTCGTCGCCGAGATTGCGCGCCGGCGTGGGCCGTGCAACCCGGCGATCCTGCGCTCTCGCCCGATCGAGGATCGGCAGCCGGAGGCGAGCGGGCCGGCTTCAGCCGTTGACGCGGCGTTCGCTGCGCCGTTTGCGGGATTCGATGCCGTCGGACTCGTCAAGATGAGCAGAAAACATGCGATAGAGCATCTCGAGCACGACCGGCGTCTCTCGCCCCTTGAGCGAGTAGCAGATCGTTTTGCCATCTCGGCGTGTCTGAACCAAAGCGTCCCGACGCAACAGCGCGAGGTGTTGTGAGGGAGCCGATTGCGAAAGCCCGACGACCCTCTCCAGCTCGTTGACGCATCGTTCGCCGTCCAGCAATTCGCACAGGATCGTTAGCCGGTGCTCATTGGCCAGAGCCTTCAAGAGGGTGGCGGCCCGCCGCGCGTCGGTGTTGTCGATACGCGCCATACTAAGTTTTAATGAATTTCACATCTTCGCTCAGCTTTGACAAGAGCCGTGGCCCCGATTTGTTCGCCCGATCGCCTGCGCGGTCGCCCCGGATATCGGTCCGACGCAAATCGATCCGCACATCGCCGTTTCGGCGTGTGATCCCGTCACAGACGGCCACCCCGCGGAAATCAATGGCGGTTTTCCCGAGCGTACGGTTATGCGCCGGCTCGCGAACTTCCGATCAGCGTCTTGCGATGGTGATGGGGGCTGCCGGGCTCTCGCTCACGACTATCGACTGGAGCTGTTGTTCCCGACGCATTCACGCTTCGCAAAGCGCTCTGAAATTCGCAAAGCGCTCTGAATAGTGTCTGCCGATCCTCGATGCGCGCGCCGCATCGGATCAGGTAATTCGCGAGCGAGACCGGGCCCCAAACGCCGGCAAGGGGAGCCTGCGAGCGCCTCGCGTGCCGCATGCGGCCGATCCGTGCAGGCCGTGCGACACGCGGCTGCCGAGCGGATAGAGGCCGAGCATGTATCCGGCGTGGTCGAAACTCGGCGCCCGTCGATGATATCCGGCTGAACGCCCCAGCGTCGCAGCAGCGCCGCCAGCGTGCGCCCGCAGATGCCGGCGCCGACGATCAGGATGCGCATGTTTATCCGATCCGGTGTCTGGGATACGCCGCCTGACCGTATGCGGCGGCAACGCTTTGCTTCGTCGTCTCCGCCGACGCACCAGGTCAAAACATGTCCGCCGCCTTGCCGGCGCGCAGGCCACGCTTCAGAAAAGCGGAAGTTCCCGGTCCACCGTCACGCCGGGGCCGCGTCGCCGCGACCCGCACCGAGCCCTACGCGTATTTCCCGTGGCAGTGCTTGTATTTCTTGCCGGAGCCGCAGGGGCAGGCTTCGTTGCGGCCGACCTTGCCCCAGGTCGCGGGGTTTGCCGGGTCGCGCGCGGCGGCGCGCGCTGCGGCGGCTCCCTCGTTGCGGCCCTCGGGGCCGAAGCTCACGTCGACCGAAGCGAACTCGTCGTCGCCGGTCGCGGGGTCGAGATGGTGCGCCTCCATATAGGGCAGGTTCTGCTCCTCCGGCGCCGGCTGCTGCATGATCTCGACCCGCATCAGCTGGGAGGTCACCGCCTCGCGCAGGTTCTGGCTCATCGCCTCGAACAGGTTGAAGGCTTCCGCCTTGTACTCGTTCAAGGGGTCGCGCTGGCCATAGCCGCGCAGCCCGATCACGTTGCGCAGATGATCGAGCATCACGAGATGCTCGCGCCACAGATGGTCGAGCGACTGCAGAAGAATCGACTTCTCGACATAGCGGATCACCTCCGGGCCCCATTGGGCGACCTTTGCCGCCATGTGCTCGTCGGCGCTCCGCTCGACCCGCGCGATCAGCTCCTCGTCGGCGATGCCCTCTTCCTTGGCCCATTCGTCGACCGGAAGGTCGAGGCCGAGCACGCGCTTGAGCTCCTCCTTCAGCCCGGCCGTGTCCCACTGCTCCGGATAGGCGTTTTCCGGAACGTGCTTGCCGACCAGTTCGTCGACCACGGAACGGCGCATATCGGCCACGATCTCCGGCGCCGACTCCTCGCCCATCCATTCGATGCGCTGCTCGAAGATCACCTTGCGCTGATCGTTCATCACGTTGTCGAACTTCAGCAGATTCTTGCGGATGTCGAAGTTGCGCGCCTCGACTTTCTGCTGCGCCTTCTCCAGCGCCTTGTTGATCCAGGGATGGATGATCGCCTCGTCCTCCTTGAGGCCGAGCTTCTGCAACATCCCGTCGAGCTTGTTGGAGCCGAAGATGCGCATCAGGTCGTCTTCGAGCGACAGGAAGAACTTCGAGCGCCCGGGATCGCCCTGGCGGCCCGAGCGGCCGCGCAGCTGATTGTCGATGCGCCGCGATTCGTGCCGCTCGGTGCCGAGCACGAACAGGCCGCCCGCGCCGAGCGCCTTTTCCTTCAGGCGCGCGACCTGCTCGCGGATCACGTCGGCGCGCGGATCGCGCACGCGCTCGCGCGGATCCTCGATGTCGGCAAGCTCCTGGCGGATGCGCATATCGGCATTGCCGCCGAGCTGGATGTCGGTGCCGCGGCCGGCCATGTTGGTCGCGATGGTGATCGCGCCCGGCACGCCCGCCTGCGAGACGATATAGGCCTCCTGCTCGTGGTAGCGCGCGTTGAGGATGGCGAACACCTTGGTCTTGGAGGCGCCCTCGTCCCCGGAGTAGAGCGCGGCGAAGGCGTTGGGATCGGTGAAGTCGTGCGCCTCCCAGCCCCGCTCGCGCAGCATGTCGGCGAGCTGCTCGGATTTCTCGATCGACGTCGTGCCCACCAGCATCGGCTGGCCGCGCTGCTTGCAGTCTTCGATCAGCGTGATGATCGCCCGGTATTTCTCCGCCGCCGTGCGATAGACCTCGTCATCCTCGTCGAGGCGGACCATGGGCAGATTGGTCGGGATGTCGAGCACTTCGAGATTGTAGATGTCGAGGAACTCGTCGGCTTCGGTGAGCGCCGTGCCGGTCATGCCGGCGAGCTTCTCGTACATGCGGAAATAGTTCTGGAAGGTGATCGAGGCGAGCGTCTGGTTCTCCGGCTGGATCGGCTGGCGCTCCTTCGCCTCCAACGCCTGATGCAGCCCGTCGGAATAGCGCCGCCCCGGCATCATGCGCCCGGTGAACTCGTCGATGAGGACGACCTCGCCGTTGCGCACGATGTAGTCCTTGTCGCGCTGGAACAGCTTGTGCGCGCGCAGCCCCTGGTTGACGTGATGGACGACGGAGACATTCTCGATGTCGTAGAGGGAGTCCGTCTTGAGCTGGCCGGCATTGCGGAGCAATTGCTCCATCCTCTCCATGCCCGCCTCGGTCATGGCGACCGTGCGCTGCTTCTCGTCCACCTCGTAATCGGACTTGTCGAGCTTCGGGATGAACTCGTCGATCGTGTTGTAGAATTCCGAGCGGTCGTCGAGCGGGCCCGAAATGATCAGCGGCGTGCGCGCTTCGTCGATGAGAATGGAGTCGACCTCGTCGACGATCGCATAGGTATGGCCGCGCTGGACCATGTCCTCGAGCCGGTACTTCATGTTGTCGCGCAGATAGTCGAAGCCGAGCTCATTGTTGGTGCCGTAGGTCACGTCGCAGTCATAGGCCTGCTTGCGCTGCTCGTCGTCGAGCCCGTGCACGATCACGCCCACGGTGAGGCCGAGGAATGTGTAGATTTCGCCCATCCACTCGGAGTCGCGCTTGGCGAGATAGTCGTTGACCGTCACCACATGCACGCCGCGTCCGGCGAGCGCGTTGAGATACACCGGCAAGGTGGCGACCAGCGTCTTGCCTTCGCCGGTCTTCATCTCGGAGATCCGGCCCTCGTGCAGGACCATGCCGCCGATCAGCTGGACATCGAAATGGCGCTGGCCGAGCG
The DNA here is from genome assembly GCA_964354425.1 of uncultured Rhodoplanes sp. Classification (GTDB taxonomy): domain Bacteria; phylum Pseudomonadota; class Alphaproteobacteria; order Rhizobiales; family Xanthobacteraceae; genus Rhodoplanes. The sequence continues at coordinate 7,556 of CAYGZV010000080.1, read as the reverse complement.
TGCGCTTGGCGGCCTCGCGCACGGTCGCAAAGGCCGGGACCAACAGATCGTCGAGCGTCTTGCCGTCGGCCAGTTCCTTGCGGAACGCCTCCGTCCGCGCCTGCAGCTGCTCGTCCGAGAGCGCTGCGAGCTCCGGTTCGAGCGCATTGATGGCCGCGACCCGGGGGCGGTATGCGCGGATGCGCCGATCATTTGATGAGCCAAAAATCTTGCGGGCGACAGCGCCGAACATGCCGGGGTCCTTTCCTTGTCCGGCTCGACGGATCACGCGCTGCCCGGGAGGCGCGCGCGGCCGGCGTTTCGTCCAAACACATCCCGGTCAAGACGTGCTTTTCGGGTCAAGGAGGCCAATTGTCGACGTCCGACGGAGGCACCGGCGAGCCGCCGAGAGATAGGGGGGGGTCCAGGCCTTGTCAATTGGCGCTTGCCGCAATCATGCCGTGCTTCACGCCTAGGGCACCAGGGCTGTCGCCAAGCCGGCGCTTCTATGCAATAGATGCGTATTCCTCCCGATCAGGCAAGAACCTCGTCAAGGATCCGCGATGACCCCGCCGTCCCTTCCCCTGTATCCGCAGCCCGTCGGCGCGAAGCGCCGCCGCATCGGCGTCAGCGCGGCCCTCGCGCTCACAATTTCCCTTGCCGCGCACGGCGCTGCGCCGGCGCAAACCCCCGCGACGAAACCGCCCGCGACGAAACCTCCGGCCGCGCAGGCTCCGCCCGCGCAAGCCCCGGCGGCGCAAGCCCCGGCCGCGCAGACTCCGCCCGCGCCAGCCCCGGCCGCGGCCGCCGCCGACCCGGTGGTCGCCAAGGTCAATGGGGCCGACATTCGGCAAAGCGATCTCGCACTCGCGGAGGAGGATGTCGGGCAGAACATTCCGGCCGGGACGCCGGAGGCCAAGCGGGACTGGCTGATCAATTACGTCGCCGACATGCTTGTCCTTGCGCGCTACGCGGAGACCAATAAGGTCCCCGACAGCGCCGACTTCAAGCGGCGGCTCACCTATCTCCGCGACAAGGCATTGATGGAATCGGTGCTGCGCGATTCCGGCAAGGCGGCGCTCACGAACGAGGCGATGCGCGCCGTCTATGACGAGGCGGTCAAGCAGATGGCCGACGAGCAGGAAGTGCGCGCCCGCCACATCCTGTTCCGCGTCGCCGACGCCAACGACCAGAACGCCAGCAAGGACGCCGAAACCAAGGCCAAGGCGGCGCTCGCGCGGATCAAGAAGGGCGAGGACTTCGCAACGCTCGCCAAGGACCTCACGGACGACCCTCCCGGCAAGCAGGACGGCGGCGATCTCGGCTACTTCACCAAGGACCAGATGGTCCCGGAGTTCTCCGAGGTCGCGTTCAAGCTCGACAAGGGCCAGATCTCCGACCCGATCAAGACGCCGTTCGGCTGGCACATCATCAAGATCGAGGACAAGCGCACGCGCCAGGCGCCCGAGTTCGATCAGGTGAAGGACCAGATCGAAACCTTCGTCACGCGCAAGGCGCAGATCGACCTGCTCAACAAGCTGCGCAACGACGCGAAGATCGAGCGCCTCGACAAGCCGGACGCCGAGAAACCGGCTGCCGAGCCGAAGAAGAATTGATCGACGCGGCGCCGGCCAAGAAGAGGCGAGGTTCTACCTCTCCCAAAGGAGAGGTCGGCCAGCACCGCGTGAACGGGATGCGGGCGGGTGCGGTTGTGATCTCATCGCCGGCGCCCCCTTCGTCCGGGTTCTTCGCTTCGCTCCACATCCGACCTCTCTCCGCCGGGGAGGGCTAACTCAAGTCGGCTTACGCCATGACGAGCCCAGTGTCTCCGCTTGCCCCCGCGCATTTCCCGGACATGCCCGACATTCCCGGCGTCCGCCTCGCGACCGCGGCGGCCGGCATCCGGTATCCGGGGCGCACCGACGTGCTGCTCGTCTTGTTCGACCCCGGCACGACCGTCGCCGGCGTCTTCACGCGCTCGAAGTGCCCGTCCGCGCCGGTCGACTGGTGTCGCGCCCGGCTCAAGCCGGGCGGCGCGCGGGCCCTCGTGGTCAATTCCGGCAATGCCAATGCTTTCACCGGCAAAGCCGGACGCGAGGCGGCGAAGCTCACGGCGGAGATCACCGCGCCGGCGGCGCAATGCCGGCCGACCGAGGTCTTTCTCGCCTCGACGGGGGTGATCGGCGAGCCGCTCGATGCGCGCAAGTTCGGCCGGGTGATGGACCACCTCGTCCAGTCGGCCGCGCCCGGCCAATGGCACGCGGCGGCGAAGGCGATCATGACGACGGACACCTTTCCCAAAGGCGCCGCCGCCATCGTGCGGCTCGGCAATGTTCCCGTCACCATCTGCGGCATCGCCAAGGGCGCCGGGATGATCGCGCCTGACATGGGGACGATGCTCGCCTTCGTGTTCACCGATGCGCCGATCGCTCAGCCGGTGCTGCAGAACCTCGTCGCGCGCGGGGTCGAGGACACGTTCAACGCCGTCACCATCGACGGCGACACCTCGACCTCCGACACGCTGCTCGCCTTTGCGACGGGCGCGGCGGCGGCGCGCGGCGTGCCCAAGATCGCGCGGCCGGGCGACGCCAGGCTCGCGCCCTTCCGGAAGGCCTTCAACGCGGTGCTGGCGAATCTCGCCGAGCAGGTCGCGCGCGACGGCGAGGGCGCGCGCAAGCTTGTCGAGGTGATCGTCGAGGGCGCCGCCTCGAAGCGCGCGGCGCGCCGCGTGGCGCTGTCGATCGCGAACTCCCCGCTGGTGAAGACCGCGATCGCCGGCGAGGACGCGAACTGGGGTCGGGTGGTGATGGCGGTCGGCAAGGCGGGCGAGCGGGCCGATCGCGACAAGCTGTCGATCTGGTTCGGCGGCATCCGCGTCGCGCACAAGGGCGAGCGCGATCCCGGCTACGACGAAGCCGCGGTCTCGCAAACGATGAAGCGCCCGGAAATCGAACTCAGGGTCAATCTCGGGCTGGGCAAGGGCCGCGACCGGGTGCTCACCTGCGACCTCACCAAGGAGTATGTGGCGATCAACGGCGACTATCGAAGCTAAGCATTATGACTTCGGCTTGGATCGCTCCATTGTCAGTGGTCATACCCCGCGGAGGCGGGGCATCCAGTAATCACGGAGGGGTTGTGTTTACTGGATCGCCCGCTTCCGCGGGCGATGACGAAGCGAGTGCACGATTGCGGAGCACCGCGTGAAGCTCGTCCTTGTCGCCGCCTGCGCCCTCATCGACGCCGACGGGCGCGTGCTGATCGCGCAACGCCCGCCGGGACGGCCGATGGCCGGCCTGTGGGAGTTTCCCGGCGGCAAGGTCGAGCCGGGCGAGGCGCCGGAGCAGACGCTTATTCGCGAGCTCAACGAGGAACTCGGGATCGTGGCGCGCGAGCCGTGCCTAGCGCCGCTCACCTTCGCGAGCCACGCCTATGCGGACTTCCACCTCTTGATGCCGCTTTATGTCTGCCGCCGCTGGGAAGGCATCGCCGTTGCGAGGGAGGGCCAGCAATTGGCCTGGGTGCGGCCGCAACACCTGAAGGACTACCCGATGCCGCCGGCCGACCTGCCGCTGATCCCGCACCTGACGGCGCTGCTTCTAGCCTGAGGCGGACGCGCGCCCCGCTCGTTCCGGCACCCGGGTCCCCGCTTTGCGCGAGACGCGCGGAAAACCACCGGCTTACTTCGGCCGCGCCTTCTCGCCGGCGGAGATTTCACGGGTTCCGAGCGCGTCGGCAAGGCGCGCTGTGGCGCTTCCCGGCCGCAGTGGCTGTTGTTGGCTTGCATGCGGAGCCCAGCCCGACAGCCAGACGATCTCGAAGGTGGCGCGGAGGCGTCCGTCCGGGTCGGCGAACCGCTCGCCGTAAATCTCCGCCATCCGCATCAGCGTCGCACGCCGCAGCGGCGAGCGGCGTCGCTCGAGCAGCGGGTTGGCGGCGCCCATGCGCCGAAGATCATGCATGAGCGCGAACGACGAGGCGTAGCGCACGGTCAGCCGGTCGACGTCGGCGACCGGCAGCGCGAAGCCCGCGCGCTGGAGCAGCGCGCCGATCTCGCGCATATCGGCGAAGGGCGCGACGCGCGGCGACACTCCGCCTTCCACCTCCGCTTCGGCGGCGGCGAAGCTCTGGCGCAGTTCGGTGAGCGTCTCCCCGCCGAGCAGCGCGGCAAGAAACAAGCCGTCCGGTTTCAGCGCCCGCCGGATCTGCACGAACGCGCCCGGCAGGTCGTTCACCGTTTGCAGGCTCAAGCCTGACACTACGAGATCGATCGAGGAATCCCGCAAGGGCAACGCCTCCTCGTCGGCGACGATGGCGCGCCCGCCCGCCGGCGCGAGCGCGTCCGCGGAAGGAGCGATTGCGAAAAGCGTCGCAATGTTCGCGCTCCCGGCCAGCTTGCCGCGGAGCGCAGACCCGGGCGTTCCCAGATCGATCGCGATGTCGAACCGGCGCAGGACGGCGGAGAGCCGATCCGCGGCATCGTCGGCGACGCGATCAAGGAGAAAGGTCGCCGGTCCGAGCGCGCGCGCGCGCTGCTGACGCCGTCGCAGCAGGGAGCGGTCGAACACGCGGGGAACCGACATTTGCCAGACCAGGTTGCCTTCACGCAACATAGTCACGTCGCCCGGCGACCGCACGGGCTGACGCCGAGATTGTCGCCGGTGATCGGGCATGGCCGCCATCGGACTTACGGCTAACGTACAATCTTTGCCGGCCTTGATGGCTGACCCGTAGTGCTTGAATCTGGCCCGGCGCTTGCACATGCCTGTGGGAGAAACTTGTTTGGTAGAACTGTGGACAGCGAGCGCGCGACGCCGATGACGAGCGAAGTTCCCATTGCAGCGCACAAGGCGAGTCCCGGCGGGGGACTTCGCCGTGCGCTGGCGTTTGCGCGCGATTTCTTGCTGCCGCCGGTCTGTCCGGCCTGCCGCGAACCGGTGACCGGCGCCGGCGGATTGTGCGCGCGCTGCTGGGGGAAGCTGTCGTTCATCGCCCGGCCCTATTGCGAGCGGCTCGGCACGCCGTTCGCGCATGATATGGGCCCCGGCGCGCTCTCCCTGCGCGCGATCGCCGACCCGCCCGCCTATGGCCGCGCACGCGCGGCGGTGCGCTATGACGACATCGCCCGCGCCCTGGTTCATGCGCTCAAATACGGCGACCGTCTCGAATTGGCGCCGACCATGGGCGGCTGGATGGCGCAAGCTGGCGGCGAACTGCTCGCCGAGGCCGATGCGATCGTTCCGGTGCCGCTGCACTGGCGACGCCTGTGGACGCGGCGATTCAATCAGGCGGCGCTGCTCGCCCAAGCGCTGTCGCATTCGTGCGGGCTTCCGGTCTGGCATGCCGCGCTGCGGCGCGTGCGCGCGACGCCGCAGCAGGTCGGACTGGCCCGCGCCGAGCGCGCGAGCAATGTGCAAGCCGCCTTTCGCGTTCCGGAGCAGGCCAGGGCCATGCTCCGCGCCAAGCGGATCGTATTGGTGGATGACGTGTTGACCTCCGGAGCGACAGTCGACACGTGTGCGCGCGCGCTATTTCGCGGCGGAGCCCTCGGCGTCGACGTGGTCGTATTCGCCTGTGTCGTAGACGCAACGCCGTGATGCAAACGTGTTGAACTCCGTTGTCGCTGCGGCGCACTCTTCATATATTAAAATGACGTTAACGCTTTCGCGCATAGGCTGGCCGGATGCCTGAAGTTGAGGTCTATACGACGCCCATTTGCCCGTACTGTTCCGCGGCAAAGGATTTGCTTCGCCGCAAGGGCATCACCTTTCTCGAGATTGACGTCACCGGCGAACCGCAACGCCGCGCGGAAATGGTCGCGCGCGCGAATGGGCGGACGACGGTGCCGCAAGTCTTCGTCGGCGACACGCATCTCGGCGGTTGCGACGACCTTTACGCGCTCGATGACGCGGGCGAACTCGATCGGCTACTGACGACCTGACGGGGAGCCTCCCATGACGATCCACACGAGAGACCCTCTGCGTTTCTGCGTCGCGTTGATCCAGATGCAGTCCGGACGCCGGCCCGCGCAGAACATCGCTTCTGCGGCGAAGCTGATCGGCGAAGCGCGGGAGCGCGGCGCGCATTACGTCCTCACGCCCGAAATGACCAACATCATGGAGACGGACCGCGACGCGCTGTTCGCCGCCATTTCGCCGGAGGAGACGGACCCCGGACTAGCGGAAATGCGCGAACTCGCCCGCTCGCTCAAACTGTGGGTCCATATCGGATCGCTTGCGGTCAAGGCATCGCCCGAGCGCGCGGCGAACCGGTCGTTCCTGATCGATCCCGAAGGCGACATCGTCGCCCGCTACGACAAGATCCACATGTTCGACGTCGATTTGCCGAACGGCGAGAGCTATCGCGAATCGCGCAATTTCCAACCGGGCGACCTCGCGGTCACCGCCGACCTGCCGTGGGGCCGGCTCGGGCTGTCGATCTGCTACGATCTGCGCTTCCCCGCGCTTTATCGCGCGCTCGCGGAAGCCGGCAGCTCGTTCCTCGCGATCCCCTCGGCCTTCACCCGCCAGACCGGCGAGGCGCACTGGCACGTGCTGGCGCGCACGCGGGCGATCGAGAACGGCTGCTTCGTGTTCGCGGCGGCCCAGGGCGGCGTGCACGAAAACGGACGCGAGACGTTCGGGCATTCGCTGATCGTCGACCCATGGGGCGTCGTCGTGGCCGAGGACGGCACCGAACCCGGGCTCGTGATGGCCGAGATCGATCCGGCCGCCGTCGCCGCCGCGCGCAGCCGCATCCCCTCGCTTCAGCACGGCCGCCGCTTTGAAGTCGTCGAGCCGGCAAAGACGCCGGCGCATCTTCACGTCGTCGAAGAGGTGACATGATCCGTTATGCGCTTGCCTGTCCCGAGGGACACGCGTTCGAGAGCTGGTTTCAAAACTCGATCGCCTTCGACGATCAGGCGAAGCGCAAGCTGATCGCATGCCCTGAATGCGGGTCGACCGCCGTCGAGAAAGCCTTGATGGCGCCGCGACTGTCGCAAGCGGTGACGCGTTCGCGGCGACGGGCCGCCGAAGGGCCGGACGACAATGCAACTCGGCCGCCCGCTTCGCCGGGCTCCAAAGCGCCGGTCGCGATCATGTCGCCGCAGGAGCGGGAGCTGCGCAGCAAGCTGAAGGAGTTGCGCGAGCAGCTCACGAGCTCCGCCGAACACGTCGGTCCGCGCTTTCCGGAGGAAGCGCGGAAAATGCATTACGGCGAAACCGAACACCGGTCGATTTACGGCGAGGCCTCGGCCAACGAGGCGCGCGCGCTGATCGACGAAGGCATCGAGTTTCATCCGCTGCCTGTGCTGCCGGACGAGCACAATTGAGCGGCTTTGCTCGGCCCTGACCGAGCGCTCGCGAATTCCTGTGTTCGAGTACGGCCGGCCTGCCGCGCGCGATCGTTAAGCGGTTTCCGATTGGGTTGACTAAGTTTCCGCTCGTCCCCGCGAAAGCGGGGATCCAGAAAACCCAAGAAAAGCTAGATTCCCGCTTGCGAGGGAATGAGCGGATAAGATCAACTTAAACGGATTTGCCCTAAGCGGATTTGGCGAGCCAGGCGGGAGGCGTCTCGCC
>CAYGZV010000079.1:0-12054 GCA_964354425.1 uncultured Rhodoplanes sp. | reverse complement strand
GGGCGGTCCTCGGGCGGTCGGCCGACCCGGCCGATATGGACGAACCCCGTGATCTTCTCATGCGGTTTCAGGCCGAGCGCGGCGAGCACGGCGCGGTCATAGGCGTACCATTCGGTGATCCAGGTGGCGGCGAAGCCGAGCGCATAGGCGGCGTTCAAGAGATTCATGGCCGCGGCCCCGGACGAGAGCGCCTGCTCCCATTCCGGTATTTTGGCGTGCGGCGCAGCCCGGCTCACCACGGCGATCACGAGGGGGGCTCGCGCCAGGCGGCTCGTCTCGGTTGCGATCTGCTCCGCGGTCGCGTCGGCGTATTTCGCGGCGAACGCCGCGGCGATCGCCTCGCCGGCCTTGAACCGCGCATCGCCGGCGAACACGATGAAGCGCCAGGGGACGAGCTTGCCGTGATCGGGCACGCGGGAGGCGATGGTGAGCAGCGTGTCGATCTCGGCCTCGCTCGGCGCCGGCCCGAGTAGCTCGTTCGGCTTCACCGAACGGCGGGTCTTCAGCAGGTCGAGCGCGTCGGGCATGGCGTGGTCTCCGTGGGCCGGCGATCGCAAGAAGCGGCGATCCCGCAAGGTTCGGCATGAAATTGCCCCAAATTCTGGGGTAAGAACCAGTCCATGATCAGGGGGCTGGCTCGTTCGATCGGCACGCCGCGCGGCGCCTGCGGGGCGGCGCTCGCGATCGTCGTGTGTTGGTCCGCGCCGGCGGCGGCCCAGGAGAACTCGTTCGTCGGGGCGATGCAGCGCTTCGTCAACTCGCTGCCGTTCAGCGGATCGAAGCCGACGCCCGCCCCGAACGCAAATCTCGCATCGCCGGGCGGGGCCGCGCGGCCCATGCCGGGCGGGCAATCGCTCATGCCGCCGCCTCCCATCCCTCCGGCGTCGATCCCATCCGGGCCGGCATCCTTGGTTTCCGCGCCCGCCGTCCCGACGGCGCTGACGCCGCCGCAGAATCCGGCCGTCACGGCGCCGCCGCCGGTGTCCAACCATTTAGCCCTGAGCCTGAGCGCCCGCTACGGGCGCGACGTCGCGCAGCCGATCAATGGCGGCCTCGTCTGGCGCATCTATCCCGCGCGGCCCGACGTGACCGGCGTGTTCCGCTCGGTGCGGGAGGAGCGCACGCCGTCCCCGATGCTGATGCTGCCGCCCGGGGATTACGTCGTCCATGCGAGCTTCGGGCTCGCGAGCGCGGCGAAGACCGTTCACCTGCGCACGGAATCCGCGCGCGAGGTGTTCGAGCTTCCCGCCGGCGGGATCCGCATCGAAGGGCGGGTGGGCGACGTGCCGATCCCGGCGAGCCAGATCGCCTTTGACATTTTTCAAGGCAGTCAGTTCGAACCGGGCGAGAAGAATCCCGTCGCGCAGGGCGTGATGACCGGCGATGTCGTGGTGCTGCCGGAAGGAACCTATCACATCGTCTCCAATTACGGCGACACCAATGCGGTGGTGCGCTCGGACATCCGCGTGCAGATCGGCAAGCTGACCGACATCACGGTCACCCATCGCGCCGCGGTGATCATGCTCAAGCTCGTGGGCGAACCCGGCGGCGAGGCGCTCGCCAACACCAGCTGGACCGTCCTGACGCCCGGCGGCGACGTCATCAAGGAATCGATCGGCGCCTTCCCCAAGGTCGTGCTGGCGGAGGGTGATTACCGCGCCATCGCCCGCAACGAGAACAAGACCTTCGAACGCGAGTTCAAGGTGACCACCGGCGTGGACGGCGAAGTCGAGCTCGTGGCGCGCTGAACCAGCCCGCAGGATTGGATTTCCCGTTCCCCGGAATTGCTCTAAGGAAGGGTCACGAGCGCGCGGCTCGCCGGCTGCCGCCGGCGTGCATCTGATCCTTTCTCAAGTTGGACCTCCGATGATGATCGCTTTTGTCCGGGTCGCGGCCTGGCTCGTCGCCTGTCAATTTGCGGCCGCGCCGCTGCTGGTCGCTCCGGCTGACGCTGCCGATGCTTCAACCGGTGAGCGGATCGCGGTGCGCTGGTGCGCCGCGTGCCACGCCGTCGGGCGCGAGCAGCCGAACACACGGACGGAAGCGGCGTCTTTTCTGGAGATCGCGCGCATCCCCGAGTTCAACGAGCGGCAGCTCGCGTTCTTCCTGCTCGACCCGCATCCCAAAATGCCGGACATGGGCCTGACCCGGAGCGAGGCGGCGGACCTCGCGGCCTATATCCACTCGCTGAGGAATCAGTGACGTGGATTTGACGCTCGGTCCCTTTGAGCGCGTCCGTGTCCCGGGCGCAGCGCAGCACAAGTGCGCGTTGCAGAACCGGAACCGATAATCGCCGGCGACGCGAATACCCTTTCCGAACAGATCGCCCGCCCGTCCCAGGCGGCCGCGCCCGTCGAGCAAAAACGGTCTGGTGTGAGCTATCTCACATCTGTGATCGCGGATTCCATTACAACCACAGTACATTAACGGCGAGCGAGTGGCGCAGTCGCGAGGGCCCGATCAGGACGCGGACGGATAAAAGAGAGGGCGGATTGGCATGCCGCGGGCAATCGAAATTGTGCGAAGGGTCGCGCCGGGCGCGCGTGAGAATTATTGTCTGGCGTTCGAGCGCGGGGATGCGTTGCTGAAGAAGCACGGCATTACGACGCCGCCGCGCCTCGCCCATTTCCTCGCACAAGTCCTGCATGAGACCGGCGGGCTGACCATCGAGCGGGAGAACGGCAACTACAGAGCACAGCGGCTCCTTGAGATTTTTGGCGTCGGGAATCACTCGGCGGGAGTCACAGCGGCCGAGGCGTCGGAGCTCGCTCATCATCCGGAAGCGATCTTCGAGCGGGTTTACGGACTTGGTAATCCGAAGAAGGCAAAAGAGCTGGGCAACGTCAATCCGGGCGATGGCTACCGGTACTGCGGCGGCGGCATTCTCCAGACCACGGGACGCGGCAATTATCGGCGCATGGGGCAGAAGTGCGGGGTCGACTTCGAAGCGCATCCCGAGCTCGTCCTATCGGCGGAGCATGCGCTCAAGCCGGCGCTCGCCGAATGGAGCGAAGGAAATCTCAACGCCGCGGCCGATCGAGACGACATCGTGGCGATCACTCGCCGGATCAACGGTGGGCTGAACGGACTCGACGATCGTCGGGCTTGGCTCGCGAAGCTAAGACCGCTGATCAAGTCGGTGGAGTTGATCGAGAGCGCGGACATCCCGCCGACGCCGGGCTCCCCTGATTTGGTTCCGCACGACCTGCCCGAGGGCCTCTCGCCTCCCGGCCGGACGTCGCGTCCGATCGTGTTGGATTTGGCCCAACGCGTCGTCGCCGCGATGGAGCGCAAGGGACACACCGTCGAGCGCGGCCAAGGCGAGATCAACCTCGTCTATATCGAGGGGATGAACCCGGACGGCACGCCGAATGGGGACGAGGCGAACAAGTGGAACGATCTTCGTCTGGTGATCCGCTTCGAGCATGGACGGCCCAGGATTGTCGGCCTGTGGGCGGCGACCACCGAACCGGGGCGCTACTTCACGGAGAACCCGATCAATCCGAACACGGGCGCCGCGCGCATCGAATTCGGCCAGTACAAAGCCTGGCAGGTCGGGATGCATCGCGGCAACCACGAGTCGCTCGTGCAGACCGGCGGAACGGTGACGGTCTGCCGCGATCTGAACAAGGACGGAGCGCGCACCGGCGACAAGCGCGACACCGGGCATTTCGGAATCAACCAGCATTGGGGCTATGACCTGGCCGAGGTCGACAAGGCGAGCGCCGGCTGCCTTGTCGGGCAGAGCAAGACCGGCCATCGTGCCTTCATGTCGCTCGTGAAATCCGACCCACGCTATCAGGCCGACCGCAAGCACGTGTTCGCCACGTCCATCCTGCCGGAATCCGACGTTCTCGCCCTCGGCGCGGTCGAGCCCATGGAAGAGCCGGCGGATGACGCGCCGCCGCCGGAGACGGACGGCGGCGATCGCGTGCGCCGCTTGCAGAAGCTCCTCGGCTTCTCCGAACAGGAGCAGGACGGCCTCTTCGGAGCGATCACGGAGGAAGCCGTCAAGCAGTTCCAGCGCCGCCATGGATTGCCGGTCACCGGCGACCCGGACGAAAAAACCTGGGACGCGCTGGAGCGCGAGGCCGCGGGCGCCTTCGGGATTTCGCGGCCGGGCGCGAAGCCGGGCGGAACAGGTGAGACGCCGGTCCCACCGGGCGCGACGCCGGTCGCACCAAGCGAAAGCCCCCTCAAACCAAACCTCGGGCTGGGAGCAGGAACCATGAATCCGCTGATTGCGATTGCGGCGTCCGTTTTGCCGGACATCATCAAGACAATCGCAGGCGACCGGGCCGGAACCGTCGCCGGAGCCGTCACGAACGCCGTCACGGAGATCACCCGCACGCAAAACCCTCAAGAGGCGAGCAACAAGCTCGCGGCTGATCCCGCGGCAAAAGCGGCGCTGCAGCTCAAGCTCGCGGAAATCGCCGCCGACCAGGAAGAGAAGCGACAACAGGCGCAGCTCGCCGTACTGAAGGCGCAGTACGAGGACGAGGCGAAAAAGCGCGAGGCGAAACTCGAGGAATTGCGCGCGCAGATCGAGGACACGAAGAACGCGCGCGCGACTTTCGGTGCGCTCGCGCAATCGAGCAACCCGATGGCCTGGGGCGCGCCCATCGTATCGTTCATCGTGACGCTCGGTTTCTTCGGAATCCTGATCCTTCTCATCACCCGCGGCATGCCGACGGGAAACGACAATGTCACGCAGATCATCAATATAACCATTGGCGCCCTGGCGGCGGCATTCGCGACAGTGGTGAGTTTTTGGCTCGGCTCCTCGCAAGGCTCGCGGGCCAAGGATGCCGCGACGATCCAGATTCAAGCCGAGCAGTTCAGTCAAGCCAATGCGGCGATCGAGACCCAGGTCAAGCAAACCGAAGTCCTGAAAAGGACGATGCAGGCGCAGGCCAAGCAGGCCGAAGCCCTGCAATCCACCGTAAAGACCGCGATCGCTGCAAAGCCTGCGGCCGAGGCGGCGAAAATATCCAATTTCCAACGCTGCCTCGACATCGTGTTCCTGTACGAAGGAGGATTTTTCGAGCACAGGGAGGATCGCGGCGAAGCGACTCAGTTCGGCGTCACCATCGCTCTCTTGAAGGAGTGGCGTCAGGACGAGCGGCTGACATCCGAGGATCTTCGGAAGCTCACGCGCGAGGAAGCGTGCGAGATCTATCGGACGCGCTATTGGAATGTCTTGCGGTGCGACGACCTTCCGCTGGGAGTCGATCTGGTCGTGTTCGACTTCGGAGTCACCGCCGGCGCCGGGCGGTCAGCCAAGATGCTGCAGCGAGTGGTCGGCGCGGAAGCGGACGGTTCGATCGGTCCGGCCACCGTCGCCGCCACCGGAGCCATGTCCCCTCGGGATATCGTGACGGCGATGTCCCAGCAGCGGCTCGAACACTATCGCAATCAGCCCGCTTGGCCGACTTTAGGCAAAGACTGGACGAACCGGACCAACGCGGTCGAAAAATCGGCGCTGGACATGATCGCGGCCGCCACTCCGGCGGCGGTCGCGTAGGCGAGCGTCGCCGCGCGGCTGCCGTCGCGGTCGCCCGTTTGGTTCAGCGCGCCGCCGCGCGCGCGCTGTTCAGGGCCGCCATCAGCGGGGCTTCCAGGCGATCGATGAGATAACGCGATCCGGCGCGGGTCAGGTGGACGCTGTCGCGCAACAGAAGCTCGTCGCCGACCTTCACGGTGCAGGTCTCCGCGGAACAGAAGGCTGCTTTCGGATCGAGAATGACGAGACCCGGCGCGTCCCGACGCAGGCTCTCGACCATGGCGTCGACCGATGCTGCGTCTTCGCGCGCGCCGGCGGGGGAGCGCGGCGCGCAATCGGCTTGGGTCGCCTGCGGACGGGCGAGACATCGCGGCAGGTCGACGCCGGCATTGTAGGCTTGCTTGAGCAGCACGACGACGCGCTCGTCGGCGTGAATCGTCCGCAAGCTGTCCGCGAATCGCTGGCCAATCCAGGCCAGATAATCCGCTCCGACGCCGTCATAGACCGCGCCGTCGGCGGGACCGATGGCTTGCGCATAGCCGCCATAGGCGCCGGCGATGATGACGGGCCAGCGGTCGGAGGCGATCTGCCGGTAGGCGGCGTTCACGTTCTGCTCGCAGCCGCTGTCCGGCACGCCTTTGGAAAAAGCGCGGGTGCCGTACAGGAACAGGCAGCCGTGGTCGAACAGCGCGACGCCCTTGATCCCATGCCGCTTGAACAGCGCGTCGAGGCCGGCGAGCAGGTTGAGCGCGTGGCTGTCGCCCATCAGATAGACGATCTGCGACGAGGCGATGTCGCCGAAGCTGCACCGGCTTCGCCGCGAGTCGCAAACGTCGCCGGCGAAACTCAGTTCTCCCGGCTGCTGCACGACCTTGACGCGGCTCGGAACGCCTTTGGCGAGCGCCACCGTGGTTGCGAAGGCAAGCGTGGCGACCGGGACGATGGCGAGGAGCGCGGACATGGTGGCCGCCGCCGCGCGCGGCCATAGCTTCTGGATGAAGAAATCGGGCGGGAGGCCATAGCGGAAGGGCTTCTCGATGACCGCGAACAGCAGCGCTCCGAGCGCGAGCGAGCCGATGAACAAGCCGACCATCTCCAGCAGGGTGAGCGGCACCATGGTCCAGTAGCGATAGAAGACGATCAGCGGCCAGTGCGCCAGATAGATCGAATAGGAGCGGCGACCGATCAGAATAAGCCCCGCATTCGCGAGAAGCCGGTTCGGCGCGGCCTGCGGTCCCGCGAGGATCAGAGCGGCGGCGCCGAGCGATGGCACGAGCGAATTCGCGCCCGGCCACACCGTCGCGCTGTCGAACCAGACGAGCGAGAGCGCGATCAGCGCAAACCCCGCCGCCCCGCACATCTGCCGCAGCGGAGCCGGCAAAGGCCGCCTTTCCATCAGCAGCACGAGCGCGCCGACGGCGAACTCGAAGGCGCGGAAAAACATCATGTAAAACGCGAAATCGGGATCGATGCGGGTCGCGACATAGCTTGCGATCAGCGACGCCGCGAAGATCGCCAGCATCGACCAGCGCAGCGACAGCTTGAAGCGGAGACAGCCGATGAGCAGCGCCGGCCAGATGAAATAGAACTGCTCCTCGACGCTGAGCGACCACACATGCAGCAGCGGCTTGAGCGAGGCCTCGGCGTCGAAATAGCTGTGCGATGCGTAGAAACAGACATTGGCGACGGCAAGCACCGAGCAGATCGCCGATTGCGCGAGAGAAGCGTAGTCGCCCGGCGTGAACAGCCGCCAGCCGGCGATCATCGCGCCGAGCACGGTGACGACGAGGGCGAAGAAGATGCGCCGCAGGCGGCGGCGATAAAACGCGGCGAAGCTGAATTCCCTGACCTCGATGATCTGCTTCGTAATCAGATAACCGGAAATCGGGAAGAAAATGTCGACTGCGGAGAACCCGCCCGTCAGCGCGTGCGGGTCCAGATGATAGACCAGAATGGCCAGCATCGCGAAGGCGCGCAGGCCTTCGATGTCGCCGCGGAAATACTGGACAGGGTGCGCCTGCGCCACGCTCAGCTCCTCGCCAACGCCATGCTCGACCCCTCGCAACGGCACATTGCGCGACGCGCTGCGCCGCGGCTCGCTGGCCGGCGGCGCACATTTGCAGTGGCTCACGCGGCCTGCTTGTTCTCCCGGCGCAGGTCGGGTGGGATTGCCTCGTCGGCGAGCGCCGCGAGCGCGGCGTCGAGCGGCAGCACCGTCTGCTTCTCGCTGCCGAGTCTGCGGATCGACACCGAGCGCTCCCCCGCCTCCTTCTTGCCGACCACGAGCAGCGCGGGGACCTTCGCCAGCGAGTGTTCGCGCACCTTGTAATTGATCTTCTCGTTGCGCAGATCGGTCGCGACCCGCAGTCCGGCGCGGCGGCAGAGCAGAGCGACCTCGCGCGCATAATCGTCGCCGTCCGAGGTGATGGTGCAGACCACCGCCTGCACCGGCGCGAGCCAGAGCGGGAAGTGCCCGGCATGATGCTCGATGAGAATGCCGAGGAAGCGTTCGAGCGAGCCGAAGATCGCGCGGTGGATCATCACCGGC
This sequence comes from uncultured Rhodoplanes sp., assembly GCA_964354425.1. GTDB lineage: Bacteria > Pseudomonadota > Alphaproteobacteria > Rhizobiales > Xanthobacteraceae > Rhodoplanes. The sequence goes on along the minus strand of CAYGZV010000079.1, from coordinate 4,003 downwards.
GTTTTCTTCGCGCCGTCCGCGTCGATGTAGAACGCGCCGAACCGGCCCGGCAGGTTGAAATCCACCTGCGTCGTGCCGCATTGCCAGTCGCGTCCGATCGCGTCGCGCAGCACATATTCGAATTTCGGCCCGTAGAACGCGCCTTCGCCCGGATTGACGCCGGTCTTGATCCGGCCGCCTGATTGCGCGGCGATGCGCTCGAGCACGCCCGCCATCGCGGCCTCCGCGCGGTCCCACAGATCGTCCGAGCCGACCCGTTTGTCCGGCCGCGTGGAGAGCTTCACCACCACGTCCTCGAAGCCGAAATCGGCATAGATCGACAGGATCAGGTCGTTGATCTTGAGGCACTCGTCGGCGATCTGCTCCTCGGTGCAGAAGATATGCGCGTCGTCCTGGGTGAAGGCGCGCACGCGCATCAGCCCGTGCAGCGCGCCCGACGGCTCGTAGCGATGCACCGTGCCGAACTCGGCGATGCGGTAGGGCAGTTCGCGATAGCTGCGCAGCCCGTGCTTGAAAATCTGCACATGGCCGGGGCAGTTCATCGGCTTGATCGCGAACCAGCGCTTGTCTTCAGCCTCGTCGCCGGCGGACTGCGCCGCGAACATGCTCTCGCGGTACCATTCCCAATGGCCGGAGGTCTCCCACAGCGACTTGTCGAGCAGCTGCGGCGCGTTCACCTCCATATAGCCGACCGCATTCTGGCAGCGGCGCATATAGCCGATCAACTCCTGGAACAGCGTCCATCCCTTGGGGTGCCAGAACACGACGCCGGGGCCTTCCTCCTGGAAATGGAACAGATCCATCTCGCGGCCGAGCTTGCGGTGGTCGCGCTTCTCCGCCTCCTCGATCTGCTTGAGATAGGCGGCGAGGTCTTCCGGCTTCGCCCAGGCGGTGCCGTAGATGCGCGTGAGCATCGGGTTGCGGTGATCGCCGCGCCAATAGGCGCCCGCGACCTTCATCAGCTTGAACGCCTGCCCGACCTTTCCGGTCGAGGTCATATGCGGGCCCCGGCAGAGGTCGAACCAGTCGCCCTGCTTGTAGATCTTGAGCTCCTGCTCCTCGGGGATGGCGTCGACCAGTTCGACCTTGAACAGCTCGCCCTTGTCGCGGAAGACGCGCTTGGCCTCCTCGCGCGACCACACCTCTTTGCTGAACGGTTTGTCGCGCGCGATGATCTCGCGCATCTTCTTCTCGATCGCTTCGAAGTCGTCGGGCGTGAACGGCTCGTTGCGGAAAAAGTCGTAATAGAAGCCGTTCTCGATCACTGGGCCGATGGTGACCTGCGTGCCCGGCCACAGGGTTTGCACGGCTTCCGCCATCACATGCGCGGCGTCGTGCCGGATCAGTTCGAGCGCGCGCGGATCCTCGCGCGCGATGAACTCGATCGCGGCGTCCTTGTCGATCTGGTCGGCGAGATCGGCGAGCGCGCCGTCGACGACGACCGCGACCGTGCGCTTGGCGAGCGACGGCGAGATCGCCTTCGCGACGTCGAGCCCGGTGATGTTTTCGGAATACTCCCGACGCGCGCCATCGGGAAAGGTCAGAGCGACCATGGCTACTCCTGTTGCTCACTCGCTGCCTACGAACGCAGGTAAGCGGTTTCTCGTGTAATTTCATATCCCCGTTCGTCAGTCGTTCGTCAAGCCGTTCGTGACTCGTTCGCTGCCCCTCCGGACGGGCGCGTATCCGGTGGCATCGAGCGCGGCGCGCCTTTATTGCCCAATGTGCGCGGGCCGGTATCCGGAGCCGAGATGCATGCTTGCTCGATCTCAAGTTCTACTATCGCTCTGCCCGCTGTTTTTATTTTGGCTTTCCCCTGTACTCAACTCTGAGCTTCGCCACTTTGCTCGTCTTTTCCAGCGTCCCGCGCGAATACCGTTGCGTTGTAGATGCATTTTTGTGCGTGGCGTGGTGGCGCACGTCCTCGATTGCCGCGCCCGCGTCGGTGCTCTCTGTAACGCCGCCGGCTCGGCTGTCCATGTTCTTGATGGACCGGGGCAGACCGGCCGCGTCCGCGATCTCCCGCCAAACCCTCCGAAACCCTGCTGCGTCCCACGGTTTTCCGGCGCTTTCTCGCCGGCGGACGCCTGGCTCGCGAACGACCATTGGCCCCTCGCGCAGCTCGGCGGGGGTGCGCGCGATTTCCTCGAGGACCATAGGATAGAGGCTCAAGTCGAAGACTGCGTTAGCGCCGGTCTTGCTGGTGTTATGCGTCAGGATCATGTCGGGGCTGATTTCCTCCCAGCGGACTCCACGTAGCCATTTCTGGCCGCGCCAGGTCACGTCGGAAATCCCTGTCTCGCTCATGGGAACCCATTCGCCGATCACGTCCCGCTGGCGAAGCGTGAGTTCGAACTGTAGCGCTTGGGCGAGCGCCACCGAGTGGTGACCCAGCTCGTGGGCCTTGGCCCGGATCGCCGTTGCCATCTCTGCCGTGAGCCGGTCCGTGCGCGGGGCCCCGTTCTCGAACCGCAGCTTTTCCATGATAATGGATAGGCGTGCGCAATCGGCCGCCAGCGGCGTATCCGGCTCGGCGATGGTCACTCCGAAATGGATCACCCGGCGGACCAGGGAAAGCATCTCGTGGGCCATGTGGAGCTTGCGCGGATTCTCTGGGCCGGCATCGGCATAGCCATCGTACCAGCGCATCAGGTCGCGCCCGGTGAGCGCCCGTAGCGCACGGGCGCCGCAGTCCGCACGAAGGCGCGCGAGGTTCTTGCTGGTCTGGATCTTCACCCGATAGCGAAGTTTCTGGTACAGGCTGTCGGGGTCCGTCTCATATTGTTTGACCAGCGATCCTAACGTGCCGTCAAACGTGGGCGAAATCTCGCCGCGCGACCACACCAGCATCTCGTTTTGCAGCCGGTTGCACTGGCTGGCAATCTCGGCGGCCTCGGTCTCGGAAGGCGTCTCGCCCGCCCAGAGGCGCGCCGTGGCGGGCCGAAAGCCTCGCTTGGCTATGTCCGCCCGGCAAATCCACATGGCAACCCAGCGGTCATTTGAGCGCGGGCGCCACGCTAGGCCCGGCGCGTCCCTTTCGATTGTTGGTCTTGCCATCTGTCAGCCCCGTCGATCGTGTGTGATGCGCTGCCGATCGTAACGCCATTCCGGCGATCGAAAAAGGCTCGGACTGCCGGCCAGTAGCGGCGGTTGCCCATCAGCGGGTCCTTCGGCGGGAAAGCTCGGTGCCGGTCGAGCTCCTGGATCGCGGCGCGTGCGGTCTTCTCAGGTACGCCCAGCCGGCGGATGATCTCCGTATCCGTCATGAATAGCGTTTCGTCCGCGTTCATGGCTTGGATGCCTCAGCGGCGAGGTGCGGCGGAATAGGACGAGTTCGACGAAGCCACATCTATCCACCTGCGAGATTGATTGGGCGAGAGTCAAAATTGATTTCAGCGGCGAGTCAACAAGATGACCTCGTCAATATCGTCGTGTTAGAGCAAGCTTCAGCAAACACCCGGCGCCTGGATCGAAGGTTGTCGTGCTAAAGGAAAGAAATCTGGAATAAATATTTTTGACTCGAGCAAACACGGCAGCGCGAGCAGGACACCGACACCGACACCGACACCGGGAACCTGGACCCCTCGCGAAACAGCGGTGCGGCCTCAGCGAGCAGCCCGAGATAGGCGAGCCGCCAATCGAACGTCCGATCGCTCGCGTCGCAGTCGAGGCTCATCGGCACCGGCTCACCGCAGCCGGTGCGCGATCGCCCGGTTGCTTCATCGCATAGGCCTCGGCGACCGCATCCTCACCGCGATAGTGATGCACCGGCAGTCCGGCGACGACGATCACGCGCTGATCCGCTTCGATCCGCAAGCTGCAGCGCGCATTGATGACCACGGTATTCGGGCCACACGTGCTTCTGCGGCGCGCTGCGGTCCGCGACTATCGCCTCGAGCCGACGGCGATCATCCGGCGTAACCTTCACGATAATTCCTGTCACATGTTCGGCAGCTCGGAGGTGCCGGCTGCACAATAGGGGATTGCAACCCTCCCATGTACC
>CAYGZV010000078.1:0-12158 GCA_964354425.1 uncultured Rhodoplanes sp. | reverse complement strand
ACGACTGCGTCGAGCTGCGCTGGGGCGCGCCGGAGAAGAGCGACGAGGCGTCGACGTGCAAGCGGCGTGCGTCGGCGGGGCAGCGCGCGAAGATGACGGAATACCGCACCTGGTTCCACGAGCGGCGCCGGCCGCCGCGCGGTTAGCGACAGCGCAAGCAGCCGCGGGCCGGCGGGTGCGGCGGCGGAAGGGGCCGGTCGGTCGAGCGCGAGCCGCTCAAAGCGCCAGGGTCATCTGATCGTCGCCTCGCAGATCGATGCATAGCGACGACAGGGATACGCCAATCAGACGGACCGCTTTCGGCATCGGAAACAGAGCCGCAAGCAGCTCCGCGCCGATCGAGGCGACCACCGAGCGCTCGGCGACCGGCGCGACGCTGGTCCGACTGCGCGTAATGATCTGAAAATCCGCGAACTTCGCTTTCAGCGTCACGGTCCGCGCCCGCACGCCGGCGCTCTCGCAATAGCGCCAGACCTTGTCGATCAGCGGCGAGAGCTCCGCTCGCATCTCGTCAAAGCTCGTGAGGTCGCGCGAGAACGTCGTTTCGGCGCCGACCGATTTCCGGACGCGATCGGCGCGGACCGGCCTGTTATCGACGCCCCGGCAGATGTTGTAATAATGCGGTCCGGCCTTGCCGAAATGCGTCCGTAGAAAGACCTGGTCCTTCGCCCTCAGATCAAGCGCGGTGAAAATCCCGAGCCGGTTCATCTTCGCGGCGGTCGCCGGTCCGACGCCGTGAAACTTTTGCACCGTAAGCCCCTCGACGAAGCCCGGCCCCATCGCGGGGGTGATCACGAACAGCCCGTCGGGCTTGCGATAGTCGGAAGCAAGCTTGGCGAGGAACTTGTTGTAGGAGACGCCGGCCGACGCCGTCAGTTGCGTCTCGGCCCGGATCGTCGCCCGGATTCTTTCGGCGATCTCCGTCGCAGATGCAATGTCTTGGAGGTTCTCGGTCACGTCGAGATAGGCCTCATCGAGCGACACCGGCTCGATGATCGGCGTGTATTGCGCGAAGATCGCGCGGACTTGCAGCGACACTTCCTTGTAGACGTCGAACCGCGGCTTGACAAAGATGAGCTCCGGACATTTCCGGCGCGCCGTCACGGACGGCATTGCGGACCGGACGCCGAACTTGCGCGCCTCGTAGCTCGCGGCGGCGACCACGCCGCGTTCCCGCGCCCCACCGACAGCGACGGGCTTGCCCCTGAGCTCCGGATGGTCGCGCTGTTCGACCGAGGCGTAGAACGCGTCCATGTCGACATGGATGATTTTGCGCGGACGTTCCGGTTGCGCATCCGGACCTTCGTGCCCCGCCGACGCAGTCCACTCCGCTCTGCGATTGATGCCGGGTTCAGGCATGACGATGGAGCGCGGTCCGTCCAAGAGTGGCGCATCGGACCAAATCTGAGCATGCGGCGCTCGACATGGTCAATCGCGCTTCATCCGGCCGCGCTCGCGGGCGGTGGATCGCCGACCGCCCCACGTCTGGGCGTGCGCGTCTTGGTGGCGCCTTGAGGCGGCGCGTCAGCGCGCGCCGGCGGCGGCATATTGGCCGCTGTTATCGGACGCCTTGAAAAAGTTCTTGACCGCGTCCGGCAGCCAACCCGAGGCGAGCTTGGGGCCGGGCGGGTTATCCAGACGCTCGACCACCACCAGGCGGGCGACCTCGCCCCTGAGATAGGCGTTCAGGAACTCGGGATAGTTGCTGAAGGACACGCATCCGTTCGACTGGCCGTTTGGACCGAGCATGTAGGTATGGGCGAGGATGCCGGCGCGACCGTACATCCTGTTGCCGTCCACGGGATTGAGGCGGATGGCGCGAACTCCGTGGAACGGTCGCTCGCGCAAAGAGAGATTGTAGACATTCGGCGGCGTCGCCCCCCGCATCCGCAAGTGCACATGGCGGGGATTGTCCATGAAGCCGCCGAGCCCGGAATGCGCCTCCAGCTTGCGCCCGTTGGGCAGGTACACCGCACGCGCCGTGATATCGTAGATCGCGGTGCGGCCGTCCTCCGGAAGCGGGACATCATCCCTGCGCGCTGGCCGCGGGCGAACGGGGCTTTTGGAAGCACTCGGCATGGGCGGCGCACCGGCCGGCCGCGCGTCCTGCTCGGGCGGCAGCCTTATGCTGCCCGTAAGCTCCCGCGTGTCCCAGCCGAAACGCTGGTCAAACGACGCCGGACGATCGTCGAGCGAGGCGAACCGTTCGTTGAATGACGTGGGACGGTCATCGAATTCGCCGAAGCGTTCCTCGAATGACGCGTTCCGCCACGACGACGCGGACGCGTCAAGCGCGTCCTGCTCGTCCGCCGCGGCATCGGACTCAACCTGTGGTCCGAGCTTTGCCAATCGGACGCTGTCGACGGGAGGCTGTGAACCTATCGGCGCCCGGAGCCGGAAAATGCCCGGGTGAATCGTCCCGAACACGGAAACGCTCGCAGCGCGCGATCCGATGTCTGCCGGACCTGCCAGCGTCCCTGACGATTGAAGGACAAACCCTGAAACCAGCGCGGCGATCCCGAACGGAATCGCGCGGACCCGCAACCGAGCCAATACTTCCCCCACCGTACCCGGCGCCGCCCTGGCAGTGTCCAGCGGCAACGCGCGTCCCCCGACGCACGCCGACCAAGCACGCTAATTGCGGCAAGAAATCGTCCCTGCGATCCGCTCGGCGCGCCGGCCTGCGGACGAGCGGCCAGCGCGGTGTGCTCCGGCGCAAGTGCCTGCATAAAACGCGATCGCGCAACAAGTTGAGCGAATTCCAATTCCACCGGACCGGCATTCGCTCTAGAATTTCGCCGTCCTTTTTTTGCGTCAGGCCCGCCGAAACTTGACTGAGCCTGTCCCGTACGAAAACTTTGAATGAGGAAGCCGTGAGTGACCCTCGGATCGTTGTCGACAAAATTCTGGAACTCCGGCGCTCCGTGCAAGATCGCGCCGCGCTGGTCGCCGTGAGCGGCATCGATGGGGCGGGCAAAGGTTGGCTCGCTGCACGGGTTTCATCCGGACTAGAGGCTGCCGGCGTGAACGCGGCGAATCTCAACATTGATGGCTGGCTGAACCTTCCCGACAAACGGTTCAGCCGGACGGATCCCGCTGAGCACTTCTATCTGCACGCCATTCGGTTTGACGAGATGTTTTCGCAACTCGTCCTGCCGTTGAGGGACCGCCGCTCTGTTCACGTTGAAATCGACTATGCCGAAGAAACCGCGACGAAATACCGGAAGCATGTATACGATTACGAAAACATCGACGTAATCGTCCTTGAAGGAATCTATCTATTGAAGCGCGAGTTCAATCGCTACTACGACTTTTCGGTTTGGGTCGAGTGCAGTTTTGCGACGGCGCTGAAGCGCGCCCTCTCGCGCGGACAAGAGGGTTTGCCGCCGGCGGAAACGATCCGCGCCTACCAGACGACCTATTTCCCCGCCCAAGAAATCCACTTCGAGCGTGACCATCCCAAACAGGCCGCCACCATGATCTTCGATAATGATGCGGAGCCGTCTTGAAGCCTGTCCGGCGCCGACTCGCGATTCGCTTTCTCGCTACCAGAGGCGAATGAGGTCTTCTTTCGCAAACAGCGGCCCGACCTCCATGTGGAGCGGCGGCTTTCCGTAGAGGGCGGGCGGGACGCTGATGTCGGCCAGGTACAATTCGCCCACATGGTCCGCAACGCCCGCGACGCGCAAGCCTTCCTTCGGCAAGGCGAGCGTCATCGTGGCGACCGCTCTGATCGCCGGATCGAAGACCGTCCCGCTCGTCGTGTCGATGCCGGACGGCGCATCGAGCGACAGGATCGGCGCGGGCTGGCCATTGGCCATGCGAATGAGGTCGCCGATCAGTCCGGTCGGAGCGCCCTTCAGGCTGTAACCGATGAGGCCGTCCAGGATCAGTTCGAACGGCGGTTCGCTCGTCGCGTTCGCTCCGAATAGATTTGCGTCGGCTTGCAGGTCCGCGCCCGGCACGCCCATCCGCTGCAGGATGTCGAGCTGGTGCGCGGGAACAGGGGTCATCGCCTGCGGCGATTGCCCCAGAGCGACGGTGACCTTGGCGCCCCAGTTATGGAGCCGGCGCGCCGCAACAAGCGCGCCCCCGCCATTGCCCCCGCCTCCGGCCATCGCCAGGACCCGCTTGCCGCGCGGGTCCCCGGCGAGGAAGCGCATGCGCGCCAGATGCGCCAGGTTGCGCCCGGCGTTCTCCATCATCTGGATGAGCTCGATACGGTAGTCCTCGATCATCGCCCGATCGACTTCCACCATCTGGGCGGTGTCGACATAGGCGATCGAACCGCCCGCCGGATCACGCGTCATGAGAACTCCTCCGAGGCTCGGCTAACCTCGGCCAAAGACCGGCAGGGAAACGCCGGTCACCGCGCGCGACGCGTCGGAAACGAGAAAGGCGATCACATCGGCGATTGCGTCCGGCTTGACGAATTTCGATGCGTCTGCGTCGGGCATGGCTTCCCGGTTCTGCGGCGTGTCGATCGTGCCGGGCAGCACCGCGTTGACCCGAACCCCGGCGGCCTTGACCTCGGCGGACAGGCTCTCCGTGAACCGAAGGACGGCGGCCTTGGAGGCGCTGTAGGCGGCGAGCCCCGGGGGGCCGGTGAGCGCGGCGCCGGCCGACACATTGACGATCGAACCGGCGCCGTTCTCCAACATCGACGGAATGACCGCGCGACACATGAGAACGGTGGTCCGCAGGTTGACCATCATCATCATGTCCCACGTGGACAGGTCTTCGTCATGCACGGCTTTGCCGCCGCGGAAGCCGCCGACCGTATTGATGAGAGCGTCGATGCGGCCGAAGCGCCCCCGCGCGGACGCGACGACCTCCCGCACGCTGTCTTCCGACGTCAGGTCCACGCCTCCGGCGAGCAAGCGCTCGGGCCTTGGTTCGAAGACCTGCTCCAAACGCTCCTGCGAGCGATCGATCAAGACGGTCTTCGCCCCGGCGGCATTCAGCACGGACGCGACCGCCGCGCCCAAATTGCCGACTGCGCCGGTGACCATCGCTATCTTGTTTGACAGGTCCATCATGTCGATGCGCCCTCCCGTTCTGCCGACTGCGTCAATTCCCGGCGTCAGTCCGGCTTGCCGACGATCGCGGCAAGAATGACTCCATAGACGACATGCGCCGCCAATGCGGCCATCATCGGCATTCCGAACCCGAAGAAGATCGGCATGCCAGCCAGCGGAACGACCACGACCATCGCCAGCAGCCACAACAGGACGCCCCAAAGCGCCCCTCTCAGCAGATAGGGTCCGGGGAAGTGCCGGTAGGCGATCAGCACGTAGCCGATCGGAAAAACGACCAGGGCAAGACCGAAATGCGCGATCGCTCCCAGAATATGGCCCTGCGGAAGTCCGAGGATATTGGTCACGAGGTTGGCGGGGCTCATCGGCGCAATGCCCAACATGGTCGGCGCCCCGACGCGCATCATCATTTCAAGCACAATCGTGGCCACCACCGCGCCGGCGGCAAGGCGAAGTCCTTTCTTGCGCGTATCGTCGAACCCGATTGCGATTGCATTGTCCATGGCGGAGCTCCCCTGCTTCCAGTTGAATGACGATTGGATCAAGCCGTTCGCGCGGCGAGGCAGTCGCCGAGGCGCAGGCCCCAAGCGAAGATGGTCAACGCCGGATTCACCCGGCTCGACCGCGGCAGAACGCTGCCGTCGCCGACATACAATCCCTGCATTCCGTGAACTTTTCCGTCGGCGTCGACCACCGTGCTCGTGGGATCGTTCCCGGTCACCATGCTGCCGAGCGCATGCGCCGTGCCGGCGAGCCCCATATATTTGTCCGCACCGACGAGGCCGGCGCGCAGCAACCGGCGAATCCACGCGTGCACGATTTCCCGATGCTCGCGGAAGGACGCTTCGATTCGATGCAGCTCGTAGTCCATCAACGGCGTGCCGCTGCCGGCGCAGGAGACGATGCGGTTCTCCGGATGGGAGCCGTCTTCCGTCGTCACGAAAAAGCCGATGGCCCGCGCGCCGGCGGCCCGCACGACGAATTTCGGCACGGCGGCGGGCAGCTCAGCGCCGAGAATGTCGCCGTCGATCCAGCCGAGGCATTGGACGGTGGAATGCGGGTACGCGTCGTTGTAGATGATCGCCGTCTTGCGAAGGACATCGTGCCGGGAAAACGGCGAGAAGCCGATGACCGCCGAGTTGATGTGGAGCTTGAAATTCGCGCCGACCGCGCCGGCGCAGGGCAGGCTCGAGACAAGCCCCGTCGCATGAAGATAGTCCTCGAGGAGGCGAGGCGACGTCATCGCTCCGGCGGCGAGGACGACGACCTTCGCCGAATATGTCGACCCGTCCGCGCAAGCCACTCCGGTCACGATCGCGGGGTCGGCGTCCGAGGCGACGAGCTTGACGACAGGCTTCCCGGTGATCAGCGTGAAGTTTGGCTTGTCCTTGATTTTTTCCAGCAGGCACCATTCGGAATCGGACTTGTAGCCGGACGCCGACGCGTAGCCGTCGAAGTGCTTTGCTTCATTGGGGTCGTCGAGGATCGCCCGCTTCAGCCCGAGCGGCAGCAGCTGCGGCTTCCACGCCGGGTCGGCACCGGTGATCCTGTCGAGGAGCGCCTGGAGTTCCGGCTCGTTTTGAAAAGTCTGGATGTGGAGGAGCTCTTCCGCCTCATCGTAATACGGCGCCAGCGTCTCATAGCCGAACGGCCACGCCAGGCATTGATGGTCCTCGTCGGCCTTGAATTCACGCGGCGTAAAGCGCAACAGCGCCGCGCCATACCACTTGGTCTTGCCTCCGACATTGTAATACTCGCCCGGAATGAATTCCCGGTTCTGGCCGTCGACCCAGGTCTGCTTGTTCTTGAACACGCCGTCCTTGAACACGGCCTTCGTGTCCAGCGTCGAGCCGTCCCGCGGCAGGCGCCCGCCTTTCTCGAGGAGAAGCACCCGACGGCCGGCATTGGTCAGCTTGTAGGCGACGCTTGCGCCCCCGGCGCCGCTGCCGACGATGATCGCGTCATACTGATCCGTCATGGCGTTCGTCCTCATCCCCTTGCGCGGTCGTCAGGTCTCGCGTTGCCGCCATGCGGGCCTTGGTCGCCGCTTGCGGGTTCATAACCGCAGTGGATGCAGCGATAGCCCCTGTCGTGGTTGAGCTTGGCGCATAACCAGCCGTGGCCCAGCTTGGCCAAATGAAAAAGCTCGACCGCGGCGAGCATGCCCAGCACCGGCGCCGTGAAATAGAGCCAGAGATACGTGAACTCGCGGGCCGGGGCGGCCGAGGCGAATGTCCGCGCCGGGTTGATGCTCATGCCCGACAGCGGGGCGAAACAGACGATGTAGCCCGCCACCATGACGCCGGCGAAGTATCCGACGTGAGGCGTCGTTCGCTCCCACGAGAGAGCCGTCAGCACCACCAGCATGAGACCGCCCGCCATCGCTGCCTCGATGAAATAGGCGACAGCGACGCCTGCTTGGCCCGGCAGCGTGTTGATGAAGCCGACGGGCGGTTCGGAAAAGGCGGCTCCGAGCAACGCCCAGACAAGAACGATGCCTGCGGTTCCGCCGAGGAACTGGGCGAGAATATAAAACCCCGCGTCAACCGGAGCGATCTTGCCAAGCCGCAGGAAAGCGAGCGTGACCGCCGGGTTGATGTGGGCGCCCGACTGCTTGCCCCAGGGCGAAAAGATGATGGCGACTGCGGTCAGTCCCATGGCTAGTCCCATCAGCCCCAAACGTATTCCGCCATTGGGGATCGCTGCGTAGACGGGCGACCCGGGATATTCGAGCACCGTCGCAAACACGCCGGCGGAAACCATGAATGTCCCGAGCCCCCAGGCTTCCATCAGGTATTCGGGCCAGTGCGCGCGGAGCGCTTGCGCAAGGCTCAGCCGTTTCGCCGCCGCCGGCATTTTCCTACGCTTCCGCCTTGCCAGGTCTTTGCCGGGGCTGCATCAGTTTGGCGATCAGACCCGTCCACCCGGTCTGATGCGAGGCGCCGACGCCGCGGCCCGTCTCGCCATGGAAATACTCGTAGAAAAGAACGTAATCGCGAAAATGCGGGTCGGTCTGGAACTTCTCGACATCGCCGAACACCGCGCGCCGGCCGTCGCCATCGCGCATGAAGATGCGCATCAGCCGACGCGAAATATCTTCAGACGCCTCCAGAATGGTGACGTAGCGACCCGAGCCGACAGGGCACTCGATCTTGAAGTCGTCGCCATAATAGTAGTGGAACCGCTGCATCGATTCGATGAGCAGGAAATTCACCGGCATCCAGATCGGCCCGCGCCAGTTGGAGTTGCCGCCGAACATGTAACTGTCGGATTCACCCGGCAGATAAGTGACGGTATGCTGCTCGCCGCCGCAGCCGAAACGATACGGATTGGCGGCGTGGACTTTCGAGAGGGCGCGCACGCCGTAGTCGGAGAAGAATTCGCCCTCGTCCAGGACCCGCGCAAGCAACCGCTTCATGCGGTGGCCGCGCAGCAAAGACAACAGATGCCGGCGGCCAGCGCCGGGTTCTTCCCAGCGTGAGACGAGCGCCGCCAGATCGGGGCGGTAATTCAGGAACCATTTGAGCCGCCGATGGAACCCCGGCAGCTCCTCAAGCAGTTCGGGCTCCAGAACCTCCACCGCGAACAACGGGATCAACCCGACCATCGAGCGCAGCCGCATCCGGTAAGCCGCGCCGTCGTCGGTGCGCAGCATATCGTAATAGAACTTGTCCTCTTCGTCCCATAAGCCGGCGCCGCCGCCCTGGAAGTCGGTCATCGCCTCGGCGATGTGCAGGAAGTGCTCGAAGAACTTGGTCGCTATGTCCTCGTAAACATCGTTGTGCCGGGCGAGCTCCAAGGCGATCCGCATCATGTTGAGGCTGTACATCGCCATCCAGGACGTGCCGTCGGCCTGGTTGATGTGACCGCCGGTCGGCAGCGGCCGCGAGCGATCGAATACGCCGATATTGTCGAGGCCGAGAAAGCCGCCCTGAAAGATGTTCCGGCCTTCGACGTCCTTGCGGTTCACCCACCAGGTGAAGTTGAGAAGGAGCTTGTGGAAGACACGCTCGAGAAACCGGAGATCGCCGCGGTCGCCGCGCTGTTTGCGGTCAATCTCGAACACACGCCAGGTCGCCCAGGCGTGCACCGGCGGGTTGACGTCGCCGAGATTCCACTCGTAGGCCGGCAATTGACCGTTCGGGTGGCTGTACCATTCGCGCGTGAGCAGCACGAGCTGTTCCTTGGCGAAGGCCGGATCGATAAGCGCCAGCGGCAAGCAGTGGAACGCGAGGTCCCAGGCGGCGAACCAGGGATACTCCCACTTGTCCGGCATGGACAGCACGTCCGCCGTGTTGACATGGTCCCAGTCCGAGTTGCGGCCGCGCCGTCGCTCGGCCGGCGGCGCCGGCTGCGTCGGATCGCCGTTCAGCCACTCGGGGACATCGTAGTAATAGAACTGCTTGGTCCAGATCATGCCCGCCAAAGCTTGCCGCTGCACGAGCCGTGCGTCCGGATCGGCAAGATCCTTCTGCAGCTCGGCATAGAAATCGTCGGCGTCCTTCCGGGCCTGCGTCAGAACCGCATCGGCGTCTTCAAACGGATTGGAGAGCTGCGCATTGGACAGGCGCAGCCGGACCGTGGCGGCGCCGCGCGCGGGAATGTTTACGCGGTAGTGCGGCGCGGCCTTCGAGCCGACGCCCAGCGGATTGACGGCCGACGCATCGCCCTCGACGACGAAGCTGTTGATCCCGTCCTTGAAATAGCCTTCCGCCTGGTTTGAGCCGTACAGCTTGCGGAAGTTGGTCTCGTTCTCGCAGAAAAGCAGCTCAGGGCCGCCCTCGCAATAGAGCCTGAATGTTCCCAGTTTTTCGTGCTGCGCTTCGAGGCCAACGCCGTCCAGCCGCGCGATCCTCGGTTTGGGCGCACCGTTCTTCCATGACCACGTGTTGCGGAACCAGAGCGTCGGCAGGATATGCAGGGGCGCCGTGTCCGGCCCTCTATTGTGGGCCGTGACGACCATGAGGATGTCGTCCGGGGAGGCCTTGGCGTACTCGACGAAGACGTCGAAATAGCGGTCCTCGTCGAACAGACCGGTGTCGATCAGCTCGAACTCCGGCGAAAGCTTTTCCCATGATGGGTTGCGGTTGCGGAGTTGGGCGTATGGGTATTCCCCTTGCGGGTATTTGTAGAGCATTTTGAGATAGGCGTGCGTCGGCGTCGCATCGAGATAATAATAATACTCTTTGACATCCTCCCCGTGATTGCCCTCCGGCCCGGTCAGGCCGAAAAGCCGCTCTTTCAAATAGGGATCGCGCTCGTTCCACAGGGCGAGCGCGAGGCATAGACGCTGCTGATCGTCGCTGACGCCGGCAATGCCGTCTTCACCCCACCGATAGGCGCGGCTCCTCGCTTGCTCATGCGGAAAATTTGACCAGGCGTTGCCGTCCCCGCTGTAATCCTCACGCACCGTTCCCCACTGACGTTCGCTCAGATAGGGTCCCCAGCGTCTCCATCTGGCCGCGCCCCGCTCGGCTTCGGCGAGTCGGCGATGCTCCGCCGTCATGCCCTTGTGCTCCCTCGTCCCCGCCACAGTTCCGTTCCTTTTCTTTCCGGATTCTTTCCGGATCGATTCACCGAAGCTCGGGTCGCGTTGGCGGCCTCAGCCTCCCGGTCTCCAGTCCACGATGGAACGCCCACCGCTTTCGGCGCAGCAGGCAGAAGGAATTCAGACGGCGTCTGATTCATCAGTTCCCCCCGCGAGGATTCTTCAGTTCGTCATGACGGCGCCGGTCCGGCGGCGCGCTCCTGAGTAGAGGATCTCTCTTGCACACGATTTGTTTGCATTAATTCGACCTCCTCAAAGACATCGGTGACGGGCGCATTGGAGCAGGAGGCCAATGGGCCGAAAAATTCACCTATCGCATAAATGGATGCTGCCTGCGCAGCAAGTTTGCAGGACGAATGATCTACAAAGATCAAACGCTGTTCAACCGACACGCTGCCGCACAGAGATCGGGATATCGACGAAACGCCGCCGGAACGGGCGCGCCGATCAATTTTTCAGGCTGCCGCCGCGGCCCGCGCTCACGGACTCGTGAGGCTGAAGCACCCCGCCTGCGCACCGCAAGCCCGAGCCATGTCCGGCTCGAGCGGGCAAGCGTGCGTTCTCGCAAAGGGGCGATACGGGTCTGCCGACGATCCCGAAGGAGCGGCCATTCGCCGAGGACATCCGCCCGCAATCGGCGCTTCCGGCGGGTTGGATTGATCGCGCTGGACGAAGATCAGGATCGTCCGTTCGATCCGCTCGCGCCCGCGATATTCTTTTTCAGCAGCCGGTCGATTTCGCCATTCGCCTTGAGGTCCTCGATCGCCCGGTTCAAGCGGTCGACGAGAGATCGCCTGCCCTTCTTGACCGCGACGCCGAAGGGCTTCTCGTCGAACCTGTCGCCTATATCAATGATGTCAAACCGATCCGCGTGATCAGACGCTCCTCGCATCGCGAGCAGGTTGATCATATCGTTGGACGCGGCATCCGCCTCGCCCTTCGCCACGGCCTCCAGGCCTCCGTAACTCAAAGGCGTAACGATCAGCGTTGCGTCCGGCATGGAGGCGCGCATTCGCCGAAGCGAGATCGAGCCCGCGGTGGCGGCGACGCGCTTTCCCTTGAGATCGTCGAAACCCTTTATGCTGCTTCCCTTGGGCACAAGAAGCGCCTCTCGCGTGACGAGGTAGGGAATGGAGAAATCCACCTGCTCCACGCGATCCGGAGTGATCGTGATCTGTGACAACACCATGTCGACCAGATCGCTATGCAATGCCGGGATGCGCTGTTCGTCCGTGACTGGAAAAAAATCGATGCGGTCGGGCGCGCCGAGCAGCTTGTCCGCTATGGCTCTGGCGAGGTCCGTCTCGAAGCCTTCGATCTGGCCCGTTCGCGGATCCTTGTAGCCCATGCCGGGGATGTCAAAAGCGACGCCAGCGATAATTCGTCCTCGCGATTGAACCGTGTCCAAGCGTGCCTCCCGATGATCCCGACTCTAGCGACGGCGAATCTATTGCGCTGCCGGGCGGCGGGAGGTCAAGCGCCTCCGGCGGGCGCCGCGGATCAACCGCGACGCATCACGCCGCAACGACGCGGTCGGCGTCGCGCAGCACGACATAGATCGCGGGGATCACCAG
>CAYGZV010000077.1:7080-12177 GCA_964354425.1 uncultured Rhodoplanes sp. | reverse complement strand
CGGCAGCGGTCCGCCGCAGGAGTTGACGCGCTATCTCAAATCCACCAACGAGCAGGTCCCGCTCAGTCCCTGACGCGGGGAGCCAGGGCCGACGATTTCGCTTCCCGTTCCGCGGCGAGATGGCCGCTGACTAAATTGATCGGCGTCAACGAGCAGCGGCGACGCCCGGTCAAGGATGGATCAAAGCGCAGCGCCGCGGCAGCCGGGGAGGGCCCTGTCATGCACAAATTCCTGGTGCCGATCGACAACTCCGAAAATGCCCTGCGCGCCGTGGAGTATGCGATCAGACTTGCGAAGGAGAACGCCCCGATCGAGCTGCTCATCGTCAACGCCCATGAGCCGCCGCTCATCTATGGCGAGATCGCCGTCTATGTGCAGGAGGAGAAGGCCCGGGAGCTGCAGCGCCAGCACAGCGAGGACGTGCTGGCGCCGGCGATCGAGCTGGCGCGAGCGGCCGGCGTGAGCTTCTCGACCGACATCCTGGTCGGCGACATCCCCACGGTCATCGCCCGATGCGCCGAACAGCGCGGCTGCGACGCGATCATCATGGGCACGCGCGGCATGGGCGCGATCGGAAATCTCATCATGGGCTCGGTCGCGACCAAAGTCATTCACCTGACGACTCTGCCGGTGACGCTGGTGAAATAGGTCGCCGCAAAGCCGGCCGCCGTTTCTCAGCCATGTGCTGGAGACGTGAGTGCGCTAGTTGTCATTGCTATGGAGGTTGTTCACCCGAGGCTTGGGAGTAAGGCTGTGGTTGCGAAGCCAAAGCGGAGGCGGCTGCGGCGAGCGGCATCGGTGCGCACGGCCTGTCAGCGATGGCTGTCGTCCTCGCCCCCGGCGCGCCCGGCGCGGTCGGCGGCTTCCGTCGGCGCGCCGGCGGTGGTCGCCCGGTCAAGCGACAAGCGCTGGATACCGCGGCCGAACAGCGCCGGCTTGCGCGAGGTGAGGGTGCGCGAGTTGACGCCCATCCAGCTGATCTCCGACGACAGCCTGCCGTACTCGATCTTGGGACAGCGGTTCATCACGACCTTCAGTCCGAGCTCCTCGGCGAGCGTCGCCGCCGCCTCGTCGCGTATGCCGAGCTGCATCCAGATCACTTGCGGAGGCGGCGTCAGCCGCAGCGCCTCCTCGACGATCGGCCGCGCGTGGCGCGCGGCGCGGAAAATATCAACCATGTCGACCGGCTCGGGAATCGCGGCGAGGCTCGCATAAACGCGCTGGCCGAGCAGTTCCTCGCCGGCGAGGCCGGGATTGACCGGGATCATCCGGTAGCCGCGCTCGAGCAGATACTTGAAGGCGAAATAGCTCGGCCGGCTCGCGTTCGCCGACACGCCGACCATGGCGATCGTCTTGGCCGTGTTGAGAATGCCGCGGATATAGCCGTCGGAATAGACATTGTGCTCCATAGAGCGGGGGGTACCGCAATCCGGCGCCAGCCGCCATAGGCGCGAGCAGAGGATCGGGCGGGCAGGGGATGGATCGAGAACCGCGCGACCACGCCGAATCCGCTTGGCTCCGGGCAGGACGGGTGCAGCCAATGTGGCGCGCGTGCGGCGCAACGTCTCAGTCGCTCTGAAATCATTGTGATTTCGACGCTGGTTGTGCATTGCAGCACGATCGCCTATGTCGGCGGCAAGAAACCGGCGTCGCAAGAGCCACACACGGCTGCGTCAGAGAGAAAGGGAAACGTCCGAATCAGGCCTCACACAGGGAGACATGATTCGATGGTTCAGACCGCTACCCCCGGATTGGCCGCTAACCCCGGACTGATCGCGAGAATGGGCCCACCTGCAGGACCGCACAGGTTCCTCGCATGGGCGTTGGCCGGCCTGCGCATGTGGCAGGAGTCCTTCGCCGAGGCCCAAGAGATGCGACGCGAGTCGAGCGAGCGCCACCCGTTCATCGATTCCTGACGCGAAAACGCAAAAGCCCCGGCCGCGAGGCCGGGGCTTTTGCACGTGGGTCGCAGCGAGCCTCCGGATCGCGGCGCGACGCGGGCGCCGCGCGATCCGGCGGTCAGTACAATCCGCCGGTGCCGGTGCGCACGGCGCGGTCGGCGTCGGGCGTTACGCCGATCGGCTGACCGTCCGGGCCGAGCGTGCCGTAGACCGCAATCGATTCGGACGGCGCGGTTCCCGGCTTGAAGGCCTCCAGGATCGCTCGCTGGGTGCCGGGCCCAGCGCGCGTTCCGCTGGTCGCGTCGATGCGGATCAGCTTGATGCCGGGGGGGACGCGGAAAGGAACCGCCGGCTTGTCGGCGAGCGCGATCTTGAGGAAGTCGCGCACGATCGGCGCGGCGAGCTGGCCGCCGGTCGCCCCGCGCGCGATCTGGCGCGGCTTGTCGTAGCCCAGATAGACGCCAACGGCGATTTCCGGCGTGAAGCCGATGAACCACACGTCCTTCTCGTCATTGGTGGTGCCGGTCTTGCCGGCGACCGGCTTGCCCACTTCGCGCACCGTCGTGCCGGTGCCGCGCTGCACCACGCCCTCCATGATCGAGGTGATCTGGTAGGCGGTCATCGGATCAAGCACCTGCTCGCGCCGGTCGATCAAAGCGGGCTCCGCCTGGTTCTGCCATTTGTCGGCGTCGCAGCCGCGGCATTCGCGCGCATCGTGCTTGTAGACGGTCTTGCCGTAGCGGTCCTGGATGCGGTCGATCAAAGTGGGCGCGATGCGCCGTCCCCCATTGGCGATCATCGAATAGGCCGTCACCATGCGCAGCACGGTCGTTTCGCCCGCGCCGAGCGCGAAGGACAGATAGGGCGGCAGGCTATCATAGACCCCGAAGCGCTTGGCGTATTCGGAGATCAGCGGCATGCCGACATCCTGGGCGAGGCGCACGGTCATGACGTTGCGCGAATGCTCGATGCCGAAGCGCAGGGTCTGCGGGCCGTAATACTTGCCCGTGGAATAGTTTTCCGGACGCCAGATGCCGATGCCCGGCCCCTGGTCGATCTCGATCGGCGCATCGACCACCACCGTCGAGGGCGTGTAGCCATTGTCGAGAGCGGCGGCATAGACGAGCGGCTTGAACGACGAGCCCGGCTGCCGCATCGCCTGCGTCGCGCGGTCGAACTGGCTCTGGTCGAACGAGAAGCCGCCGACCAGCGCGAGCACGCGGCCGGTCACCGGATCCATCACCACCATCGCGCCGGAGATCTCCGGTATCTGCCGCAGGCGGAACTGGTTCGCCTCCTGGCCGAACGGCTCGACATAGACGACGTCGCCGGGACGAAGCACCTGGGAGACGCGGGCGATCGCCTTGCCGCGTTCGGGGCCGCCCGCCGCCTTGGCCCATTTCACCCCTTCGAGCGGGACGATGCCGACGAGCCGATCGCGCGACACCGCGCCGCCCGGGTCGCGCGCGGGCTGAAACCCGATCCGCGCGCTCTGGTCGCTTGTCTCGATCACCACCGCGAGCCGCCAGGGAGCGACGTCGGACAGGGCCCGGATGTCGGCGAGGCGCGCGCCCCAGTCGGCCGAAATGTCGATCTTGGCGACGGGTCCGCGGAACCCGAGGCTTTCGTCGAACCGGACCAGGCCCTCGGCCATCACCTTGCGGGCGATCGTCTGCAGTTTCGGATCGAGCGTGGTGCGCACCGAGAGGCCGCCTTCGTAAAGGCGCTTCTCACCGTATTTTTCCAGGATCTCCCGCCGCACTTCCTCGGCGAAATACTCGCCCGCGAAGATCTGCGCGCCGGTCGGCCGCGGGGTGATGTTGAGCGGCTCCTTCTTGGCCGCCTCGCCTTCGGCAGCCGTAATGTATCCGGTTTCGACCATGCGATCGATGACGTAATTGCGCCGCTCGACGGCGCGGTCGCGCTGGCGGAACGGATGGAGCTGCGAGGGCGCCTTGGGCAGCGCCGCGAGATAGGCGGCCTCCGCGATGGAGAGTTCGTGGACGGACTTGTCGAAATAGAGGAGCGAGGCGGCCGCGACGCCATAGGCGGAGAAGCCGAGATAGATTTCGTTGAGATAGAGCTCGAGGATGTGGTCCTTCGAATAGGTCCGCTCGATCTTCAGCGAGAGCAGCGCCTCTTTGATCTTGCGTTCGAACGAAACCTCGTTGGTCAGCAGGAAGTTCTTCGCCACCTGTTGGGTAATGGTCGAAGCGCCCTGCGGGCGGCGGTTGGTGCCCATATTCTGCGCGTAGAGCGCCCCGGCGCGGATGATGCCGGAAAAATCCAGTCCGCCATGCTCGTAGAAGTTCTTGTCCTCTGCGGCGAGGAAGGCGTTGACGACGCGTTTCGGGATTGCCTGGATGGGGAGGTACAGCCGGCGCTCGCGCGCATGTTCGGCCAGCAGCGATCCATCGACCGCATGCACGCGCGTCATCACCGGCGGTTCGTAATCCTGGAGCTGAGAATAGTCCGGCAAATCTTTCGAGAAGTGCCACATGAGGCCGGCCGTCGCCGCCATGCCGACGAGAAACAAGATCGTTCCCGTCGCGAACAGAAACCCGAAGAACCGCAGGATCAGCCTCATCGCCCCGTTCCCCGCAAGTGCGCGCCGTATCGGACGCCATAATAATCGCATGCGCGGCCGCGACCGCCGGAAGTACGGCCTCGGTAAGTCGCGCTGTTTTATGGTCAAACTGAGGCCGGTAGCGCCGCGGCTCCAGAGGCTTGCGCGCGCGTCAAGCGCTCAGTTCGACCCCGATTTCGCGCCCGACCCGGCAAGCCGGGTCGTGAAAAAAGCATCCACCGCCTGGACGATCTTGTCGCCCACCTGGGAACGCCAGTCGTTGGAGGTGAGCTGCTTGATGTCCTCGCGGCTCGACACATAGCCGAGCTCGATCAGCACAGACGGTACGTCGGGCGCGGTGAGGACCTTGAAGCCGGCCGATTTAAGCGGGTGCTTGTGAAGCCGCGCCGTGGTCTTCAACTCGCCGACCAGCACGCGGGCGAATTGCGCGGAGTAGTTCTTGGTCTCGCGCTGGGCGAGGTCGATCAGGATGTCGGCGATGTCGTTCGGCTCGGCGGAGAGGTTCACGCCGGCGATGACGTCGGCCTTGTTCTCGGCGTCGGCGAGGCGCGCCGCTTCGGCGTCCGAGGCATGCTCCGAAACGGTATAGACGGTCGCGCCCTCCGCCTC
>CAYGZV010000077.1:0-6980 GCA_964354425.1 uncultured Rhodoplanes sp. | reverse complement strand
GCGGCGGCGCGCAGGAACGTGTCGCGGTCGACGGCGGCAAGATCGACGACCAGCCGGGCGGGCAGGCCGTCCGCCGCGTCGAGCACGAACGCCCGTTCGACCTTCACCGGGCCGGTGGTGTCGACGACGATGCGCGAGCCGCCCGGCATGACGAGGCCGAACCGGAACGCCTTGACAAGGCCGCGGCCGCGCTCGCCCGTTTTCGGCGGGAACTGAAACGCGATCTGCGGCAGGTCGATGATGACCCGGTAGGGATTGGCGAGCGTGAACGCGCGCATGTCGACCGTCTGGGACAGGTCGACGACGAATCGCGTTTGCTTTTGATCTCCGGCGAGCCGGGCGCCGGTGGCGAGCGGAAAGCTCAGGGGGACGGCCGCCGGCGGGCGCACCTGCGCCATGCCGGGCGCGACGGCCGCAATCAGCGCCGAAACCGCCGCGAAGAGGAGCGTCGCGCAACGAGCCACGGGTCGATAGCCCCCTTTCATCAGCCTAGGCTTAATTCAATTCCGCTCCGCCCGCATCAGCAATGGCAAAACCCGCGCGGGTCCGCACGGTTTCATGCCGGCGCCGCGAATCGGAAGCGCCCCCGATCAGATAAGCGATCTTTCGTCGGTCAAAGTCGTCTTTTTCAAGGTCGGGCGTCCCGCGGCCGGGCGCGTGAAACGCGCCTGCGGAGCGCGCGCGTCCGCACGGCCCAACCATCCACAAGCAAAGGTTGCTGTTGACGCCGGCTTGCCAAGGCACCGGCGCGCACCTTAATAAGGAGTGCTGGTGGATTCTCAGAGGTTTCCGGTTCTGCCTACCCGGCAGCTGGCGACGGTGAGCGTCCGAACTCTGTTTTGCGGCGAGTGCGCCTGCAGCGACTTGCGGGGACGGGGAACGGTCGACTTGGCGCCTCCTAAGGAGGATGAATTGAGGATGTGCGCGATCCTTCGGGACGCTCACACGAAATGACCCCAGCTGAAGCGACACCCTTATTGGCCGCGCCGGAAGCGTGGCCCTCGCATCCCCAGGAACCGAGGCTCATGTCCGGGACAACGAGCGAGCAGCGAACCGTTCGGCGCTATGGAAGAGCGCCGACACAGGCTGACTCGCGCTCGCCCGGCCTACGCGCTCCGATCCGGGGTTTTTGCTCAACCCCACAGTTAGGCTCGTGTTTTTCGCCTCTGCATGCCGCCGTCCGAAGGACAAGCCGCACAGGGCGAGCGCGGAGCCCAGAGACACGAACATGGCTAATAAAATGCTTATCGACGCGACGCATCCGGAGGAGACTCGGGTGGTCGTGCTACGCGGCAATCGGGTCGAGGAATTCGATTTCGAGTCGGCGAGCCGCCGCCAGCTGAGAGGCAATATCTATCTCGCCAAGGTCACGCGGGTCGAGCCCTCCCTCCAGGCCGCGTTTATCGACTACGGCGGCAACCGCCACGGATTTCTCGCATTCAGCGAAATCCATCCCGACTACTACCAGATTCCGGTGGCCGATCGGCAGGCGCTGATCGACGAAGAGGAGCGCGCGCATCGCGCCGCCGAGGTGGAGGCCGATCGCCGCGCCGCCGCGCGGACGTCGCATTCGATGCCAGCAAACCGTCACGAGCGGGGCCACCGCGTGGCGAGCGAGCCGGCGCCGGAGGCGGAACCCACCGGCGGGTTTGAAGGGCCGGCCGGCGGCGTCCGGGAGGAGCCCTCGTCCGAGTTCTCGGCACAGCCATCGCAGGCCGTTTCCGCGGAGATCGGCGCGCTTGCCTTGCCTGGCTCCGGCCCACCAGATCGGGATCGCGAGGCTGGGTCGAGCGCGGCGAATGCGCTAGCGGCCGAGCCGGCGCGGGACGCCGGCCGGGAAACGCCGGCCGATGGGGCGGCGACGGCTGAAGCGGCGAGTAGGGGCGCGCCGATCGGCGAGCAGGCGGCCGTGGCCGTCGAAATCCTGAGTGAAACAACGGAATTCGCCTTCGCGCGGCCAGTCGAAACTTCCGCGGAAGGGGAGGTCCCGGGGATGCCCGCGATCGCCCGGGGCGAAGACGACGACGACGATGACGATGACGACGCGGACGACGACGACGCGGAAACCGACAATCACGCGAACAAGAACGGGGCGGATACGGCGGACGAGGACGAGGACGACGAGGAGGACGAGGACGAGGACGACGAAGACGAGACCGCCGCGACTGAGGACACGATCGAGTCCGTGGGCGGCGCCGACGCCCTCGAAGAAGTGCAGGAGCGGGCGCCGCGGGTTCGCCGGCAATACAAGATCCAGGAAGTGATCCGGCGCCGGCAGATCATGCTCGTGCAGGTCGTCAAGGAAGAGCGCGGAACCAAGGGCGCGGCGCTCACCACCTATCTGTCGCTCGCCGGCCGCTATTCGGTGCTGATGCCGAACACGGCCCGTGGCGGCGGCATCAGCCGCAAGATCACCAGCCCGCAAGACCGTAATCGCCTCAAGGATATCGCCCAGGATCTGGAAGTGCCGGAGGGCATGGGCGTGATCCTGCGCACGGCGGGCGCCATGCGCACCAAGACCGAGATCAAGCGCGACTTCGAGTATCTGTTGCGCATGTGGGAGCAGGTGCGTGATCTCACGCTGAAATCAAGCGCGTCGACCCTCGTCTATGAAGAAGGCTCGGTGGTCAAGCGCGCGATCCGCGACCTCTACAACAAGGACATCGACGAAGTCATCGTTGCGGGCGAGGAGGCGCACCGCGAGGCGAAGGACTTCATGCGCATGCTCATGCCGAGCCATGCCAAGAACGTGAAGCTCTATGGCGAAGGCCAGCCGCTGCTGATCCGCTACGGCGTCGAGAGCCAGCTTGACGCCATGTTCTCGCCGATCGTGCAGCTGCGGTCGGGCGGCTATATCGTGCTTAACCAGACCGAGGCGCTCGTCGCCATCGACGTCAATTCCGGCCGCGCCACGCGCGAGCATCACATCGAGGATACCGCGCTCAAGACCAATCTGGAGGCGGCCGAGGAGATCGCGCGCCAGCTCCGCCTGCGCGACCTCGCCGGGCTCATCGTGATCGATTTCATCGACATGGATGAGAAGCGCAACAACCGCGCGGTCGAGCGTCGCCTCAAGGAGTGCCTCAAGAACGATCGCGCCCGCATCCAGGTCGGCCGGATTTCCCATTTCGGCCTGCTCGAAATGTCGCGCCAGCGCATCCGCACGAGCGTCTTCGAGAGCTCGACCGAGAAATGCCCGCATTGCGGCGGCACCGGCCATGTCCGCTCCGTCGCCTCGGTGACGCTGCAATGCCTGCGCATGCTGGAGGAAACGCTGTTGCGCGGGGCGACCCACAACGTCACCGTCCGGACGGGGACCGAGATCGCGCTGTATATGCTCAACCACAAGCGGGCGCATTTGCGCGAGCTCGAACAGCGGTTCCGCATCACCGTCACCGTGAAGGCCGACGCCACGCCGAGTGGGCAGCAGCCTTTCCTGATCGAGAAGGCCGAGCAGGTCCACAGCCCGGAGCAGGCGCGCGCGCTCGCCGCGCAGCCGTCGGCCCTGATCCCGCTGGCGGCGCCGGACGAAGAGGAGATCGAGGACGAGGCCGAGCTCGAAGCCGAGGATGTTTCCGCCGCCGGGGACGAGTTTGTCGAAGACGCCGAGCGGGCGGAGTCCGGCGAGAATGGCGGACGCCGGCGGCGCCGCCGGCGGCGTCGCGGGCGCCGCGGCGAGGAGCGCCCGGAAGCCGACTCGTTCACCAGCGAAACGGCCGCGGAACATGCAATCGCCCATGAGGATCACGATGGCGTCGAGGGCGAGGAGGCGGCCGTCGCGCTGCCGCGGTTGCCCGACCAGCACGCCGGCGAGGAGGAGACCGCAGGAGAAGGCGACCCCCGCCGAAGGCGGCGCAGGGGGCGGCGCGGCGGGCGCCGCAATCGGCGGTCGGAGGGTGAAGGAGGGCAGCCGATATCCGCGGAGGACGCGGCGGAGCCTCTGGAGCGCGACGCCGAGGAAGCAGGCGCCGCTCTCGGAAGCCCCTCGTTCGATTTTGAAACGTCGGCAGGCGAGCCGGCGCTGAGCGCGGAGCGGGACGGGGAGGCCGGTCCTGACGATGCATTGCCCCGCTTCGCGGCCGGCGGAGAGCAGGCGCCGCTCTCCAGTGAGCAGGCCGAAGCAGTAACGCCCGTTACGCCGCCGCTTCCGGCCGATGAAGCCTCGCAGGCAGCGGCTCCTTGCACCCAAGCGGAGGAGCCGGCCGGGGCACCCATGCCCGTGGAACCCGCCGCCCCGGCGGAAAGCAAACCGCGCCGTCGCTCGACGGTCCGCGAGCCGATCGCGTTCCCGAGCGAGGGCAGCGCTCCTGCGGCGCCCGAAGCTGCGCCTGCCGGACCGGCGGCCGTCGAGCCGGCGGAGGTCGCGAGCGCCGAGACCGGCGAGACCGGCGAGACCGGCGAGACCGTATCGGTGGTCGAGCCAGCCGGGTCGCGACGCACCGGCTGGTGGGCGCGCCGCCTCATCGGCGGCAACAAGGGCTGAGAACGCGCGAAAGGCCGCGGCGACGCCATGCACAGCCGCTTTGTCGATCGCGACGCCGACGCGCTCGTGGCGCGCTATGCGCATGACGGCGTTCCGCCCGACATCGCACTGCGCGTCTACACGTCGCGGCTGCTCGGACAGGATCCGACGCTGGTGCGGCACGGGGGCGGCAACACCTCGGTGAAAACCCGCGTCACCGACCTGCTCGGCGCCGCGGCCGAGGTGCTGTGCGTGAAGGGCTCCGGGTTCGACATGGCCACGATCGAGCCGGCGGGCTTTGCCGCCGTCCGGCTCGCGCCGCTGCAGACGCTGCGCTCGCGCGACGCGATCTCCGACCGTGACTTGCTGAGAATCCAACGCGCGAACCTCATCGATCCGATGGGTCCGAACCCGTCGGTGGAAATGCTGCTGCACGCCTTCGCGCCGGCGAAGTTCGTCGACCACACGCATGCGAGCGCGGTGCTGAGCGTGATCGATCAGCCGGCCGGGGCCGCGATCGCGGCGGAGCTGTTCGGCGAGCGCATGGGCATCGTGCCCTATGTCAGGCCGGGCTTCGGGCTCGCCAAGGCGGCGGCGCGGGCATTCGAGGAAAACCCGCGGGTGCACGGGCTGATTCTCGACAAACATGGGATCTTTACGTTCGGCGAGACCGCGCGCGAGGCCTATGAGCGCATGATCGCGATGGTGTCGGCGGCGGAAGCGCGGCTGCAACGCGGCCGCAAGCCGATGGTGGCCGTGCGCCTGCCGCAGGCGCTTGCGCCGGTCGCCGAGGCGATGCCCATCATTCGCGGCGCTTGCAGCCTCAACGATGCGAGCAGGGACGGGGCCTATCTCCGCCTCATCCTCGATTTCCGCACCAGCCCGGCGATTCTCGATTTCGTCGGCGGCGCGGAGATCAAGCGCTACTCGCAGGACGGCGTGGTCACGCCGGACTACACGATCCGCATCAAGAACTGGCCGCTCCTGCTCGATCCTCCCGGGGCCGGCGATCTCGTCGCCTTCCGGCAAAAAACGCGCGCTGCGGCGGAGATGTATGTCGCGCGTTACCGCCACTATTTCGCCCGCAACGATGCGCGTTCGCGCGGCGGAAAGCGGATGCTCGACCCGCTTCCCCGCGTGGCGCTTGTGCCGGGACTGGGGCTGTTCGGCCTCGGGCGCTCGAAGAAGGACGCGTGCATCGCCGCCGATCTCGCCACGGCCACGGCCGAGGTGATCGCCGGGGCGGAGGCGATCGGCCGCTTCCAGTCGATCTCCGAAGCGGACATGTTCGACATCGAATACTGGCCGCCGGAACTGGCGAAGCTCGGCGCGGCCGTGGAGCCGCAGCTCGCGGGCCAGGTGGCCGTCATCACCGGGGCGGGGGGCGCGATCGGAGGGGCGACCGCGCGCGCCTTCGCGGGCGCGGGCGCGGAAGTCGCGCTCCTCGACGTGAACGAGGGGGCCGCCGCGGAGCGCGCGAGCGCGATCGGGGGCGCGGCGCTCCCCGTCAAATGCGACGTCACCGATGCGGGCTCCGTGCGCGCGGCCTTCGACCGCGTGGTCGAGGCGTTCGGCGGCGTCGACATCGCGGTGTCGAATGCAGGCGCGGCCTGGCAGGGGCGCATCGGCGAGGTCGACGAGGCGGTGCTGCGCCAGAGCTTCGAACTCAACTTCTATGGCCACCAGCGCGTCGCGCAGGCCGCGGTTAAGATCATGCTGGCGCAGGGCACGGGCGGCTGCCTTTTGTTCAACGTGTCGAAGCAGGCGATCAATCCCGGGCCGAATTTCGGGCCCTACGGCCTGCCGAAAGCGGCGACGCTGTTTCTGGTCCGCCAATACGCGCTCGATTACGGGGCGGATGGCATCCGCGCCAATGCGGTGAACGCCGATCGGATCCGCTCGGGCCTGCTCACCGACGATTTCGTCAAGGAGCGCGCCAATGCGCGCGGCGTGTCCGAGCAAGACTATATGAGCGGCAATCTGCTTCAGCGCGAAGTGACGGCGGAGGACGTGGCGCAGGCCTTCCTGCACCAGGCGCTGCAACTGAAGACCACGGCCGACGTCACGACAGTCGACGGCGGCAACATCGCTGCTGCTTTGCGATAGCGGGAGGCTTATTATATCTGCGTCGGAGGCGCGAGCCCGCAAGACAGGACGCCGTATGATGACGATCGGACAAAGACCCTCGTTTGATTCGAAGTCTCTTTTCGCCAAAGTCGGGGAGGGCGGCGCCACCGGCAAGCACGGCAAGGATCAGGTTGTTTTTTCCCAGGGCGATCCGGCGGATGCGGTCTTCTACATCCAGAAGGGCAAGGTCAAGGTTGCCGTTGTGTCGGAGCAGGGAAAAGAGGCGGTCGTCGCGCTTCTCGGACCCGGCGATTTCTTCGGGGAGGCCTGCCTGGCCGGACAGGCGACGCGTCTTGCGACAGTCTCGGCCATAACGGAAGCCACCATTGTCCGACTGGACAAGGCGGCCATCATCCACCTGATCCAAACCGATCCGGCGTTTTCCGAAGTT
>CAYGZV010000076.1:1499-12415 GCA_964354425.1 uncultured Rhodoplanes sp. | reverse complement strand
GGTCTTCCGCCGCGGCCGCCGCGGGTCATCGGGCGGCAAGCGCCGCCGCCGCCAAATGGCGCGGCCGGACAGCCTCCGCCCGGCCCCCCGGCCATCGCCAGCCCTGGTCCGCCACCGCCGCCGGACGCAATGAGACGCGGCCCGCCGCCGCCACCGCCCCCGGCCGCCATGCGGCGGGGTCCGCCTCCGCCGCCGCCACCGGGCGCGGCCGCGCGGCAAGCGCCCCCCGGGCCGCCGCCGCCGACCGCCGCGGCAACGAGGCCGGGACCGCCTCCTCCTCCTCCTCCGCCGCCGCCTGGTGCTGCGGCCAATCCCCCACCGCCGCAAGCGGCCGCGGGCCCGCCACCCAATCGTGCGGGAGGTCCGCCGCCCGGTCCGGCGCGCGCCGCCGGCGCGCCCGCCAACCGCGCCGGAAAGAAGTGCGTGGTCGTCAACGGGGCCGAGGTCTGCCGCTGACGGCGCGCCAGACAGGTCGAACGGCTAGCGGACGGCCGTGAAACGCCGGCCGCAGCCGGTCGGACGGCCGGGACCTCAGCGGTCCAGCCGGGCGATGAGGCTCGACGTGTCCCAGCGCCGGCCGCCCATCGCCTGCACGTCCGAATAGAACTGATCGACCAGCGCGGTCACCGGCAGATGCGCGCCGTTGCGGCGCGCCTCGGCGAGGCAGATCGACAAATCCTTGCGCATCCAGTCGACGGCGAAGCCGAACTCGAACGTGCCGGCGACCATCGTCTTGTAGCGGTTCTCCATCTGCCAAGACTGCGCCGCGCCCTTGGAAATGGTGGCGATCAGCTTCTCGCAGTCGAGGCCCGCTTTCTTGGCGAATGCAAGCCCCTCGGCGAGGCCCTGCACGAGGCCGGCGATGCAGATCTGATTGACCATCTTCGCGAGCTGGCCGGCGCCCGACGGGCCCATCAGCGTGCAGGCGCGCGCATAGCTGCGGATGATCGGCTCGACGCGCGCGAACGGCGCCTCGTCGCCCCCGCACATCACCGTGAGCACGCCGTTCTCCGCCCCCGCCTGACCGCCCGAGACCGGGGCGTCGATGAATTGAAAGCCGCGCTCCCCGGCGGCCGCGTAGAGCTCGCGGGCGATCTCCGCCGATGCGGTCGTGTGATCGACGAACACCGCGCCGGATTTCATCCCGGCGAACGCGCCGGTCGCGCCGAGCGTGACCTCGCGCAGATCGTTGTCATTGCCGACGCAGGCCATGACGACGTCCTGGCCGTCCGCGGCCTCCCGCGGGGTCGGCGCGCGCCTGCCGCCATGCTGGGCGACCCACCGCTCGGCCTTCTCGGCGCTGCGATTGTAGACGGTGAGCGCATGGCCGCCTTTGGCTGCAAGATGGCCGGCCATCGGAAAGCCCATCACGCCGAGTCCGAGAAATGCGACCTTCGCCATGGCTTGCTTCCTTTGCGGCGGTGATCTTGCAGGAGGTTTGCTCGTTGCGCCAATGTGCCGCCCGCGCGCGCGGCGTCAACCGTATTTGGCCGGGCTTCGTCGCGCTTGCCTAAGGCAGGGAGCTTCAAATGGCGTGGGTTTTTCTGGTGCTTGCGGGACTCTGCGAGATCGGCTGGCCGGTGGGGCTGAAGCTCGGTTGGACCGAACAGGGCCTCCGGCCGATCTGGATCCTGTTCGCGGTCGCGTGCATCCTCGCGAGCGGGGCGCTTCTCCTGCTGGCGCAGCGCGAGGTCCCGATGGGCACCGCCTATGCGGTGTGGACCGGCATCGGCGCCGTCGGGGCTTTCCTGGTCGGCGTGTGGGCGTTCGGCGATCCCGGGACGCTGATGCGCTTCGCCTCTGTCGGCCTGATCGTTCTCGGCATCATCGGATTGAAGATCGGATGACGGCGGCCGCCGTTGACCGAACCGGCGAGCGGCCTATTGTCGAACGACCTCAACCGCCCGCGGAACTTGGCCCGCCGGGAAGGGAGATTCACATGGCATTAAGCAAGCAGACAGTTCTCGCAAGCCTTGAAGGCGTGCACAGTCCGGACGGCACGCCGTTGCCGCAGAGCGGCGCGCTTTCGGAAATCATTGCCGGCGACGGCAAGGTGTTCTTCTCGATCAGCGTGGACGCCGCCGCGGTCAAGAGCTGGGAGCCGGTGCGCGCGAAGGCGGAAGCCGCGGTGCGCGCGATCCCCGGCGTGACCTCGGCGATGGTCGCGCTCACGGCGGAGCGCAGCGGCACCGGACAGGCCGCGCGGCCGGCGCCTCAGGGCCGGGCGCCCGCCGCCCATCAGCCCGAGCAGCCGATGGTGCCCGGGGTGGCCTCCATCATCGCCGTCGCCTCCGGCAAAGGCGGCGTCGGCAAGTCGACCACCGCGGTCAATCTCGCGCTCGGCCTGCGCGACCTCGGCCTCAAGGTCGGCGTGCTCGACGCCGACATTTACGGGCCTTCGATGCCGAAGCTGCTCGGGATCAAGGGCCGGCCGGAGATGGTCGGCAGCCGCTTGATCCCGATGCTCGGTTACGGCGTGAAGGTCATGTCCATCGGGTTCCTCGTGGAGGAGGAGACGCCGATGATCTGGCGCGGCCCGATGGTGATGTCGGCGCTCACCCAGATGCTGCGCGAGGTCGAGTGGGGCGAACTCGACATCATGGTGGTCGACATGCCGCCCGGCACCGGCGATGCGCAGCTCACGATGGCCCAGCAGGTCCCGCTCAGGGGCGCGGTGATCGTATCCACCCCGCAGGATCTCGCGCTGATCGACGCCCGCCGCGGCATCGCGATGTTTCGCCGAGTGAACGTGCCGGTGCTCGGGATCGTCGAGAATATGAGCTATTTCCTGTGCCCGAGCTGCGGCGCCCGCTCGGACATATTCGGCCATGGCGGGGCGCGCGACGAGGCGGCGCGGCTCGGCGTGCCGTTCCTCGGCGAGGTGCCGCTGCACATGGCCATTCGCGAGAACTCCGACGCCGGCCGGCCGGTGGTCGCCTCCGACCCGAACGGGCCGCATGCGCAGATTTTCCGCGGCATCGCGGAGAAGGTGCGCGACCAGCTTGCCGTGGTCGGGACCGGGCGGGCGGCGCCGAAAATCGTCATCGAGGCGTAGCACGCTCGGCGCCGGACGCACGGCGCGCACGAGCGGTCCGCGCCGTCCGGCCCGCTTGCGCCCTGAAAGCGCCCATGCTCTGGTAAGCCTATTGTTTCAGGCTGGGCGGCGCTGTCGAGCCGCTGCTCCAACTCCAACAAACAGAGGAATGCTCGCGATGAAGAGACGTCAGTTCCTCGGCGCGCTCGGCGGCGGCGCCGCCGCCGCGGCGATCGCCAAGCCCGCCATTGCGCAGTCGATGCCGGAAATCAAATGGCGCATGGCGTCGAGCTTTCCGAAGTCGCTCGACACGCTTTTCGGCGCCGGCGAGGTGCTGGTCAAGCAGGTCGCCGAAATGACCGACAACCGCTTCCAGATTCAGCCTTTCGCCGCGGGCGAAATCGTCCCCGGCCTGCAGGCGCTGGACGCGACGTCGAGCGGCACGGTCGAGATGTGCCACTCGGTCTCCTACTATTACGTCGGCAAGGACCCGACCTTTGCGATCGCATCCTGCGTCCCGTTCGGCCTCAATGCGCGCCAGCAGACCGCTTGGCTGACGCAGCAGGGCGGCACCGAGCAGTTCAACGAGTTCTACAAGAAGTTCAACGTCTACGGCTTTCCGGCCGGCAACACCGGCGCGCAGATGGGCGGCTTCTTCCGCAGGGAGATCAAGACGGTGGCCGACCTGTCCGGCCTGAAAATGCGGATCGGCGGCATCGCCGGGCAGGTGCTGCAGAAGGTCGGCGTGGTGCCGCAGCAGCTCGCGGGTCCGGACATCTATCCCGCGCTGGAGAAAGGCACCATCGACGCCGCCGAATGGGTCGGCCCCTATGACGACGAGAAGCTCGGCTTCGCCAAGGTCGCGCCCTATTACTACTATCCCGGTTTCTGGGAAGGCGGCCCGATGGTGCACGCCTATGTCAATCTCGACAAATGGAACGAACTGCCGAAGTCCTATCAGGCGGTGCTCATCAATGCCGGCTTCAATGCGACGATCTACATGCTGTCGCGCTACGACGCGCTCAATCCGGGCGCGCTGCGCAAGCTGATCGCGGGCGGCGCGCAGCTGCGGCCGTTCTCCAACGACATCATGGACGCCTGCCTGAAAGCGACGAACGAGCTGTGGGCGGAGATCTCGGCCAAGAACGAGGACTTCAAGCGGTTCATCACGGAAGTGCAGGCGTTCCGCAACGACGAATATTTCTGGTGGCAGGTCGCCGAATACGGCTTCGACACCTTCATGATCCGCAGCCGTACGCGGACCTGATCGGCGAGGGGAAGGCTGTCCGCATGAGCCATGCGCATGACCTTGGTCACATGGCTCACCCGGATGTCGAGGTGAGGCGACGCTGACGAGGGCTCGCCGGCAGCCGCGGCGCGCCTTGCCGCGGGCCAGCGCGCGCGCCGAGTCAAGCCGGGCGGCTTGGTCACGATCACGCATTCGCCGAGCAAATCGCACCCGCATCGCCGCCAATTGATATATCGCCATGGCGATCGGCACGCGGTCATCGCGCGGCGTCGGATCGAAGCCGCCCAACGTCCGCTCGCTGCTCGGCGGCCGTGATCGGCGTGTCATTATCCGGCTTTAAGTGTGGCTCCGTGGATTCTGCGGAGGATCGAATATGGCATTCAAACCGGGCGACGTCGTTTTGCTCAGGTCGGGCGGCCCGCCGATGACGGTCGTGGCGGTTGATGAAGACGAGATCAAATGTGTTTGGATCGGCGAGGAAGGCGAGCTGTTCCGCGAGTCGCTCCCGCCGATCGCGCTCGATCTGGTCGAAACCGATCTCGATGAGGACGACGAGGACGGCGACGACGAGGACGGCGACGACGGCGATCTTGAAGAAGACGACGAGGGGGTAGGGGGCGATGACGGCGCGGACGACGTCGGCGCGGACCGCGAAGCCGAAGGCAGCCCGCCGCGGCGCGTCGGACGAAGCTGAGTCGGACAGTCCAGCCGGCCCTATCGCGCGAGCCAGTCGCCGATGCGCCTAACGGCCTCGGCCATGTCTTCCTGCGCGCCGGCATAGCAGAACCGGATGAAGCGGCGGCCGTCGACCGGATCGAAATCGATGCCGGGGGTCGCGGCCACATGCGCGTCCGCCAGCAGGCGCCGGGCGAAGTCGAGGCTGTCGTCGGTGAAGGCCGACACGTCGGCATAGAGATAGAATGCGCCGTCGACCGGCAGGAAGCGGTCGAGCCCCGCCTTCGGCAAGCCCTCCATCAGGATGCGCCGGTTCACTTCGTAGCCGTGCTTCACCGCCTCCATCTCGCTGCGGCCGTCGAAGGCCGCTTCGGCGGCGATCTGCGACAGGGTCGGGACCGATATCGCGAGATTCTGATGCAGCCGCTCGATCGGCCGCACGAGCGACTCGGGCGCAATCATCCAGCCCACCCGCCAGCCCGTCATGCAGAAATACTTGGAGAAGGAATTGATGACGATGCCGCGGTCGGAGAGCGAACGCGCGGTCTTCGCGGGAAACGCGTAGTCGAGGCCGTGATAGATTTCGTCGGAGATGACGGCGATGCCGGCATCCTCTGCGGCGGCGACAAGTTCGGCGAGCGCGTCGGCGCTCATCATGGTTCCGGTGGGATTGGCGGGGCTCGCGATCAGCACGGCCGTGAGCGGCTTTTCCCGATGGGCCGCAAGCAAGGCCTGCGGCGTCAATGCGTAGCGTGACTCGCGCGACGCCGCGATCAGCGCCGGCTCGCAGCCGAGTGCGGTCAGGATATGGCGATAGGGCGGGTAGGCCGGCGCCGCGAGCGCGACGCGATCGGCGGGTTCGAGAAGGGCGAGAAAGGCGAGCGTGAACGCCGCCGAAGAGCCGGTGGTCACGATGACGGTCGCGGGGTCGACGGAAACCCCGTAGGTCTCCTGATAGTGCCGCGCGATCCGGCGGCGCAGGCTCGGCCGCCCCAGGCTTTCGGTATAGCCGAGCCGTCCGCCCTCCAGCGCGGCCCGCGCGGCGGCGATCGCCATCGACGGCGCGGGCGCCGCCGGCTGCCCCACTTCCATGTGGATGACGTGGTGGCCGCTCTGTTCGAGGCGCGCCGCCGCGGTCATCACGTCCATCACCATGAAAGGCGGGACGTCGCTGCGCCGCGAGGCAAGGCGAGGAGGGTTTTGCCGATCGCGCGTCGCGCCCTGCTCCCCGGTCGGTCGCCCGACGCCGCTCTGTTGCCGCATTTTTCGCATTGTTGACCGAAGAAGCGCCGAGAGCGCGTGTTGACCGCGCCGATTCGCCCCCACTATTGTCCGCCGGTCGGGTGGACGAATGCGTCAGTTCGAATGAGCGCAGCACACAGACCTGTCAAGCGCAAGCTGAGAGAGCACGCGTTTCGCGCGGTCGCCGCGGTGGCGGCCTGCGCGGTCGCGCTGTCCGGCATGCCCGCGCCCGTTGCGGCGCAATCGCGCGGCCTCCCGATCATCCGCGATGCGGAGATCGAGCAGGTGCTGCGCGACTACACGCAGCCGATCTTGCGCGTGGCCGGGCTCGCCCAGCAGAATGTCCGCGTTGTCATCATCAATGATCGCTCGTTCAACGCCTTCGTGATGGACGGGCACCGCATCTTCGTCAATGCCGGCGCCCTGCTCGAATCGGCGACGCCGAACCAGATCATCGGCGTGCTGGCGCACGAGACCGGCCACATCGCCGGCGGCCATCTCAGCAAGCTCAGGACCGAGCTTGCCAACGCGCAGACCATCTCGATCCTCGCCATGCTGCTCGGCCTCGGCGCGACCTTCGCCGCCTCGCGCGCCGGCAGCAATGTCGGCGGCAATCCCGGGGCGGTCGCGATGTCGGCGCCGCAGGTCATGATGCAGCGCTCGCTGCTCGCCTATCAGCGCCAGCACGAGGACCAGGCCGATCGCGCCGGGGTGAAGTTCCTGACCGCCAGCGGGCAATCCGCCAAAGGCATGTACGAAACGTTCAAGCGCATGGCGGACCAGCAGCTGTTCGCGGCGCGCGGCGCAGACCCCTATTACCAATCGCATCCGCTCGCGTCCGAGCGCCTCGCCGCGCTCGCCAGCATCACCAAGACGCAGTACTGGGACAAGAAGGATTCGCCCGAGCTGCAGCTCCGCCACGACATGATGCGGGCGAAGCTCTTCGGCTTCCTGGAGGGGCCCGGCACGGTCGCGCGCCGCTACATGCCGAGCGACCAGAGCCTTCCCGCCCGCTACGCCCGCGCGATCGCCACCTATCGCCATGGCGATGTCCGCGCCGCGCTTGGGCAGATCGATGCGCTGATCGAGGCGCAGCCCGACAACCCGTATCTGCACGAGCTGAAGGGCCAGGCCCTGCTCGAGACCGGCCGCGCGGCGGAGGCGGTTGCGCCGCTGCGCCGCGCCGCCGCGACCGCGCCCAACCCGCTCCTCATCAAAGTGATGCTCGCGCAGGCGCTGATCGGGACCAAGGACCCGAAAATGGCGGACGATGCGATCGCCTATCTGCGCCAGGCGGTCGCATCCGATCCAGACATTTCCGAGGGCTATGCGCAGCTCGCCATGGCCTATGGCCGCAAGGGCGATTTCGCCCAGGCCGATCTCGCATCGGCGCAGGCCGCGTTCGCGCGCGGCGACATCAGGACGGCGCGCCAGCTTGCCGCGCGCGCCAAGGACCGCCTTCCGGTCGGCTCGCCCGGCTGGGTGAAGGCGGACGACATCGCGAGCTACAGACCCCCCGCTGGCGCCCAACGGGCCGGCCGCTAACCGAGGACGACCGCATGCCGTTCCGCCGCCTGCTTCTCGCCGCCTTCGCCTTCGCGCCCGCGGCGTGTCTGATCATCGGCGGCGTCGTCGCCGCCGGCGCGCAGAGCTTCTCGACGGAGCAGCGCAAGGAGATCGAAGAGGTCGTCCGCGGCTATCTGCTGCGCAATCCCGACGTGCTGCAGGACGTGATGCTCGAACTCGAAAAACGCCAATCGGCGGCGGAATCGGAAAAGGCCAAGGCGGCGGTGAAGAGCAATGCCGAGTTGCTGTTCAACTCGCCGCGCAGCGTGGTGATCGGCAATCCGAAGGGCGACGTCACCTTGATCGAGTTCTTCGATTACAATTGCGGGTTCTGCAAGCGCGCGCTGACCGACCTGCTCGACCTGATGAAGGCCGATCCCAAGCTGCGCGTCGTGCTCAAGGAGTTTCCCGTGCTGGGCGAAGGCTCGGTCGATGCGGCGCGCGTCGCGGTCGCCGCCAATCTGCAGGACAAGAGCGGGAAGAAGTATTTCGACTTGCACCAGAAGCTGCTTGCGAGCCGCGGCCCGGTCGACAAGGCGCGCGCGCTCGCCGCCGCCAAGGAGGTCGGTCTCGACGTCGCGCGCATCGAACGCGACATCGCGGGCGACGAGGTTCGCGCGACGCTCGCCGAAAGCCTCAAGCTCGCCGAATCGCTCGGCCTCAACGGCACGCCGAGCTACGTGATCGGCGACGATGTCGTGATTGGCGCGGTCGGCCAGGACGCGCTGAAACAGAAAGTGAGCTGGGCGCGCTGCGGCCAGGTCGCGTGCTGAACCCCGTCGGCTCAGGCGATCGCCGTCACTGGACGCAATAGGCGGTGAAGCGGCCGATTTCGCTCGGCGGGACGCCGGCGGCTGTCCCGTAATGCACGCAGCGTGCGACGCGATCGCTGTAGCTGCTGCGCTTGGCCGGTCCATGGGGAATCACGACAGGCGGAAGGCCCGGCGCGGCGACGATGCGCGGCCCCGCGCGCGGTCCCATCCGGTCCGGCGTCGCCGGTCCGGGCGCGACCGGGGTTGAGAGTCCCGGCATCTCCGGGGCGGCGGGACCTGGCGCGATGGCTCCGGCGGCGCCGGGCGCGATCGCCGGAGGGGCCAGTGCTCCGCCTGGAGAAGGAACGGACGGCGCGACGCCGGGAAAGGCGCTGCCGACGCTCTGCGCTGCGGCGCCCGCTTGCGCCGCGCAGGCGAGCAGCACGGCGAGGCCGATCATGCTGGCTTTGTCCAATCGCTGCTCTCCAAGCCGGATCGATGCGAGCGACGAGGCAGGAGCGGCATTCGCCGAGTTTGCGCAATCCGGCCGACGGGCGCAGGCGCGAAGCGCACATGCGGCGTTCGGGCGGTCTCGCGTTTCCGCTACTTCGTTTGCACCTCTTCGACCGCGCGCGCCATCAATTCCTCCATGGTGCGGCGGATCTGGTGATCGGATTGCGTGACTCCCTTCGCGTCGAAGTCCGCGCGCACCTTCGCGAACACGTCGTTGTCGCCCGGCGCCTCGAGATCGGAGATCACGACTTCCTTGGCGTAGGCTTCGCCTTCGGCGCCGGACAAGCCGAGCTTTTCCGCCGCCCACAGGCCGAGCAGCCTGTTGCGGCGCGCGGTCGCCTTGAAGCGAAGCTCCTCGTCATGGGCGAACTTCTTCTCAAAACCTTCCTTGCGCTTGTCGAAACTGTTCATTTCAAACCTCGTCACTCTACCGCGCCGGTAAAATCGCGCGTGGGGATTCGGCATCGCGCCTTGCACATCGGCGCGCGGAGGTCAAGGGCGGTCGAACCCTCGCGCTAGTCCTCATTGCACGCCATGGGGTAGAGGTCTATGTCAATTGTGCTTGCACCGACCTTCGGCTAGTTTTGCTGTCGCAGCAGGCGAGCCCAAGCTCTCTGCTCGACGTCGCCGCCGGCCTTGAAACTCGAACTCGGAGCCACGGCATCAGATGGACTTCCTCAAGCCACGGTACACCCCTATGAGCCGCCGTCGCCGCATCTACGAAGGCAAGGCGAAGGTCCTCTACGAGGGCCCGGAGCCTGGAACGCTGATCCAGCATTTCAAGGACGACGCCACCGCGTTCAACGCCAAGAAGCACCAGGTGATCGAAGGCAAGGGTGTTCTCAACAACCGCATCTCCGAGTATCTGTTCCAGCATCTGAACGATATCGGCGTGCCGACTCATTTCATTCGTCGGCTCAATATGCGCGAGCAGTTGATCCGCGAGGTGGAAATCATTCCGCTGGAAGTGGTGATTCGCAACGTCGCCGCGGGATCGCTGTCGCAGCGGCTCGGGATCGAGGAGGGCACGCAGCTG
Source organism: uncultured Rhodoplanes sp. (assembly GCA_964354425.1). Taxonomy (GTDB): domain Bacteria; phylum Pseudomonadota; class Alphaproteobacteria; order Rhizobiales; family Xanthobacteraceae; genus Rhodoplanes. The sequence continues at coordinate 2,348 of CAYGZV010000076.1, read as the reverse complement.
CCGCGCTCGATCATCGAGTTCTATTACAAGAACGACGCGCTCGGCGACCCGATGGTGGCGGAGGAGCACATCACGGCGTTCGGCTGGGCGACCCCGCAGGAGATCGACGACGTGATGGCGCTTGCGATCCGCGTCAACGATTTTCTCTGCGGCCTGTTTCTCGGCGTCGGCATCCGGCTGGTCGATTTCAAGATGGAATGCGGCCGGCTGTGGGAAAACGAAATGATGCGGATCGTCGTCGCCGACGAGATCTCTCCCGATTCCTGCCGGCTGTGGGACATCAAGTCGAACGAGAAGCTCGACAAGGACCGCTTCCGCCGCGATCTCGGCGGCCTGCTCGAGGCCTATACCGAGGTCGCGCGCAGGCTCGGCATCATGAGCGAGAACGAGCGTCCGCAGGGGTCGGGCCCGATTCTCGTGAAAGGATGAGCCCCGCGAAGCCGGACGATGCGCCGGTCGACTCGATTTTTGCGCCGCGCGATGTTCCTCGCGCAACGTTCGCGTTTCGGTGACCCGGTTCGGCGCGCGGGACCGGCTGGATATTCGGCTTACGGGGCTTATTTTCGAGGGACAGGCGATTTGGAGAGCCGTCATGGGTGTCCCGAGGATCAGCACCGCGCCCCAAACGGTCGACGAGTTCTACGATTTCACCGACAGGCAGCCGGACGAGGAGAAGTGGGAACTGATCGAGGGGGAGTTCGTCTTGCAGGCTTCGCCCGGTCCTCCGCACCAGCGCATCGTAAAGAACCTCACCATTGCGCTCGGTCTTCGGGAACGCGAACGCGGCGCGCCGTGGGAAGTCCTGCCGGGCCTCGGGGTGCGCATCTCCAACATCAGCCGGCCCGAGCC
>CAYGZV010000076.1:0-1399 GCA_964354425.1 uncultured Rhodoplanes sp. | reverse complement strand
AACGCCCCCGTTCGTCATTCAGAGGCAGGCGATGAAAGCCCGAGTTTTCGTGACGCTGAAGTCCGGCATCCTCGATCCGCAAGGCAAGGCGATCGAGGGCGCGCTGCGGTCGCTCGGCGTCGGCGGCGTCACCAGCGTGCGCCAGGGCAAGGTGTTCGAGATAGAGGTCGCGGGCGACGACCGTGCGGGCGTCGAGGCGGTGCTGAAGGAAGCGGCCGACCGGCTTCTCGCCAACACCGTGATCGAGAACTACCGCGTCGAGATCGCGCCCTGACGCGCGCGGCCGGAGAGAACAGGCTGACGCACGCCCGCGCTTATTCGCCGGAACCATCATGAACGCCGCCGTCCTCGTCTTTCCCGGCATCAATCGCGAGCGTGACATGGCGCGCGCGCTGACCTTCGCGGCCGGTCGCCCGCCGGCCATGGTCTGGCATGCGGAGACCGAGCTTCCCGCCGGCGTCGATCTCGTCGTCGTTCCCGGCGGTTTCTCCTACGGAGATTATCTGCGCTGCGGCGCGATCGCGGCGCGTGCGCCGATCATGGATGCGGTGCGCGCCTTCGCCGGCCGCGGCGGGCTTGTGCTCGGCGTCTGCAACGGTTTCCAGATCCTGTGCGAGGCGGGGCTCCTGCCGGGCGCCCTGATGCGCAATGCGGGGCTGAAGTTTATCTGCCATGACGCCTATCTTCGCGTCGAACGCTCGGATACGCCGTTCACGCAAGGCTACAATGCGGGCCAGGTGATCCGCGTGCCGGTTGCGCATGGGGAAGGCAATTACGTCGCCGACGCCGAGACGATCGCGCGGCTCGAAGGCGAGGGACGCATCATCTTCCGCTACGCCTCGCCCGATGGCGCGCTCACGCCAGAGTGGAACATCAACGGGTCGATCTACGCCATCGCCGGCATACTGAACGAGCGCGGCAATGTGCTCGGCATGATGCCGCACCCGGAGAACCACGTCGAACCGGCGCTGGGATGCACCGACGGCCGCGCGCTGTTCGCCGGCCTTGCCGAGTGTCTTGCCGAGCGGGGCGGCTGAGCACGCGGGCAACGGCAAGACGGTCGTCACCGCCGCAGGGGGTATCCGGGCATGAGGTCGTAAGGGTGCTTCCAGCCCGGGAGCGCCTTGATGCGATCGAGCCAGCCGCCGATATTGCGGTAGATGGCCGGGATGTCGAAGCCGAACTCATCGGCCGGGTAGTACATGTACCCGCACATCGACAGGTCGGCGATCGTGGGCCGCTCTCCCAGTATGAAGGGCCGCTCGGCGAGCCGCTTGTCCACGATCGCGAGCGAGACCTCGATGCGCCCCTTGAGAAAGCCGAGCACCGCAGGGTCGCCGGGAGAGGGCGCAAGCGTTCTCAGGAAGCGATAGGGGCCGAGAAAGCCGCCGACTTTCTG
>CAYGZV010000075.1:8832-12622 GCA_964354425.1 uncultured Rhodoplanes sp. | reverse complement strand
CGGAGAGAGACGGTGCAGCTTTCTGATAGATTTCGGTGATAGGGGAGGCCTAGCCTGCAGGCGGCAGCTTCATGTCCGCTTTTATCACCGACCACCATGTCACTTTTGGCTATGAGCGCCCAGACGTTGGGATTCGTGCCGAGCTCTTCCTTGAGCCGCAGCCCTTTACGCTCGCTCAAGAGGCGAGAGACGTCGCGACTTCGCGTTGCAACTCGGTGTCCCCCAAGCATCATCTCAAGGTGCCACGGGTCGTGCGCGATCTCGTGCGCCTCGTGCCAGCGGTGCTTAAGCTGAGGCAGGTCCTTGTCGAGCAGGATACGCTTCTGGTCGGTAGGTAGAGCGCCTTCAAGCTCAGGGCGCGAACGGCATCCCGCAGGAGCGTCGGCCGGAGCAGGACCTGCCGGCGGGCCACCTTCATCTTCGAGAAGGTTTCGCGCAGGAGGCTATCGTCGGTCGTACTGTAGTAGCCCCGGTCGAGCTTCAAGAGCTCCCTGACGTTGCGCAGGTAGGTTGCGCCTGAACCAACGAGTACGGCGTGTACTTTGAAGCGCATCAGGTCTGCGGTCCTTCTTATTTTTTGCGCAGGTTGACGCCGCCGCGCCGCGACATCGTAACTACCAACTTGCCCCGAGGCCCAGCAGTTCGAGCGCCCTTTGACGGAGCGCAACCAATGCGGGATCGTCGCGGTGTCGCGGATACGGCTTGTCGACATCGATTACCGCGCGAATGCGCGCCGGGCGTTCGCTCATGACGACCACGCGCTGCGCCATGAGCAGGGCCTCCTCGACGTCGTGCGTAACAAGCAGCACGGTGAATCCGGCGTTGCGCCACAGCGAGACGATCTCGCCCTGCATCGCCATGCGGGTGAGCTGGTCGAGCCGGCCGAGCGGCTCGTCGAGGATCAAGAGGCGCGGATCGTTGACGAGAGCGCGGGCGAGCGCCGCCCGCTGCGACATGCCGCCGGACAACTGATGCGGATAGGCCGACGCGAAGCGGTCGAGCCCAACCAGGCGCAACGCGCTGTCGATGCGGCCGCGATGGGTCTTCAACAGGCCGCGCGCTTCCAGGCCGAGCGAGACATTGCCCGCCACCGTCCGCCAGGGATACAGCGTCGGGTCCTGGAACACGACGACGCGCGACGGGTCGGGCGCTTCGATCGGCACGTTGTCGGCGAGGATCGTCCCCTCGCGCGGCCGGTCGAGGCCGGCGGCCAACCGCAGCAAGGTCGATTTCCCGCAGCCCGAAGGGCCGAGGATCGCGACGAAATCGCCCGGCGCAAGCTCGAGGTCGATGTCGCTCAACACGTCGAGCGTCTCGCCGTCGAGGTCGAAGGCGTGCCCGACGCCGCGGATGGCGAGCGCCATCCCGGCCTCCGTCGTCGCAACTTGCGCGGCGGCTACCACCGCATCAGTCCCTTCTGCCAGGCGAGCAGGTGGTCGCGAACGCGGAACAGAAGGGCGACGAGGCTTGCGCACAGCAACGCCATCACCGCGAGCGCCGCATACATGTTTGCGTAGGCCCCCCAGCCTTGCGCCCATTGCAGATACCAGCCGAGGCCGGCCTTGACGCCCATCATCTCGGCCACGACCAGCACGGCGAACGAGGCCGACAGTCCCATGAACAGGCCGACAAATACATGCGGCATCGCCGCTGGAATCGCGACCTTCAGCACCAGGAAGCGATTGCTGGCGCCGAGCGTGCGCGCGATGTCGTAATAGGCGCTGTTGACCGAAGAGATGCCCGACCAGGTGAGCACGGCGACCGGAATGCCGGTTGCGAGCGCAATGAGAAAGATGCTCGCGCTCGCGCTGGTCGGGAACGCGAAGAAGGCGATCGGCAGCCACGCGGTCGCCGGCAAGGGACCGATCACCCGCAGAACCGGATGACCCCAATAGGAGGCCGCCTTCGACCAGCCGAGCGCGACCCCGGCTACGAACCCGATGATCGCGCCGATCACCGAGCCTTTCGCAAGCAGCAGCGTGGAATGCCACAGGCATTCGGCGATCTTGCCGCCTTCGTCGATATAGACTTCGAGAATGGACTGCGGCGGCATGAAGAAGGGCGGCGGCAGCAGCGCGAACTTCGCGGTAACCAGCTCCCACGCTATCGCCAACAGCGCGAGCACGATCAGCCAAGGCTCGGCCCGCCGCAGCCGCGCCCCGAACCTGCCAAGCCGCCCGCCCGCCAACGCGCCGACAGCGAGAAGCGCGGCAAAGCCTGAGGCGAGCAGCGCGAACTCGCGCGTTCGTTCGAACTCCTGCGGCTGCGGCCAGTACACGGCAATCCCGGCGAGCAGAAGCCAAGCCGCGGGCGGCGCAAGCGCGGCCCAGCGCAACCCGATCATCGAGCCCGCACTCAGGCCGGGTCTACGGCCAAGGCGAATGAAAAGCCGCGTTGGCGCGGGGCGTTCGTCCACGACGCTCGTCATGCCGGGCTACTCACGCAAATACGTCGCCGTAGATGCGATCGGCGAATTTCTGCGCGTCGGTCGAGGCCTTGATCACTTGCACGCGCTTGAGTTCGTCGGTGTATTGCACCAATTCGCGTTTCAACGCTTCGCCGATCGGCGAGTGATTATGCGTATGACTCTTGAGCATCGCGATGAGGTCCTCGACGCTGCTCTTCGGCTTGTAGGTGTCAAAATAGACCTGCGCCGTCGCCTGCGGGTCCTTGGCGGCCAAGCCCGCCGATTCCAAGAGTGCGGTAACGAGCGAGCGTACGGCCGCGCGGTCCTCGCGGAACAGGCTGCCGCGCACGCCGATGACGCAGCAGGTGCGATTGGCGTACTCGCCATCGAGATTGCTCGCGATCTGCACCAGCCGCTCGTCTTTGAGGAAGCGCCATGTGTCGGGATCCCAATGCGCAAGCGCTTGCGCCTCGCCCTTGTCGATCGCGAGCCCGAGCAGATCCGCGGGGAAGACCCGCCAGTCGACGTCCTTGTTGGGATCGATGCCCTTGTCGGCGAGCAGGATCGAGAAGAAGTTCTTGCCCGGACTGGAGAGGTCGCTGATGGCGACAGTCTTGCCCTTCAGGTCTTCAAGCTTGGTGACCCCGGCCGGCTTCGACCCGAGCAGCCGGATGCAGCCGCCATGCGTGCCGGCGACGAGCTTCACGTCGAAACCCTGTTCGAGCGGCTTGAGCCAGCGCAACGCCATTCCGACGCCGGCGTCCGCCTTCCCCGTCGCGATCGCTTCCAGGAGTTGCTCGGTCGAACCAGCAAAATTGACCGTCTCGCCGGCGATCCCGTGCTTGGCGAAAATGCCCTTCTCGATCGCGTAACCGACCGGCGCCGAGCACACCGCGCCGGTGTTCCAGGCGATCTTGATCGACTTCGCCCCGCCTTGCGCGCGTGCGCTGAACCCTTTTGCGAGGAACGGCGCAGCAAGCGCCGCGCCAGCGCCGCCGACCAGAAGTCCGCGGCGGGAAAGAGCTGAGAGAGTCGTCGTCATCCTGTTCTCCTTGAAAGCGGAACGAGCTTCGCCGCAACGAACTCGTCGAATTGGGTGCGCAGCCGCGCCGAAGCGTCCGCCGGCGTGTCGTCTGGAATGGTCACCACGCCGCCGGGATTGTCAGTGATCGCAAGCGTCTTGAAGAAGTCGATCTCGGGCTCCACGCCGTAGCGCCGTCGGATCCCGTCGAGCCATGGCCCGGCATAGAAGCGCTCTGCCGAAGCAATATCTGTCCACTGATAAACGCCGCCGGCGATGCCGCGCTCACTCCAGATGAATTGCTTGCGCAACAGGCCGGGCGCCTCGCCGAAGCCGGGCGCGATCCGCTCGTAATGCGCGCG